>JBJOLU010000180.1:0-12717 GCA_046052705.1 Bacteroidota bacterium | reverse complement strand
GACGAGCACTGCACGAGCGAGTACTTTTTGCACGGGACTCTCTCTGCCTTGCCTATCTTGCAAGTCACCAATCTTCCGCATACTACCGCATCTCTATGAATATTACCGAGCACCTGTGCCGCGAACTTTCTCAAGCCACTCTCGAGGTGGTTTCGCAGGGACGTTTTGCCAACAGTGTGGTGCAGAAGAAGTTCAAGGCCAACGCCCATTGGGATTCGGAAGAGAAGTCGTTCTTTGCGGAGTCGTTGTATTTCATTGTGCGTAATGCGCGGCGTTTGTGTGTGGCACTATCGATAAGCGCCTGCGATACTGCATCCGATGCGTTGAAGCTTGTGCATGCTACACTCGTGCTTCACTCGCTGTATGTGCCGCGTGGCATTCTTTCTGCGCATCGCCTGGAAGCCGCATTGGTGCACAAGCGTTGGGCAGATGCCGGTACCACCAGAGCTGTGGCCTACTCCTATCCGGATTGGCTGGATGAACTGGGCGCCCGGCAATTCGGTGCGTCGTGGGACTCCATGGTTCATGCCTTGCATGCAGAACCCAAAGTGGTGCTTAGGGCAAACTCGTTAAAAGTGACCAGAGAAGAGTTGGAGAGAAAGCTTCGTGCGCGCGAGATATCCTGCTCGTCGTCGGCACTCAGCCCTACGGCTACAGTGCTAGAGAATCACTACAATGTGTTTACCCTACCTGAGTTTCGCGACGGTTTATTCGAAGTTCAGGATGCCGGCTCGCAGTGTATTGCTCCGTTCTTGATGGCAGAACCGGGCATGAGGGTAATAGATGCCTGCGCCGGCAGTGGCGGGAAGTCTCTGCACTTAGCAGCACTCATGAACAACAAGGGTCGCTTGATTGCTATGGACACGGAAGAGTGGAAGCTGACGGCTCTGGCGCAGCGAGCTCGAAGGGCGGGCGTGAGTATTATAGAAACACGTACCATCACCTCTACCAAAGTGGTGAAGCGTCAGCACGGCAGCGCCGATCGCGTACTGCTCGATGTGCCCTGTTCCGGTTTGGGAGTGCTGCGCAGAAATCCGGATACCAAGTGGCATATCACGGCTGCGGATATTGATCGCTTTGTTACTATTCAACGGGATATTCTGCGTCAATATGCGCCCATGACTGCGCCGGGCGGAGCCTTGGTGTATGCCACCTGCAGTATACTTCCGGCCGAGAGCGAAGATCAAGTGCGGTGGTTCCTGGCACAATCGCCGGAATGGACACTGGAAGATGAGCGCCGTGTGGAGCCGGGCAAACATGACGCCGATGGTTTTTACATGGCTCGCCTTCGGCGAGCTAAGGCAGACAAAGCAGTTAAAGTAGATAAAGCAAACAAAGCAGTTGAAGCAGATAAAGTAGACAACGCAAATGCTGCCGCTGACAAACAGCTAAAAGTTGAAATCGAAGAATAGCAGGGATGGTATAATGATCAACGAGATTCCTACCAACGCCGAGAATGCCGAGCATTCTTCTATACGTCTTACGCAATACAGTCACGGTGCGGGCTGCGGCTGCAAGCTGTCTCCTGCAGTGCTCGATCGTATTCTGCACACGAATGAAGCCGGAGCCGAATACCCGCGCTTGATCGTGGGGAACTCTACGCGCGATGATGCTGCCGTGTACGATTTGGGTGATGGCCGCGGACTCATCAGCACCACGGATTTTTTCATGCCCATTGTGGATGACCCCTACGACTTCGGCCGCATTGCCTCGGCCAATGCCATCAGCGATGTGTACGCTATGGGTGGAACTCCCGTGATGGCCATTGCTATTCTTGGATGGACCGTTGATAAACTGGCGCCGGAGATTGCATCGCAGGTGATTCGCGGAAGCCGCGCTGTGTGTGCCGAAGCGGGCATACCATTGGCGGGAGGTCATAGCATTGATTCACCGGAACCCATTTTTGGTTTGGCGGTGAACGGGCTGGTGGAGCTTTCCCGCCTGAAGCAAAACTCCACAGCCACTGAGGGTTCTCTGCTGTACCTTACCAAAGGGTTGGGCGTGGGAATACTTACCACCGCAGAAAAAAATGGCACGCTGAAGCCCAAGCATCATGGAGTAGCTACTGCTTCCATGACTCGTATCAACAGTATTGGTGCTGCCTTGGCTCAAATAGACGGCGTTACGGCCATGACGGATGTAACGGGCTTTGGGTTGCTTGGCCACTTGCTGGAAATGTGTACCGGCAGCGGTGTGAGCGCAGAGATTTCCTTCGAGTCGTTGCCGCGTATCGCCCAATTGGACGATTACATTGCGGCTCGATGCACGCCGGGCGGAACAAAAAGAAATTGGTTGAGTTACGGCTCGGGGTTGAATATGTCGCAGACCTTGAGTTTGGCTGAGCAATTCGATGAGCATTACTCAACACTTGCTCTGCTCTGCGATCCGCAAACCAGTGGAGGCTTGCTTGTGGCGGTACAAGAGGAATCCGCTGCGGCTGTAGAAGAGTGCTTGCACGCCCACGGACTAGGAGCTTTTGCGCAGCCGGTAGGGCGCCTTGTTCGCAAGGAACATGCGCCGGTACGTGTAATCTAAACGGCGGGAAAAATCTCTGCGCGGGGCAGTCCTCGTATTCGGGGCTACCTCGCTATTTTTGTGCCTTGCGAACGATAATTTTCGACACCAGAATCTCTCGGAGTACCAATGAATATCGGCGTCCTGACGGAGTTACAATCCAACGAGCATCGTGTAGCTCTTACACCTGATGCAGTAAAGCAACTAAAGGCAAAGGGCTTTGCCGTGAATGTTCAAGCCGGAGCCGGACTTGCGGCAGCATACGACGACGATGCCTATACCGGTGCGGGAGCTACGATTCTTCCGGGCGCAAAGGATGTGTGCGCACAAAGCGATGTGATTTGCAAAGTGCAAGCACCCACCACCGATGAAGTGGCCACCATGAAGAGCGACAGTACATTGATCTGCACCATGAATGCATGGAAGAATGCCGATGTGATTGCCGCACTCAAAGCAAAGAATATTACCTCGTTCGCTCTTGAATTGATTCCGCGTATCAGCCGTGCTCAAAGCATGGACATTCTCTCGTCCATGGCTTCGGTAGCGGGCTACAAGGCAGTGCTTACAGCTGCTAACCATAGCGGTCGATTCTTCCCCATGTTGGTAACGGCTGCCGGAACACTTGCACCTACCAAGTGTTTGGTAATCGGTGCGGGCGTTGCGGGCTTGCAAGCAATTGCTACCGCTCGCCGACTCGGCGCCATCGTTGAAGCATTCGATGTTCGTCCTGCAGTGCGCGAACAGGTGTTGAGCTTGGGTGCGAAGTTCGTTGATATCGATTTGGGTGAACAGGATACGGAAACCAGCGGCGGCTATGCCAAGGAATTGAGCGAAGCAGCCAAGAAGAAACAGCAAGAAGGATTGGCAAAACATATTGCTCAATCGGATGTAGTAATCACCACCGCAGCAATTCCCGGCAAGCCCGCTCCGAAGATTATTTCGGACGAGATGATTGCCATGATGAAGAACGGATCGGTGATTGTGGACCTTGCGGCGGAAACCGGTGGAAATACCTTCCAGACCAAACCCGGCGAAACAGTTGTTACCGGCAATGGTGTACATATTATCGGACCTGTGAACGTACCGGCAAGTATGCCCTTCCACGCTTCACAGATGTACGCAAAGAATCTTGTGAACCTGATGATGCTCTTTGTAACCAAAGAAGGCATTAAGGTGCACAAGGACGACGAGATACTCAGCGCTTGCTGTGTGTAAAACTATGTGTTGCCTGCATCGAATGCAGGTGCTATAATCGCGACCTTTTTTTCGTGAGGCGGGGACAAAGTTGAAGGGTTGGAAGGTTGTTTTATTAAGAAACTACTTCTGTACACTTTCAAACGAGGATTGTCATGGCAACCAAGAAGAAGCCAGTGACCAAAAAGACATCGGTGAAATCGGCGGCAAAATCGTCGAGTAAAAAAACATCAACCGCTTCAGCGAAGAAGGTCAAAAAAGCAGTGGCAAAATCGAAGGCTGTAAAGCCGGCGGTTAAGAAAGCTGCGAAAAAAGTGGCCCCAAAGGCAACCAAGAACGTAGCCAAGAAGGTTACGAAGAAGAGCACCGCTGCAGCGACGTCCAAACGTGCCACACCAAGCACGGCGAAGAGCAAAGTGAATGTGAAGGTTAAGAGTAATGTCAAGACCGCCACCAACGCTCAGGGCAAAAAGACGACAGCGAAAGCGGTGATGAAGAAATCACCGTTGCGGTCTGCAAAGTCCGCAGCTACAACACCAAAGAAGGGACTGATGAGAACAGCAGCAAAGAAGACGGCGGCGAAGAAAGCGTCGCCCAAAAAAGTTCAGGCAAAGAAAGTTGCAGCCAAAAAAGTTGCGCCTAAGAAGGTTGCGCCCAAGAAAGTTGCACCTAAGAAAGTTGCACCTAAAAAAGTTGAAGCAAAGAAGGTTGTTGCGAAGAAGCCGGTAGCGGTAAAAGCAGCTCCGGCAAAGAAGGTGGTAGCAAAAGAAGTTGTGAAAGCAGCACCGGTAAAAGTTCCGGCTAAAGCACCCGAGACCAAAGTGGTGGCAATACCCGCGCCTTCTAAAGGTGCACCTGCCAAGGCAATTGTGTTATCTCGTGGCAATGGCCCCGTGCGCAGCCGTTCTCGCAGGCCCAGCGAGCGTGCTACACCGAAGCTGGAGCCGCGCGTAAAGAAAGACACCTCGAAGAACGAAGCGATGTTCGAGCGCACCCAGTCTGCGCCTACCATTAGCGCTCCGAAGATTACCGAGTTTCTTTCTACGCCCTCGTACACAACTCCCGAGCCGGTAAAGCCAAAGCCGAACGTTCGTTATTCGGATAAGGATTTGAAAGTGTTTCGCGCGCTGATCGAAAGCGAAAAGGAAAAAACGCTGGATGAGCTGCGCATGCTGAAAGAGCGCCTGGAAGATCTTACGAACTATGAAGCCTCCGAAGAAACAGCGGTGTATTCCATGCACATGGCTGAGCAAGGATCGGAAGCAGTGGAGCGCGAAAAGACCTATGCTCAAATTCAACGCACCACCGATTATCTGCGTAAGCTGGACGAAGCAATGATTCGTATCGAGGAGAAAACCTATGGCATCTGCCGTCAGTGCGGAATCCTTATTGCTCGCGAACGCTTAATGGCAGTGCCGATCACTACACTTTCTGCATCGTGGAAGCTACGTCAGCAGTGCCCCACAGACGGCATCGACCGAGTAGGCCGGTAACTGGTTGAATCGACAACGTGGGCCGGTAATTGGCTGAATCGACAAAGTGGGTCGGTAACGGACTTCATTGTCACACTTCGAAGAATTCGAACCGACATTCAGACATTCAATAAGCAAGCCTCGTCACCATGTGATGGGGCTTGTGTGTTTTAGGGGAGATGTGGGGCGAACAGGCTGCGCACATTTACGCTGCGCGGGGTATTTTGCGGCACCGCAGCAGCACTATAGCTGCGGATAGGGAAGGGTATACGGAACGATCTCAATTTGGGAGAACAACAATGGCAATAGCAGGCGCATTTCATTTGCAATCGTGGATTGATGAGCACAGGGATTTGTTGAAACCCCCGGTGGGCAATCAGTGCATCTACGAGAACACAGATTTTATTGTAATGATTGTAGGCGGCCCGAACTCGCGAAAGGATTATCACTTCAACGAGGGCGAAGAGCTGTTCTACCAGCTCGAAGGAGATGTGGTGGTAAAAATCATCGACGAAGGCCAGCCCCGCGATATTCATATTCGTCAGGGCGATATGTTTCTGTTGCCGCCTCGCACTCCGCACTCGCCGCAGCGCGGAGCCAATACGGTAGGCTTAGTAATTGAACGCAAGCGCGAGACTAAAGAGATGGACGGCTTCCAGTGGTACTGCGAGAATTGCGGAGAGAAACTCTACGAAGAGTTCGAGTTCGTTACAGACATTGTAAAGCAGTTGCCGCCAATCTTTGAGCGCTTTTACGGCAACCCGGATCACTGTACTTGCAAGAAGTGCGGCACGGTGATGGAAGCCCCCAAGAAGCTTGTATAAGCAGATAAAGTGCGTAGAGTGGCTGTCATGATAATAGCATCTGTTGAATGGTTATGTGCAAGATCGAAGATCAGACACAGGCATGAAAAGTCACGTTATGCACAAACAATCACTAACTCCACGAACTACGTATTCAAACGCTTTGTAGCACCCTACGTTATATGCATCCATGAAGATTGATATTCACGCACACCTTATGCCCCAAACCTGGCCCTCGCTGAAGGACAAGTATGGCTATGGTGGTTTTATTGCGTTAGATCATCACGTTCCCGATGCAGCTCGCATGATGCGGGACGACGGTGTGTTCTTTAGAGAGGTGCAGCGCAACTGCTGGGATGCCGAGTGGGTGCTCCGCGACATGGACGAGCATCACGTGGATGTGAGCGTGCTGTATACCATTCCGGTGCTGTTCTCGTACTTCGCTCAGCCGGCGCATGGGCATGAGTGGTCACGGTTTTTGAACGATCATCTTGCCGATGTGGTAGCCCGCCATCCCAAACGTTTTGTGGCGATGGGAACCGTGCCCATGCAGGATGTAGATCGCGCAATCGAAGAAATGACTCGCTGTGTGCAAGAGCTGGGCATGCCCGGATTGCAAATAGGGTCTAATATCAACGGCATGAATCTGGACGATCCCGCGTTGTTTCCTTTTTATGCCGAAGCAGAGCGATTGGGCTGCAGACTGGTGATACACCCGTGGGAAATGCTCGGAGGCGATCGCTTAACAAAGTACTTTTCCCCTTGGCTTGTGGGCATGCCTGCAGAGACCACGCTTGCGCTTACGTCCATGATATTCGGCGGAGTGTTCGACCGCTTCCCCAAACTTCGCGTGTTGTTTACTCATGCAGGTGGGTCGTTCTTGTTTACTCTTGGGCGAATCTCTCACGGCTGGCATGCGCGGCCGGATCTGTGCAACGTTCATGGCATCAGCGATCCCAGAACCTACACAAATCGTTTTTGGGTAGACGGCATAACGCACGACCTCCGTGCGTTGCAATACGTATTGGATGTAATGGGCGACACTCGCGTATGCTATGGCACAGACTATCCTTTTCCTCTTGGCGATCTTGAGCACGGGCGATTTATAGAGGAATCATCGTTGGATAAAGCTACCATCGATCGCCTGCTCTGCGATAATGCACTTGAGTTCTTAGGAATGGACAAACAGCGGTTTCTGTAACTGCTGTACAAGCGGTGCGCCGCCGGCCGCGTGGTTACTCATCCAGCGCTGCGTCCACATCTTGAATTGATGATGCCACATGTGCTGTGCCGTTGCGCATTTCTATTATCATATCAGCGTCGGCAATGGTGTGTAAGCGATGCGCAATGATGAGCATTGTCACATCGCGAAACTCGGATCGCAAGGTTTGCTGTATCACCGCATCGGTTTGTATATCCACACTGGCAGTTGCTTCGTCCAGCACGATAATCGAGGCGCGAGTAAGCAGTGCCCGCGCAAGGCAAAGAAGCTGCCGCTGACCTTGCGAAAAATTCAAACCACTTTCCTGTACCTGCGCCATCAGGCCGCCTAGCGCACGAACCGGCTCGGCCATGCGTACGCGCTGCAACACAGACCAAATGTCGTTGTCGGAATATTCTTCGAAGCGATCTAGGTTCTCTCTGATACTTCCCATGAACAGCATAGGGTCCTGCGGAATAATCGCCATGGCTCTACGTAAGCGCTCGTAGGGAATGGTTGCGATGTCGATGCCGTCGATGTGCACCGTGCCTGTGGAGGGCGACACAAAACGCAGTAACGTTTGGAACAATGTGGTCTTGCCGCTTCCCGTCCGGCCAACGATTCCCACGCGAGAACCACCGGGAATAGTAAACGATACATCCTGCAATATCAGCGGCAGCTCCGGTGCGTAGCGGGCAGAGACCGAGCTGAACACAACCTCGCCACGTAGAGGCCAGGAAACAGTTTCGGGAAGGGGAAGGTCCGATTGCACAACCGGCTCCGGCTCCAGGCGGCCGTAGGTACGCAGGCGTTCGTACGACGTCATTCGCGATTCCACTTCGCTGAACGAGCGCACACACCAATTCAGATAGCCCCAGAACGTCATCGAGTAGGTGATAATCATGCCCGCCAGCCCTGCACCGATGCGGCCTTCAGAGCAGAGCACAACTACCGACGTAGTTGTGGCAAGGGCGATCACGCCGCTAAGCAAGGGCGCGCGGGTAGAGAACCATCGATTCAAAAGAATGGAGCCCCAATTCATGCGCTGAAAAAACTCCAGCTTCTCCACGAACGACGCCGTGAAGTCTGCTTCCTGTTTGTACGCACGAATCACCGGCAGTCCCAGTAAGGTTTCCTTGAAGTGGGCATAGCGCGGAGAGCGCGAAATACTTGTAAGGCGCTTGGCTTCTCGCGCAGAGCGGCGATAGTCACGTTGCAGTTTGTAGAACACCGCCATTGCAGGCACGGCAGCCAGCACCACGACAGGCGCCACCGTCAGTATGAGCAGCAAGGTTCCCACCATCATCGAGAACGAGCGTGCTGCACTTTCGAAGTTCCAGCTTAGCTCGTCGTCCACACCGGCCAGATCGTGCGCAAAGCGATTCAGGATGCGGCCCATGGGTGTGGTATCAAAGAATCGAATGGGTGCTCGGATCACGGCTTGGAGCGTTGCGTTGTGAATCTCGCGGCCAGCCATTGTGGCACGCATCATCCAAATCAGGCGTTCCCCAAAGTTGGCTGCTAAAATCAATCCGCCCAGTAGAGCGTAGCCGGCCAGAGCGGCCTGCGGATGTTGCAGCCAGTTCGGCATGATTCCCGGTATACCTTGGTGTTCAGTCCACCAAGCAAGCCACGCACTTTGCATCATGGGGAGTATTACCACCATCATGCAGCTGAGTACCAACAGCGAATACACCACAGCGGGCTTGCCGTTGTTTGCGGATCCAAGTTGCTTCACATAGTCGAAGAACAATTCGGCTTTCATGGATCCTATAGCGCGGTCTTCGTCTTCCATGAACTTGCCGCTGTTTTGATCGTCGCTCTTGCTCTGCTGCGGAGCACTTGCCGCGGGAGCTTCGGGAGCGCTTGCCTCTGCCGATGTATGCTCGGCATAGAACTCGCTAAATGGGGCACATGTTTGCAAGAGCGATTCCAGCGTGCCTTGGCCTGCAATTCGCCCCTTGTGAAGAAACACTACACGATCGAAGCGGCCCAAGTGTGTAAGCCTGTGTGTTGCCACCACTCGGGTTACGGTATTCCAATGACCAAAAATCAGATCGTCTGCCAGCGCTTGTTCCGTGTGCACATCCACAGCTGCCAGAGGATCGTCGAGCAGCACAATTCCGGCTTGTTTCATCACGGCTCTGGCACAGCACACACGCATTTTCTGACCACCGGACAGATTCACTCCGCGCTCGCCAATCTCCGTGTCCATTCCGGAGGGCAATGCAGCGATGTCCGCTTCCAGCGAACTTACTGCCAGTGCTGTGCGGAGCAGGTTGATGGTGTCGTCGTTGTCTTCGCGGCCGAAACAAATATTATCCTGTAATGTTGCGTTGCGTATGTAGGGTTCCTGCGAAACGTAGGCAATGCGAGATCGCTGAACATCATCATCGGTAGAAAGCTCTATACTGCCACCGATCAGTGAGGTTTCCTTAAGCAGCGAAAGCAACAGCGTGGACTTGCCCGCTCCCACGGCACCCACCAGGGCTACACTGCTTCCCGGAGGAATTTCCAGGTTGATGTCCTGCAACGCGTGTACCGGTGCGCCCTGCGGGGAATCGGGCTTCGCCGAATACACCACGGAGAGGTTCTTTATCGAAATGCCACCGGGTGTATTGTCCTGCCGTTCCGGACGATTATCGGGAGTATGAACCGGGCTGCTGAAATACGAATGCAGACGCTGTGCCGCCACGCGTGCATGCGCATAGTTCTTGATGAAGTGCGGCAGTGCACCAATAGGACCTTCCAGCTGCATGAAAATGAGCAAGCAGGGAAAAATCAATGCCGGTGTCAGAACACCGCCCATGGCAGTGTACGTGCCAAAGCCTGCAAAGGCCACCACGGTAGAGGTGCTAAGAAACAGCATGGTGCTGAGTGCCTCGGCGCGAATCAACTTCGAGAATGCGCTTAGCTCTTGAGTTCGAATGGAATCGACCGAGCGAACAATGCTCTTCTCCCAAGCAAAGTACTTGATCACACGAATGCCGCTGAGTATCTGAGACATCAACGTTACTCTGGCGTCGCGATGTTTCCAGAGTTCGGTGTCGTACCGAGAAAATCTGCGAGCCGCCAGGCGAGTAAGAGGGCCCATGCACACAAGCGTGGCCAAAGCAGCAAGTGTAGCCGGACCGAGTAGCACATAGAGCAGCGCCAGCGATGCACTTACATGAATACACGACTGTAAAATTTCCGGCAGGAAGAACGACACTTCTGCCATGCCCTCGCTATCGCTGGCCATGTGGTTCACCACATCTCCGGTGTGCATGCTCATCTGGGAACTGCGTGTTAGTCGCAGCGCGTGTCGAAACACGCGCATGTTCAAACCATTCGATACGCGTCCCCATGTTTTGAGTGCGTTGTAATAGTAATGCTGAACAAGTACGCCGTCTACCATAACCACGGCCGAGAGCGCTATCGCTCCGCTCAGTGCCGGCACAAGATTCTGTGGTTGCGTTTGAAGAGTAGTAAGATTTCCCAGCACCTCGCGAAGCAATACCGGCCCTGCAAGCACAAAGGGTAAGCGGCCTATATCAAATGCAAGAGCTCGCTTTGCGCTGGCACCCGCGGCAAAGAATGCCTTTGCCACAAAGGTGTTGGGATTGGCGGTGGGTATGGATACAAATGCATCCTCAACGTCTGCAGGGCGCAAGTCTTCTTCTATGGGCGGCATGTCGGCGGCCATGAGCGCACGTGTTCTTCCCACTGCAATAAGCGGCGACACATAGCTGAAAAGAAGTTTGCTAAGCCATTTCATGAGAGCTGCATCTGAACCAAAAAAGCGACCACCCAAAGGCGCTACAAAGCGGAGGAGGTTTCGATCACAACCACAGCCATGGCCATGGTGCTTGTGTGAGAGAGTGTAACATGAATGGCAAAGTGTCCGTAGCGCTCGTGCAGCAGTCCGCTGAGGTCTGCTACGGGTTGGCCGCTCGGCATATTCTTTACGCCGCACTCTTTGAACTGAAATCCCTGCGTGATGCCCGTGCCTATGGCTTTGCTGAATGCTTCCTTAAAGGCAAATCGCGCAGCGAAATGCACGGCTTCGGTGCCATGAAATCGGCGGCAATACTCCTGCTCGGTGGGAGTAAAAATGCGTTGCACAAATCTATCGCCGTATTGCTCAATGGAGTGAGCTATACGCGCCACGTCCACAAGGTCTGAACCTATGCCTATAATCATGCGGCAGCTCCGGCGTTTTTGAGCTCCGTCATGGTGAATAGCGGAGTAAGAGGAACGTCGATAGCAGACAGCGCAGCCGGCCCGCCGGACTCGCGATCAATCACACACACCGCGCCTAGAATATTCGCGCCGTGATCGCGTAAATCTTTAGACGACAACACCACCTGACCGCCGCTGGTGATCACGTCTTCAACGATCAAGATATTCTTGCCATTGATATCACTGCCTTCGGCAATCTTACACGTGCCGTACTCCTTGGCCTTTTTGCGAACAAATGCAGCAGGGATGCCTGTGTGCAACGACAGCGCCGTGGCAAGCGGCACACCACCAAGCTCCAAGCCGCACAGTACCTGCGTTTCCGCCGGTATCAGGGGCGCAAGGTGTTCGGCAATCACTTTGAGTAATTCGGGGCGCGCTTCAAACAGGTATTTATCGAAGTACTCGTTACTGTGTGCGCCGGAACGCAACAGGAAGTGACCCGTGATATGAGCGGTGTTGTAAATTGCTGTGGCTAGATCGTGTCGTGTCATGAGCGTCGAAAAGAAAAACAAAATTAGAGGATTTTGTGCACAGAGGTCCGGATTTCATCATGCAAACACAAGAGCAACGCGATGCCGTTGTTCTGGAGCACATACGCGCGCATGCAGTGGTTTCCACCGAGCTGAATGTGAGCGGAGCAGAAAATATGCGCCGCGACGAAGCTAATGCGCACATGCTGGTGCAGCGGCCCGAACCCGTTGTGTATGTGCGCTTGTATTCTTGGGATCCGTGGTGTGTGTCTCTGGGTGCTCATCAACGCGAGGACGACATAGACCACGAGCGCCGCAAAGACATGGGTTTTGATTGCGTGCGTCGTGCCACAGGTGGTCGCGCTGTGTTTCACGCAGACGAGCTTACCTATTCCATTGTGATGGTACTGCCTCACGGCACGGGCATGCATGATGTGTACAGAGTGAGCCACTTTGTGTTGCGCGATGCCCTGCACGCCATCGGAGCCACCGATGTGAGCTTTCAAAAAACCCAACTTGACTTTGCCGCGCGATATCGCACCGAAGGAGATAGCGTTTCTTGTTTCACCAGCGCTGCGCGATCCGAACTTCTTTGGAACGACAAGAAAGTGGTAGGCAGTGCACAGCGTGTGTATGGCAACGTGCTTCTGCAACACGGGTCCATTTTGCTGTCGCCGGCTCATGTCCGGCTGGTGGATTGTTTGCGAATGCCGGACGAGCGTTCGCGTGAGCGGCTTCGTTCTTCGCTGCTTCGCCACAGCGTAAGTCTGCACGAGATTCTAGGGCACAGTGTTGGCGTGCAGGCCTGTGCCGATGCGGTCTCCAGGGCTTTTTTGCAGAGC
>JBJOLU010000179.1:0-13699 GCA_046052705.1 Bacteroidota bacterium | reverse complement strand
GGTTTTTGCTATGTGGGATTAAACTCAATACTGTCTCTGATCGACACTCGCAACAACACAACTCTTGGTGTGTTGGCGCCCGGTTCATTCAGCTTGGCGGCACCCTGCAAACGCCGCAACGTGATTACATTTTTCGACACCGAGTCTACTCCCGGTCAAACCGGACTTACCGTTGTCAATCTTGGCACGTCCTCTGTTACCGCATCGGCATCATTGCCCTTTAGTATAACGTCGGCGGTGACGCCGTAGGGGAGCAGAGGTTGTTGCAACCGCGCCACCACAGTAATGTGGAATCTCGCACTCCAAGCCCGGACGCGCGGCTCTTACACCGACATCAAAACATTGCCCGTTGTGTGTGCGGCAGGGAGCATGGCTTGCAGCTCCTCGGTGTAGCTATCCAACTCACGCAGAATATTACCGCGGTCTGCTACAAAATGGGAATCCACGGATGGCACTACCGTGCGGTAATACTCTATGCCATTCAGAAGATTCGTGCGGAAGCTTTCGAAGTACTTGCGCTGATTGTCGGAGATCGTTGCGCCGCAATCGTTGATGGCACCTCGAAGGTATGCCACGTACAATCCCAACTCTTTGACAAAGAAATTCGGGCGGTCGGTACGTTCAATAATATTGGTGCGGCCGTAGATATGATCTACCATTTCGCGCAGCGTTACCACTTTGTTGTAGTACGCCATGTTCGGACCCGGGCATACTGCCACGCCCTGCGATCCTTTGTACATTTCCAGACCATGCGCTTTCAGCGCTGCATTACCAAGGCCCACGCACAAACATGTTTTCTGTGTGATGGCATTGAAGCTCTTGGCCTTTTCGTCGGCAGGAATATCCAGTTCCTTCCACTCGTCCAGCTTGTGACGCTGAAACTGAATAGAGGCCGTACAAATGGGCTTTGCGGTGAATTCCGTGGTAGAAATCAAGTGTTTCTTTAGGCAGGCGGCTCCGGGCTTGCCGGCAGCTATACGCGCTCGCAACTCCAGCTCTGCGGTGTTGCCCTTTACCGAATTGAAAGGTACTCCCAGTGGCGAAATCTTACTGAGGTACAGGTCTTCTTCCTTTGCATCCACTAGGATGTTCATCGTTTCGGTATCGATACACACAGCTTCCGGACACAGCAGGAAGGGTGTACCCCAACCCACCGAATCCACACCGTATCGCTCAAACAAAAAGTCCTGCTCTTCTTCTGTTCCTACGCCGCCTTGAACGGTAAGGCGCTGGTTTGGAATGCTCGCAGGTACCGGACGTTCGGCTGCGCGCAGAGCGGGAGCCAGAACGTCGAATAGCTCGGCGGCAAGTGCGGCGCGATTGTCGTGGAACTCCTGCATGATGGGCCCAAGCAAATAACCATCGCTGGCAAACGCGTGACCACCGCAATTCAATCCCGATTCAATACGGAACTCGGAAACCCACAGACCTTTCTTTGCCAAAAATTTTCCTTGAATAAGCGCGCTGCGGTAGTCGCTTACTTTAAGGATGATCTTCTTTTTGAATTCACCGGACTCGCTAGGGAAGAAATCGTTGAACTGCGCGATGTAGCCGTACAAACGCGGGTTCATTCCCGCGCTGAATACCAGCGACGAGCTCAGCTTGCTCATGGCAAATCCGCGTAGCGAAGCATGGGCATCGTTGAATTGCTGGGGCAACGGCTCTCCGCCTTTAGCATAGGTAGCCGAATCCACTTTGGTCATGATGTTACCATCAATATCACCGGGACGCATATCGGCGCGAAGGGAGTTCTCCATGCGAATGCGCTCTTCACCGGTGGCCGAAAGCATGGCTTGGTACCGTTCGCGCAGAGGCGAACTCGACGGCAACAACTCGAAATACTTCGTGATCTCCGAACCCGGCTGAAAGGGCGATGCCACCACGTCGGCGAACTGCCTGTCCACGATATCAGACATCATGTTCAGATAGGCCGTCACCCTGCGGGCTTTGCAATCCTCTTCCGCTTCCGGAATCTCTGCAAAAGGAATGTTGTACTTGGTGCAATAATGCTCGCGCACCTGTTCAATCATACGATGATCGATGAGCGATACCACCGAGGTAATTCCGTAATGTGCCAGGCGAATGGGTGTGTCGATCGTAAAGCTCGTACCCATTACCGGAATATGGAACCTATGTAAAAAAGGCTGTGAAGTCATGAATCAAAACCAATATTCAATACGAAGTTTCGCGCTTCCCCTACTGTACCCGAGGTACTTCCTCGTGCAAACTTCGATGTGCTGCCTTTGCCGATACGTGCTGCGCATCGGCGAAGCGAGACAATCATATGTCTCTGTTCTACCTCTACTCCGCACATCTCGTTCTTATTTCTCAAACTTCAAGAAGGCCGTATGGTAGAGTCCGGCATGATCTGCCAATACTACCTCGTGCATCCCCGTGTTAAGTTTTTGCAAAATACATCGAAGGATGTTTGCAATAATGCAGTTTGTTCTCGTGCTGTTTGAAGCAGAATATATCGGTGTTTTTTGTCTGATACTTCGCAATTCCAGAGAAGCAATCACACATGCATTCCGGCCGCGTATCCACTGGCCCAAGCCCACTGAAAATTGTATCCGCCCAGCCATCCGGTTACATCCACAACTTCACCAATGAAGTACAATCCCGATACCCGGGCAGACTCCATTGTCTTCGACGACAATTCGCGCGTGTCCACGCCACCGGCAGTTACTTCGGCTTTGTCGTAGCCTTCAGTGCCGGCGGGCTGAAGAGTCCAGTCCTGAAGTTGTTCAAGCAGCTCTTCGCATTCCTTGGCATGAAGGCGATAGAAGGGTTGATTTGCGCCGTGCATCATGCTCCATGTTTCTGCCAGTCGCTTGGGAATAAATCGCGCCAGCACATTCTTGAACTCCATTCGTGATGCGTGCTCTGAACGCAACTCGCGCAGCTGATCGGCATCGGGCAGAAGATTCATGTGAATACTACTGCCTTGCTTCCAGTACGATGAAATCTGCAGAATGGCAGGACCGCTCACGCCCTTGTGGGTGAACAATGAACTCTCGCGAAAGGTGGTACTGCCGCACCGAATCTCGGTAGGTAACGACACTCCCGAAAGTGACGAGAACACTTCCCTATCGGCCGCCGAAAATGTCAGCGGCACAAGTGCGGGCCGGGTTGGAACAATAGTATGACCGAACTCCCGAGCCAGTTGCAGGCCATAATCCGTGGCACCCATTTTGGGAATAGAAAGTCCGCCCGTGGCCACAACCACCGATGCCGCGTCATGATCCTCGCCACATGCACGAACCACCCAGTGCTCGCCCTTGCGCCGCACCCAAACATCGTGGGCGTTACACAGAATACGCACTCCGCTGTTGCGCAGTTCTTTTTCGAACATGGCAACGATCTCGCGCGAGGAGCCATCGCAGAACAATTGCCCCAGTGTTTTCTCGTGATACGCAATGCCATGCTGCTCCACCATGGCGATAAAATCCTGCGGCGTATACCTGGCCAGTGCCGACCTGCAGAAATGAGGGTTTTGCGAAATGTAGTTTTCGCTGCGAACATCCATGTTCGTGAAGTTGCAACGGCCGCCACCGCTGATGAGAATCTTCTTTCCGATCTTCTCTGCGCGCTCCACAACCAGCACACTTTTGCCCCGCAGAGCAGCTGTGCGCGCGCACATCAATCCCGCAGCTCCACCGCCGATGATCAGCACATCAGTCATTCGTGTTCCTTAGTGATTGTTGGTGTTGGTTGATAGCAAGTACCTCGGTCAGGAGAAACAGTACGACAATGCCCGCAAAAAAAGTTTGTCAGCCCCGCGAATATATTTTGGAGCATTCTATCTTTTATTGCTATATTGCACCCGCAAACGGAACAATACTTATCTGGAGCGCGTTATGACTCTTTTTCACATGGCCGTTATCGGTTTTATCGTGTGCACACTCTCTCTCACCTTGGGCCTCGCAGCGCGAGCATTGAACACGGCTGAGAAACGCACTCTTCACCACTCCTAAGTTTGTGCTGTGCGAGAACACAGCGTCAAGCCGGATGCTAAAGCAACGTGCCTTCGCGTGCGTTGCTTTTTTTTGCCTCGCACCATTCGCATACCACGTGCAGTTGATCACACAGCTGTGCACCGCCGCCGCGTGTAGGCAAAGCCACGCCGCAGGCAATAGTTTTCGTGATCGGTACGAACGGGCAGCCAATCACTATCTGCATGAATTTGCTCCACGGTAAAGCCACCATGCTCTGCCAGAACTGCGCATTGGTACTCGTCTACATCGGGAACGTCAGTCATCAAATACATATGGCCGCCGGGAGCAAGCACACGATGAACCTCGGTAAGGAACTCCGCTGTAAAGGCACGGCGTTTTGAATGGCGTTTCTTAAACCATGGATCGGGAAAAAAGTAGTACACCTCAGAGATGCTGCCACTTTGGATGAACGGGAGGTCGTTGGCTACGGAGTAATACAAGGCACGTGCATTTGGCACGTGTTCGCCATCGATCACACTGTTAATCCAATCCACGGCGTTCTTTCGCAGCTCTATACCAAGCACGTTGATATGCGGACGACGCTCGGCAATCTCCAGTAGAAAATTTCCCCAACCACAGCCAATATCCAGAGCGCTCGGCGCAAGGCCACCGGCAAAGCACAGGGACCAGTCGATGCTTTGAGGCGCAGGCGGATACTGCGACGGCACCACATGCAGCTCGCGAAGCGGCAGATAAAACTGCGGGTTCGTGTGGTGGCGCGAACGGGGTTGCGGATAGCGAAGTGGGTCGATGTTCATGAGGAACGCGCGGCCGGCTACGGCTATGCGAAGTAGTTCGGTGACTCTTTAGTGATGATCACGTTGTGGGGATGCGATTCCTTGAGGCCTGCATTGGTGATACGCACAAACTGTGCGTTCGTATGCATGGAGGGTATGTCGGCACAACCGCAATAGCCCATCGATGCACGTAAACCACCGGCCATTTGATAAATGGTATCGCTTACATCGCCTTTAAAGGGAACACGTCCCTCGATGCCTTCGGGAACGAGTTTAGAAATCTCATCCTCAACATCCTGAAAATATCGGTCGGCCGAGCCGGACATCATAGCACCCTGCGATCCCATTCCGCGGTAGATCTTAAACGCACGACCCTCAAGCTGAACTTTCTCGCCGGGAGATTCTTCGTGACCGGCGAACATGCCGCCCATCATCACACAATCAGCACCCGCCGCAATGGCTTTGGCAATATCACCGGTCTGCTTGATTCCACCATCTGCTATCACCGGCACGCCGTGCTTCGAGGTCTCTTCTACCACATGAAGAATAGCCGAGAGTTGGGGCACACCCACGCCGGCAATAATGCGCGTGGTGCAAATGGAACCCGGGCCAATACCCACTTTCACACCATCGGCGCCCGCATCAATCAACGCCTTGGCTGCTTCGGCCGTGGCGATATTACCGCCAATCACTTGCAGATCAGCATAGCGCTTCTTTACCGCGCGCACCATATCGAGCACACCTTGCGAGTGTCCGTGAGCGGTGTCCACAATTACCACATCAACACCGGCATCGTACAAGGCACTCACGCGATCGAGTGTGTCTGCACTGATACCAACGGCAGCGCCTGCTCGCAGGCGACCTTGGTCGTCTTTACATGCGCTGGGATACCGTTTCTTCTTTTGAATGTCTTTGAAGGTGATCAGTCCGCGCAGTACGCCATGAGTATCCACCACCGGAAGCTTCTCGATGCGATGCATTTGAAGAATACCTTCGGCATCTTCCAGCGTGGTGCCTTCGGGAGCGGTGATCAGATTCTCCTTTGTCATGATATCACGAACAAGTTCGCGATGATCGTGCACAAAACGTAAATCACGGTTGGTAAGAATTCCTATAAGCTTGCTTTCGTTGTCGATAACGGGGATACCGGCAATGCGGTATTTGCTCATCAGCGTCTTGGCATCGGCAATTGTTTGATCGGCACGCAGGGTGATGGGATTGCGAATCATTCCGCTTTCGCTGCGCTTCACGCGATCTACTTCTTCGGCCTGACGGGCTATTGAAAGATTCTTGTGAATGATACCTATACCGCCTTCGCGCGCTACGGCTATGGCCATGTGCGACTCCGTCACGGTGTCCATGGCAGCACTCACTATGGGAAGATTCAGTTGGATGTTTCTGGTAAGGCGTGTCTTCAGCGACACATCACGAGGAAGTACCGCAGAATATCTGGGAACTAACAGAACATCGTCGAAGGTAAAGCCGTCGTAAAGAATCTTCGTGGTCATGAGCGTTGTGGTATGCGATGTGACATCGGCAAAAATACCTGCCGCTGCGCAAAGAACTGCTGTGTGCGGAGAAAAAGGGCATACATTCTCCCCGCCCTCTGCCTCGCATCCTACTTCTGCCGACGAAACTTTGTGCGATACTTTTCCGCAAGACGGGTGTGGCGGTTTTGCAACGAGATGGCGCGGCCCTGCACAAAGGCCATTTCCAGATTGTTCGTGCGGCCATCCAAGGCATTGCCGGTGCTCACAAAGAGCGTTGCGTCTTTACCAATCTCTAGCGATCCCACGTTGGCATCCACACCGAACATGCGCGCGGGCCAAAGCGTCAGGCCTTTGAGCGCCTCTGCTTCGGGCAAACCAAATGCTACCGCAGAGCCCGCATTAAACGCCAGGTTGCGCTGTTGCCACGAGCCATTATCCGAGAAGGCAAACATGATACCGGCCTCTTGAAGCTGCTTGGGCAGCACATAGGTTTTGTCGTAGCCTTCATTTTCCCGCATGGGCAGGCCGTGAATGCGCGCAACAATTACCGGGTAACCGGAAGCACGGATTTCCTTGAGGCAATAGGCGGCGTCTTGGCATCCCACCAGAATTGCACGAAGCTGAAACTGTTTGGCAAAATCAATTGCGCCTAAAATCTGCTTCATCTCCGAGCACGAGATCATTACCGGAAGGTTGCTCTCGAACACGGGGCGCATGGCCTCCATGCGAATGTCGCGGTCGTTGTCTGCCAGGCCGTTGCGTGCTGCAAGCGAGTACATGCGCGCCTTTGTGAAATAATCATACAACTGCTTCACGTTCTTCTCTATGTCGCTGCGCTGCTGATCCGGCGTTCTGGACATTCCGGGAGCGGAATAGGTAGACATCGACGGAAAATCTACTGCCAATGCCGAATGAAGTTTCAACGCACAGTCTTCTTTGGTCCAGCCATCCAGCATCATCAGTGCTGATGTGCCGCTCACCACACCGCCCTGGGGGACGCTATTCACAATAAGCATACCGTTCGAGCGAACCGTGGGTAACAATTCGGAGTCCGGGTTGTAGGCAATCTCGGCGCGCGCGTTGGGGTTGAAACTTCCGGACTCGGACATGTCGCGCGTGGGCCGCGCAGCATCAATCTCCGTTAAGCCCAAAGTGGTGTACGGCGCGATGAACGAAGGGTACACACTTTTTCCTTTTAGGTCGCGCACATCGGCTCCGGCGGGAATAGCCACGTTCCTACCAACTGCGGTAATCACACCTTTGTCGAACACAATGGTAGCACTGTCCATTACGCCATTGGCGATAGTGTATAGGCGGGCATTGGTAAGAGCTACCGGCTTTTTTTGTTTCTCGCCGGGAATCTCCTGGTGAGCATACACTGCCAGGTGCACAACCATCAACACAAGCGCAAAAGCAAAACGACGTTGCCATGTATTCATTGAATTCTCCTGATGTGATCTGCGGCAAAATACAGAGTATTGTTCATCCCTCCGCCTCCCTTCGTGTCACGGCCGGCATAGCCGGAATGGTAGCCGGAATGGTAACCGGCATGGTAATCGATTAGAGCGCAACATCAGCGCAGCCGGACACCGGACTTCTCCACAATAAACAGGGCGCTCATCCCTCTTTGTATTTTTTTTTGCGCAGCGGCGCTGTTTGCTGCACCCTTGGCTACCGGAGCGGCGCGCAAACATTTTGTTCACTCACTGCATTGGGATGCTATGATCTTGTTGTTACGAAATCTTCACAGAAAATATTCCTCCCTTGTGGCCGCTCATGCAAGTGCCATGGTGCTTGCTGCCGTGTGTATGCTGTTGCCGGCACAGGTACGTGCGCAATCGGGTACAACCGGCTCATCAAGCTCATCCGGCTCCGGGGGCTCTGCCGGTCCTACCGGAAGCATATCCGGCGAAGTAGTCAATGCTAAAACCCAAGCCCCCATTCCGGGAGCGAGTATACAGGTAGTAGGCACCAAGCTGGGCGCTATCACCAGAGGCGACGGCAAGTTTGTGGTGCGGAGTATTCCCGTAGGCACGGTGAGCATTCGCGTAACGAGCGTGGGCTACGAGCCGAAGGTTGTGAGCGACATTCCCATCAACACAGCCAAACCATATGTGGTGGTGGTAGAAATGGTTGACAAAATTCAAACAACAAACGCTGTAGAAGTAAAGGCAGATTATTTCTCGGCCAGCGGCGAAGGTGTCACGAACAATCGATCGCTCTCGGCCGAGGAAATTCGCCGCGCGCCGGGTGTGCAGGAAGATGTGATTCGCTCGGTAGCATTGCTTCCCGGTGTGGGTGTTACGCAGGCGGGCCGCAACGACCTGGTGGTGCGGGGTGGAGCGCCCTTCGAGAATCTCTTCGTTGTGGACAATATCGAGGTGCCGAACATCAACCACTTTGGTTCGCAAGGAAACTCGGGCGGACCCCTCACATTGGTGAATATCGGTTTTGTGCGGGCCGTGCAATTCAGCGCCGGCGGTTTCGGTGCGCGCTATGGTAACCGTGTTTCTTCGTACACAAACATTTCGCTTCGCGATGGCAATGATGAACGCTTTGCCGGCGATGCAAACTTCTCTGCCACGGGCTTCGGACTCATTCTGGAAGGTCCCATTGGCGACAACGCCACCTTCCTTTTCAATATTCGTCGCTCCTTCCTGGACATTCTCTTCAAAGCACTGGGTCAGAGCTTCATCCCCGATTATTGGGATATGACATTCAAGACAACGGTAAAACTCGACAGCAAAAACTCGTTGTCGTTCTTGGCGCTGGGCGCGCTGGATAAAGTATCGGTGAATAACGATAGTATCGATGGCCGTTATAGAAACAGCTTGGTTGCGTTCACCGATCAAGACCAATATTTCTCGGGTCTCACGTGGAAGCACCTGTTCAACAATGGCTTCTTTACCCTTACACTTGGCAGAACCTTCTCGGATTTTCGCTCACGCCAACAAGACTCTACTCTCAATGTCATCTTCCGCAATGAGTCTGCCGAAGGCATAAACTCGTTGAACTTTCACGGCACCATACAGCTTTCCCGCTCCACGGAACTGAACTTTGGATCGGTCTCGAACTACGCATCACGACTGGCGTACAACGTCACCGTGCCCGGGTTCCTGCGAAGGAATGCCGCCGGCGTGCCGCAAGCATTAAGCACCGATACCACCTTCACTGCGTTTAACACGGGAGCATACACCACGGTGCGTCATGAATTCGACGATGTGTATTCTGCTACCGTGGGAGTGCGCGCAGACTACTACGCATTCCTGCAAGATGGTTTTGCTTTCTCGCCAAGGCTCACGCTGTCGCGCTCGCTTGGCCAAAGCACGCGCTTGGAACTCAATGCAGGAAGGTATTACCAAGCACCCTCGTTTATCTGGATGATAGGCGATGCTTCGAATGCTGCCGTGTTAAAGCCCATTCGCGCCGATCAGATTGTACTTGGTGTGGAGCACAGACTCACCGACGATATACGATTGCAAGTGGAAGGTTTTTACAAGTGGTACGGACAATATCCTGCGCGAGTATTCAGACCTCAAGCAGTGCTCTCTCCCTCGGGCTTCGAGGATGTTACCTCTGATATTCCCTTTGGCTTAGAGCCGCTTGTAAGCACAGGTACCGGTGTGGCACGCGGCTTCGAAGTATTTGTGCAAAAGAAACTCGGCGAGATTCCGCTGTTTGGCCTTATCAGCTTGACCGTACAGCAATCGAACTTTACCGGCCTTGACGGCGTGAGTCGTCCCGGCTCCTTCGACTCACGATTTATTTTCAACATCGCAGCAGGATATCGCACTGGCAATGCGTGGGAGATCAGCTCGAAATTCCGTTTGGCTCAGGGCTTGCTCACTACTCCCTTTGTAACGAGTGGTCCCACCGCCGGCTCGCTGGACTTTACACAATACAACGCCGGCGATCGCTTGCCGACGTTTCATGCAATGGATGTTCGTATCGACCGCCGTTGGTCCTTCGAATCCGTACAGCTGATCACGTACATCGACGTACAAAATGTGTATGGCAGAAAGAATATTTCGCAGCAACGCTGGGATCCTCGCACACAAGCACCCGCCGTACCTGTAGGCGTTGCTGTGATTCCCAGTATTGGATTGAATTTGTTATTCTAATCGAAGCCACGCTCCGCCGTTCATCAATAGCAATGCAGAACACCGGCCATATAGAACAATGGATAGAGAGTTTGCGCGACGTACGTGCGCGCATAGAAGCTATGGCGGCCGCATCAACAGCCGCAGAGCGGGCCACGCGTCCGGACGCGAAGTCGTGGAGTTTCGATCAGGTAGTTGAACACATCATCAGCGTCAACACAAGCCTCATGACCACTGTTCGCGCAGTGCAAGCGGGAACGTATAAAGCCGGAGTTATGTCGCGCTTTCCCCGTTTGGCGCGCATTCTGGGCTCGCTTATTCTGCGTTCGGTGCAACCGCAAACGCAAAGCAAAATCAAAACAGTGCCGGGCTGGGAGCCGCGATCAAGCGGCCCTCGTGATGATATGACAGCAATGTTTGTTCGGCATCAAGAGGAACTCTGCACGATGATCGAAAGCATGCACAACCTGCCATTGAACAACATTATTATATCCTCTCCGGAGAACTCTGCCATCGTCTATACACTTCACACAGCAGTGCAGATCATCGTGGCCCACGAGCAGCGCCATTGTAATCAGGCGGAACGCACACTGGCAATGGTGCGTGCAGTAAACGATCGGGCCTAGGCGGCATCGCGTTATTCGCGATTATGGAATAACAAAAGTTAGTGCAGATCGATTAGAGACTGAGCGTACGGCATACACTCCTGCCGGTAAGCCGCTAAGGCGGAGAATAGATTGGCCCCCGTTTTTAGGCGGTTGATCGGACATCGCAATTGTTCTTCCCATAATATCATACACTACCACTTGGTCCGTACACGACACAAGAACCTCACCTGCCAACCCGGTAGAGATGTTTATCATGCTTGGTTCCAGCTCTATCCCTATCAGTGTATTTCCGCATGTGTGGCTAACCACAAACGGTCGTGATGACTTACGAACCTCTATGCAGGAAGTGAGTGTATCCACGGCAACATCCCGTAATTCCATAACACCGTGCTCATAGGAACTCACCAAGCACAAAGCCCGGAGCGATGCAATGACCTGTGGACTTGTATTGATGGAAACAACGGTATCCAGAGTAATCAGCAGAGTGTCGCCGAGCATGGTTCCCGAAGCACCGGAAATCATTTTTGAGGGAAGGCCTATCTGCGCGCGAACATGAAGCGGTGTAACAGTAGCATTGGACTGCGCTACCAGGTTAATCATTGCCATAGAGCCCGGCTGAAGTGTATCTGCTGTCTCCAATCCAAAACTCACAACAACCGTGGGGTTAACATCGAGCCGCATGCTAACCGTGCTTACGCACCCTTGTTGCGACGTAGCACGAATCGTGTACGACGACGACGATGGTGAAGCAAGAAACAATGTCCGTGCGGTAGAAACAACGCGATCACTAGCGTCGCGCCATTCAATCAGGTCATCGGCGCTTGTGTCTTCAACTACAAGAACAATTGCCGTGTTCCGGCAAACCGCCGTATCCCGCGCGCTAAGCACCGGCGGCTGAAACACGGTAACTGTAACACTGTCGGTGCTTGTGCTCAAGCCGTTTGTGGCAACCACATAACAGGTACCGGTACGCAAAGCCGGATAGACAACCGTGTCTCCGTTTGCGTTCCAACTATTATCCTCTGCACGCCAGGAATAGGTGGTGTTTTTTTGAGGATTGAGTACATAAAGTTTCGCCGAATCCCCGCGGCACAAGCGTACGGCCTCGCATGCCACCACCTTCTGATCCGGTGCAATGTCCACACACACCGTATCCCATCCATCACAACCGCCTCGCTTGCCATACACGATAAAACACTCACGTTGAGTAATGGTAACTCTGCAAGAGTCACCGTTACCGACTACTTGTCCACCCGGCTTAGTCCATGTGTATTCGGCTCCGTCCTGACGATACTCCACCGAGAGTATGACCGAGCTGCCTGCGACTACCGGCGAGAGAGCGCGTGCACGTACAGCTAATCTCTGCGAGACCGTCACCCGCACCGAGTCTTGCGATTCACACCCCTGTGCGTGCCGGATTCGAACTCTGTAGAGAGATGTGCTATCGGGCTGAACACTGATACTGTCACCGGTGCCGATCACCGTTCCATCCTCGTTGTACCAAACCGGCATCAATCCCTGTAGCGACGACGAGTCTATTCGCGCACGCAATACCACCGGCGTTTGAGGACAAATCGTTTGGCTGCCGCTTGCATGAATACCGGGAAAGGGAAATACCCGAACGTGAACAATCGCGGTGTCCCTACATGTTGCAGTAAAAAAGTCTCCGCTCCATGTCATGACGGTGTAGGTCATGTCTTTGGTTGGTGTACATATAGGCGCTGCCTTGGTGCTGTCGTTCAAACCATCCTTTGGCGACCAACTGTACATGGCGCCACCGCCGGCTTTGAGCATTACCGATGAACCTAAACACACACTGGTGTCGGCGCTCAGCGTAAGCTCTAACGTAGGCTGAACCTTTACCTCCACACTATCGGTACGCACACATCCAAAACGGTTCACTGCCGTGCAAACGTAGCGGGTTGTTTTGCTCGGCGTTGCCACCGGATTAGATACGTTCACATTGCTAAGTGTTGCCGATGGTTTCCATACAAAACGTACACCAACAGTATCTAGAGAGTCTGTGCTAAATACCGTTGCAGACAGCTGAGTGCTTCCACCCGTGCATACGGTGGCCGGTGGTGAAAGTTGCAAACGCGGTGCGCGAGCTACACGGACTAGAACTCGGCCCGTGTCGGCGCAATCACCTTCGGCAACTATCACACGATACTCGGTTGTTTGAGTTGGCGTAGCGATTACACTTGCACCTTTGGTCGTGTTTAGTCCGGAGGATGGGAACCAGGATATGGTTTGCGCCCCCGAAGCCTTAAGGCTCACACTCGCTCCCGCACACACGGCAGTGTCGGCCGTACTTACCGATGCCGTAATCGTTGACACAAATACTTGAACAGAGTCGTCCGCGTAACATCCGTTCGCATCGTAGCCGCGCACATAATACTTCGTGTTCTGCATGGGTCGCACACGTGGCGAAGCAACCGTTGAGTCGCTCAACCCGGCTTTTGGCCTCCACTCGTATCGCACTGCTCCGCTTGCCATTGCTATACGGCCTGAATCCTTTGAACAGCGGTACATTACCTGGGGTGTTACACGCACCGTGGGCTGAGACTGCACCGTCAATGTGGTATTCCAGTAGGATGTGTCTCCTCCCGGATATGCCACCTTCATTGATACTTGATAGGTTCCGTTTTTTGTGTACAGGTGCGTCGCCGGATTTCCGCTTTGCCATCCGCCTCCATCTCCAAAATTGAAAAAGGTATTGATGGCCGCACAAGCACCAAATCCACTCGTCGTTCCCGTGAAAAGATATTC
>JBJOLU010000178.1:0-9981 GCA_046052705.1 Bacteroidota bacterium | reverse complement strand
AACTCTTTTACGATCATTGGCAGCAATGCAGTATAGAAATGAATACTCTGCAACACTTGTTAGAACTGCGCCGCGGACTAGCCACTCGCATTATCGTTGCTCAGACACTTTTCCTGGCTCTGATTTGGTTTGGTACAGTTGATTATACCGGCACCTATGCCGGCGCCGATTTAGCCCAGTACAGGAAAATGGCCACTGCTGCGCCAAGCTTTGATCCATCCGTTCCTGCTCCGTTTGCCTATCGCGTTGCTGTTCCTTTTATGGTTGGAGTGTTGTTTCCACAAAACAACATTTCGGGATTTCAACTGCTTCATTTGGTGCTTGTGCTCGCACTTGCCATTCAGTTCTTTAGAGTGCTGCGTGTATATGGCGCGCAAGATGCCTACGCTCTTGTGGCTGTGTCGCTAATGGTGTGGAATCCGTACTTGGGTGGGTTCTTGATGTTCAATCCCTTTCAAGCCGGCGACACCCTTGCGTATTTGTTACTGCTGGTAGCATTGGAAGCACTACACAAGCGCTCGGTTGTTCTTTTCGGAGTTGCGCTACTTGCCTCTGCAACAGTTCGCGAAACACCTCTACTGATTATACCTGCGGCGGCATTTGCTCTGCGCAAAGACACACGCGCGCAGTTGAAGTTCATGGCGGCAGCAATTCCTGCTATAGCGATGTACGTTCTGCTGCGTGTGATAATTCCAATATCAAACCCGCAGTGGAGCATGGCCTCGTTGCCGGTGGACTATGCGCCCGAACTCCTTTCACCTGTGCGTTGGGGACGCATGCTACTCAATTCCTTTGCGCCTCTTTCCCTTCTGTTTGGTGTGATTTTCTACACGCACCGGCGTGAGCTTCGTGAACATGCGGCCGAGCTGCTACTAGTGCTTGGCCTTGCGGCGGCATCGTTTACCGGCGCAGACACCGAACGTCTGTTCAGCCCCGCAATGCTTATTCTGCTCATCGTTGTGCGGCCCTATCTGGAAAGGTATCTAAGCAGCTCTCGTTTCCGCGCCGTATTGGTTGTGTGTGTTGTTGCGTGCTCCTACCACTTTATCTATGCTCGCTATGGCCCGATGATTCCAAAGCTGCTCTACTACGCTACCGCGCTGGCATGTACGATGATAGTTGGATGGATGGGACTGCAGTTGGAGTTGCGTGCGCAAAGAGAACAGCCGTTGCAAGGCGCGCAGCCCGGCCCCTTACAGTGATGCATATTCCGTACGTGCCACTATCGGGCGTGAGTCCCGCAAAGCCATTGCTGAATTTTGAACGTTAGGGTGTTCTTATTTATGCTCGTGCTTTTTCTTCTTAGCGGGAAACACCAGCGATGCAATGGTCGAGATACCCAGCACACTGATCACCACCAGCAAGGAAACTCCGGTAGAGATATGTACCCACTCTGCCAGAACCATCTTCGATCCAATAAACATAAGCACCACCGAGAGGCCGTATTTCAGATACTGCAACAGGTCCAGCAGTCCGGCCAGGGCAAAGAACAATGAGCGCAAGCCCAGAATAGCAAAGGCGTTCGAGGTATACACAATAAACGGATCTCGTGATATTGCCAGAATAGCCGGAATGGAATCGATAGCAAAAACAAGGTCCGTGATTTCTACAACCAACACCACAATGAATAGTGGTGTAGCAAACCACCGCTTGTCCAAGCGCACAAAAAACTTGTCTTCGTGTGTTTCGTGAGTAACGGGAAAGAACTTCTTGAATAATCGCACTACCGGATTGCTTTCGGGATGAATTTCCTTTTCGCCCTCAAGCCCCATGCGAAATCCGGTAACAACCAAGAAACCGCCGAATACATACATGATCCAGCTGAACTGATTGATGAGTGATACACCCGCCACGATAAGAAGTATGCGGAAAATCAGCGCGCCGATAATACCCCAAAAGAGCACCTTGTGCTGATACTCGTCTTTCACTCTGAAGTACTCGAATATGAGAATGATAACAAACAGATTGTCCACACTGAGCGATTGCTCAATAATGTAGCCGGTAAGAAACTCCAGGGCTTTGCTCTGCGCATTGGCATCCATCCCCATTTGCCAATAAATACCCAGCATGAACAAACCGGCAAGAGCCATCCATGCCAAGGTCCACCCCAGCGACTCGCGTATCGTTACCTTGTGGCTCTTCTTGTTGAATACAGCAAGATCCAGCCATAGCATAAGTGTGATGAACAAACCAAATGCAACCCACATCCACAGCGGTTCAGGACCCATAGTTCTTTGTGTTTAAGTACAACGTTTGCGAATATACGCCCATGGGCAGGCTGTGCCAATGATTGCAGCGTTTGTGGAAAACGCTCATCGCACAAAGACGATTCTCCCTGTTGACTACGGCCATTGTCCCGCAACAAGCACAACGCAAATATTGTGACGCCAAAGGGCTATTTTGCCGCTCCTGTGTTTTTGTACAACCACTTTAATTGGCGTCGTAATGATAGTCATGAAGTTCGGCGGGACCTCGGTTCGAACCGCATCGGCGATGCGGAGTGCATCAGCGTGCGTGCGCGGCTATCTTTCGCGCCAACCCTTGGTGGTGCTCTCTGCCTGCGGCGGCATGACGAACGAGCTTCTGGCACTGGCGCGCGCTGCAGGTCAAGCGGATGCATCAGGTATTGAACGCCACATGCGTAGAATTCACGAACACCATCGTGAACTATGCCTGGAGCTGTTTACGGAAGAACAAGTACGTACAACAGCCCTTGAATTTGTTGACTCTTTAGTAAATGAGCTACGTGCTTATGTACATGGCATGGCAATACTCTGCGAGTGCACTCCACAAAGCATGGACATGGTGGCATCGTTTGGTGAGCGATTGTCGTCGGCTGTTTTTGCCTTGCATCTTCAGGAAAGTTCGGTGCCCGGTGTGCTGGTTGATGCCGCACACTTCATGAAAACTACCGACCATTTTACCGGCGCAGCTGTACACATGAGCAGCACACGCGAGTGCGCGCGCGAGGTTCTGCTTCCGCACATCAACAACCGGCGAGTTGTGGTAACTCAAGGTTTTATCGGCCTTGGCGATAGTGGCCAAAGAACCACACTTGGCCGCGGCGGCTCTGATGTATCGGCAGCTGTTATCGGTGCTGTGCTCGAGGCTGAAGAAATACAGATATGGACGGACGTAAACGGTGTAATGTCTGCCGACCCGCGCATTGTGCCCGATGCACGAACACTAACCGAGATTACCTTCAGCGAGTTACGTGATCTATCGTGGTACGGAGCAAAGGTTGTTCATCCCGACACCATCAAGCCGGCTATAGATGCAGGCGTTCCCGTTACAATTCGCAACACCTTCGATCCCGACAATGCGGGCACAGTGGCTATTCCGGATAGCGAAGCTATACCGGCGCACATTCGTGCTGTGAGTGTTCGCAAGGCGTGCACACGTGTGGTGCTTCGTGTGTCGGTGCACTCGTCGGGCCATGAGTGTTACAAACGTTTACTCGACACTGCTGCCGAACATTCGTGCCGGGTAGTGCTTGGAACACTCACCGATACCGAAGTAATGATAGTTGTGCCAACGGATCAAGCTCATGCCTTTGGCAGTTTTGCGGAGTGCACGCCTGTAGATGTTGTTTGCGTGTGCGGTCCAAATCTGCGCGCCTCTCAGTTGCTTGCTCCCGTAACAAAGCTTGTACTTGAATACTCACCCTTTGCCGTTGTGCTTGGAGCCGGCGCGACAGCCTCGTGTGCGGTGGTGCCTACGGAACAGTCAACCGAGCTGGTACAAGAACTTCATAAATATCTGTCGTAGTTTACTCCACGCTTTTCATCTGATACTTCTACGGTTTCTAGAGCTTCTAGTGTTTCTGCAGCTTCTACGGCTTCTTTTATTCGATCTGATCAACACTCACTGTTATGAATACTTACTTCCGTTGCACCGCGCCCATGTTCGTGGTGATTGCATTAGTTATAGCGCTTTGCGCAGCTGCACCTACCGCTGCTCAGCCCGGGTGGAAAAATGTGCTGCGCGTTCCCTCGTATGGATTCGGGTGGAATCCTAAGAATCCACGAACTATGTATGTAGGTGGCCAGGCAATGGAGTTTTATCGCTCATTTGATGGCGGTGAAACATGGGATACGACATATATAAATGGTTTTGTTGGCTCCGGCGAGGAATTACTCAATGTCTTGGTTCATCCCATAGACACCGCCGTTGTGCTGGTAGGAGGATCCAGAGTTGGTAGCTTATGGCGTTCCAGCGACTGCGGAAAAACATGGGACAGAGCTTTGGTCCGAGACATGAGCCTGGCTTTCCTTGGTGAGTCTATTATCCTCGATAAATCAAACCCCGATATTCTCTATGCCTGTGACTTCAACTCGGGGATTTTTTTCCGAAGCACAAATCGCGGAACATCATGGGACTCCCTATCGAGAATGCCGATCGAAACTGCGGCAACTCCTCCCTATCAACAACTACCCTGTAGCATCACGCAACGATCAGATTCAACCAACATTCTTTTTGCCGGATGTTTGCGCTCCAGCATCATGAGATCAGACGACACCGGTCGCACGTGGCGAAAAATCACAAAGCTGCGCTCGTCTGCTCTGGACGAACCGGAGATTCCCCAAATACATTTCTCGCGATCCAATCCCATGGTTGGCTACGCAATCACCAGCTACTTTTTCTATAGAGCACGTCCGAATGGAGGAATGTATAAAACCACGGATGGAGGTGCCACGTGGAGAGAGGCTCGCTTCAGAGACTCGGGATTCTGGTCGATGGATTCACGCCCCCTTCCCTCAGGCAAAGGCGACGATCTGGTTGTGGGCGGATTCACTGAGTATTTCGATGTCGACTCAATTGTTCCCGGTTCTGGGAATATTCTTCGATCATTGGACGACGGCGAAAAATGGTGGAATTACAAAGACCGTATACCATATGAAGGCGGCCCTAACCATAGCGTGATCACTCTGCGGTTTGTGGGCAACAGTTACCAGGCACAGCGCCTAGTAGCTGCCACCATAGGCGGAACCTGTATCTTGGAACCGGAAGGCCTGGCACGAGTCTCTGGATCGTTAGATATTCGCGATAAGTATGTTCGGCTTCGAACTGAGCAGGATGCAATTCAGATAGAAGACTTGTACCCGGCAGAATCGGAACCGCGGATATGCATAGTTGACATTCTCGGACGCATCGTGTTTTCAACGATGATGAAGGCTTCTAGTGGTTGTTTTGACGCACTCATTCCGTTTTCAGTGATTCAAACTGGTTTGAGTTTTGCCGTGATAACTAGAGCCGACGGCAGTACTTCAGTAACTCATATTCGAACAATTAGGTAGGGCTCTCTCGTTGGTAAAATCCTCTAGTTGACGGTTAAGTAATGTGTATTCCCTCTTTCTTAGCTAACAATAAAAGAGGCACTCTATTCTTAACGCACACTTACAACTACTAGCTTCAGAAACAGCACACTTCGTCATAACGTTCGTACACTCTTATTAATCAACACCTTGTGTTCATAGTTGCTATAACGCACAAATTGTTTGCAGATAAACTCATCGTTCGGCCGAATATCGTCACAAAGGACAAGCGGCTTTTTGCTTACTCACTTATAACTATACCATTGGGGTTGCGTCCCACAAGCACTGTTCGCACTACGGTATGGGTTGCTACATCGATCACCGATACCGTGTGTGCACCTTGATTGGTGCAATACACCGTAGTACCGGCTGCATTCAGTGCCAATGCATGTGCTTGCTCTCCGGTAGCAAACTCGCCCCCTTTGGTCCATGTGGATCCAACAAGGGTGTACCACACCACACATCCGTTTGTGGCATCACTAATCCACAACTCACCGGATGGCGTTACAAGGGCGTAGGCAGGCATGAAGCCGCAATCAATGGTGCTTAGCACCCGCGAAGTTGCCACATCAATCTCTGTTACCGTTCTGCTCGTCTCGTTGTCAACGTACATGCGTCCGTTCGATCCCGGCCATGCTCCCACCGGCGTTGTACCTACGGTGATGGTGTCGGTAACTGCATAAGAGTTGGGATCTATAACATTCACCGTGCCTCCCGCGGTATTAGCAGCAAACACACGCGTGCCGTCGGCTGAAGCAGAAACCTCGGACAATCCCGCGCCCACCGTGATGCGCGCTTTTTCACTCCAATCTGTTGTTGACACCACTCGCACGATGCTTCGCGCTGTATCGGCTTCTCCAAACCACAATTCGCTTCCGGAGCGCATGAACAGGGCGTTGTGCGGCATGCCACTACACGCTATCTCCTTTTGAACTTGTCCGGTGACGGCATCCAGAATCATTACTTTCAAACCGTCTACACTTCCGCTTCCGTGCTCATGTCCACCGCTCAGGTCCATCCCGGTAATTGCAACGGCAAGACGTTTGTGGACGGAGTCGAAGGCAATATGATGCGGATATGCAGCACCGTGTAGCGCGATGGTCTCGGTAATGGTATTATCCGAAAGGCTCAATACCGAAATAGTATTGCTATAGCCATTCACAATGTATGCTGCCGGATAGTTCACGTTCGCGGACTCGTGATCGTCGTGTGACAGCTCTGCGCACGAAGCAAAGCACAATGTGAACAGTACGACCGGTATCAACCGAGCTGTGTTTGTGAACATACGAGGCATGTGAGTGTGCAGATATTTGTTCGGTAATGGTTAGGGTCCGACGCGTTCTATGGTATTGCTGAGCACTCCCAGCATTTCGATTTCACACTCAACTGTGTCACCGTCTTGCACCCAAAGAGGTGGGTTAAACACTTTGCTGCCGTTTAACTCCAGGAAACATCCGGTTCCGCAGGTGCCCGATCCTATAACATCTCCGGGATATAAGGTGACGCCATAGCTTGCCCGCTCAATAATCTGTGCAAAAGTCCAGCTCATGTCGCTGAGGTCTGCGCGAGATACTTCTTTGCCGTTCAAGCGTGCTGTCATCGTGAGTTGATACTTCTCGCCGTTCGGTGTAGCTATTCTTCGTGATGCAAGTTCATCGCGTGTCACCAGCCACGGTCCTAGCGAGGTGGCAAAGTCTTTTCCTTTGGCCGGCCCAAGGTTCAATTTCATCTCGTGCATTTGCAGAGCTCGCGCACTCCAATCGTTCATGACGGTATATCCAAAGATATACTCATCTGCATCGGCTGCTTTGATGTTTGTGCCTTCTTTGCCAATCACAATGGCACACTCGAGCTCGAAGTCGCATTGATTCAGATGCATATCCTGCACCTCTACTACGCCCGGACCCGTCACGGCATTATGATTGGTGAAATAGAAAATGGGTATCTCGTCGAACTCCGGAATCATCTCCAATCCACGATTCCTTCGCGCAGCTTCCACGTGCTGGCGAAAAGCGTAGCCATCGCGCATCGAGGTGGGACGCGGCACCGGAGAGATCAACTCTGCGTGGGCTGCCGGCACCATAAAGGATTCATCTTCCAAACCGGCGCATGCATTCTCGATAATTCGAGCATCGTGCAAAGCAGCTTCTCCAAGATCAAGAATATCCAAGATATTGTCCGGCATATAGCCAAGGTGAAACGCATTGGAGTCTCGCAATGCTTGATGCGCTAGTTCCAAATCCACAATGGATGAATTGATCAGCAGGCCCACACGTTCCTGCACTCCGGAGATATAGGTGACGAATTTCATACTTTGTAGATGATGGATATGGTAATGAAAAATAAGTATCTGCCTTAGTTTGGAGCAGTGCTTCGCTCGAATACCATAAAATGGTCGGTAGCCCAGCAGCGACGATACTCTTTGATAAACACACTGCGAAACGGCTCTCGCTCCTCCATTATACGCAGACTGGTTGTGGTCGGAGAATTAAAGTACTGATTCGAATCGTTGGTTCCCACCACCAACCAGCGCGCACGACGCATTTCGTCTGCATATCGCAACTTCCACACTGTTGGAGCAAAGTCTGACAATGCGAACTGCGAGGCCGCAGCGAACGACCAATCGCCATCGTTCGTGACCAATGCCATGCGGGGAGAATTTATTGAAGCAAAGAGAGTGTGATCTCCAACTTTCCTGTTTCGCAAAATGCTATCGCATACAGTCTGTTCTTCGGCGCGATACAGCCCCAACACTTCCTTTCGCTGATACAATGAATCAAACTTTTCCGGATGCGCCAGCTTGGTGTAGGTGGGTTTTATAAACGTTATGAATCTGGCTATCGGGCTCCAAACAACGAGAATACCAAGTACCGCCACTATAAGCACTCGTTCCTGTTTGCGAGTCCATACTTCCCGCACCGTACGCCGAACTGTGTCAACGCCGTATGCGCTGAATACCGCGAGCGGAATGACGACGCGCAGAAAATGATATGGAAAAAACTTTCTTTCCAAGATCACGGTGATCACAAAGACGCAGGTAGTCAAAGTGAGAATTCTAAGTACCCGACGTTCGTGATTGTTGCCATACAGCAACAACGAAAAACCTGTACCGGCAAGGAGCGCAAACGCAATAGAATATCTGTCGAAAAATAAAATCACAACAGATTTCCACATCGAAGCAACAAAGGCCCCATCGAGCGCCGGACTGGATGCATAGCCCTGCATAAACTGAAGCAAATTCCTAAATCCCTCCAGCGAGCGCGCATCCATGAGGGTTCTCCATATCACAACAGAGGCAGCCAGAACACCAACGGCAATACCCATCCACTTTGTCAAAGGAAACTCACGACGAGTACCACGCTCATTTAGATCACAGATCGCAATAACGACAAGTGTAGAAGCAAGGGTTAGCTTCAACCCCACGAGTATGGCGGTAAGAACTCCAATGAATAGACCATTCTTTAGCGAATTATGGTCCTGATCACGTAGTTGACGTTCGATTATTAGAAGCACCGGCAACAACGCAAACACTTCTGCTTGAGAGACAAATGTTGCACCTACACTCACAAAACTGAATGCCATTATCCATGTGCTCATAATGGATACAGTCGGGTTGTTGGTGATTTTAAATAACAGATAACAACTAACAAGAAGAGCAACAAAAAGCAGTAGTGTGTCCGCTGCGTGATAGGCGGTTTCGGAATCGCCGCTAAACGCGAATATTCCCCGAATAATATCGTACAACAGCGGTGGTTTAATGTCTACCGCGTCATGATAGAGTATTCCACCCGATTGCAAGGAGTGAGCCACGCGCAGAAACACACTAAGATCTACGGAGTGAGGAAAAAACACCGCAGGGAACAGTGTCAGCAGAGTTGCTATGCTCCACGCAAACATACGCCGTGCATGGTCGCGGACGAATTGAATAAACTCCATGAAAAAACTCCTTGGTGCGTAAGCGGTACCGTAAAAACTCAATCGGCCCAAAATCCTATTTTTCGGTATACAGACCGCAAGGTTTTCTTCGCACGTCCGGAAGCCTTTTCCGCGCCACTATGCAACACTTCACTAAGGTATGGGACGTCTGCCCTGATTCTCACAAATCGATCGCGCACCGGGCGCACATATTCCACCACCGATTCAGCTACTGCAGACTTAAACGCCCCGTAGCCTTTGCCGCGGAATTCATCTTCGATTTCTGATAGCGCTTTTCCCGTGGCGATATGATGCAGTTCCATCAGGTTGGCAATACCCGGCCGCAGTTCATCGTACACGATGTCGGTGCCGGAATCGGTAACTGCTCGTTTAATCTTATTACGTATCTCATCGTCGGTGTCGGTAAGAAAAATTGTCGCTCCTTTATTGGGGTCGGACTTCGACATCTTCTTCGTAGGATCTTGCAAACTCATTACGCGGCCGCCGGCCTTCGGAATAAACGGCTCCGGAATGGCGAAGGTAGGCGAGTATGCATTGTTAAATCGTTGGGCTAAATCGCGCGTGAGCTCCAGGTGTTGCTTTTGATCTTCTCCCACCGGCACCAGATTAGCTTGATACAACAAAATATCTGCCACCATCAGAATGGGATAGGTAAACAATCCCACATTCACATTCTCTTCGTGCTGCTGAGACTTGTCTTTGAATTGCGTCATTCTGCCGGCTTCACCAA
>JBJOLU010000177.1:0-3361 GCA_046052705.1 Bacteroidota bacterium | reverse complement strand
TCACCAGATTGGGCGTTGTGCTTGGTGCAAACCCTGCAACGTTTAGCGGCCTTAGCGGGCTGGGTGATCTTATTGTTACCTGCGACTCTCGCCATTCCCGAAACCGCCATGTGGGAGAGGCAATAGGCAAAGGAAAATCCTTGAAGGATATACTTGCGGAATCACCGATGATAGCAGAGGGTGTAGCAACCACCGAGTCTGCCTACGAACTTGCCCAGCGGCACGGTGTGGAAATGCCCATTGTGGAGCAGGTATATCAGATATTGTTTTTCAATAAGTCGCCTCGGTTGGCCATTCACGAACTCATGACCCGCGAATCGAAGTCTGAAGTGCAGTAGGCTTGAACTCCGGAAGTGTAGTAGGCTTGAACTCCACAGGAAGCTTGCTGTACCCCGATCTACTCGTACATATCAGGACGGCGATCGGCGAAGATATCGTTCACACTGTTGAACATTTTGTTTCGCGTGCTTAGATAATCCAGATCGGCAACGATCACACTATCGGCTCCTGAAGGCGATACAGCCAAGCTCTCTCCGTTGCATTTGTAAATAGCACTCTCGCCGCGAAACAGCAAACTCTCCTCTTCTCGTGTTTCCGTTCCCCATCTGTTTGTTACCACAAGGTGCACCTTGTTCTCGATGGCTCGAGCGGGCATAACCGCAGCCCATAATGTTGTTACCAGGTTCGACGGACATAAAATGATATCGGCTCCCCGCAAAGCCAGTGTGCGTGCGGCCTCCGGGAAACGCCAATCATAACATATCATCACTCCAAGCCGTGCTCCCGTGCGTGGTTCATCCACTACAAAAAACCCGCTGTCTCCGGGAGTAAAGCAATAGCGCTCTTTGTAAAAAAGATGTGTTTTTCGGTAGGATACCGGCTCTTGACCGGGGCGCAGAATAAGCGCCGAATTATACACCTTGCCATCGCTGCTTTCGGCATAACCAATTACGACGGTTTTCTTCAGGCGTTCGCTGCACTCTCTGAATGATGCCAGCCGAGCATCATCCCGGAGCATGGCTACGCTATGAGCTTCGTCTGAATTGAGAAAAAAATAGCCACAAGTGGCCAGCTCGGGAAACACTATGACATCGGCATCAATGGACGCTATTGAATGCTCTATGAAGCGGCAGTTAGCGTCTACGTCGAAAAGCGCAGGCGCAAACTGCACTGATGCAACTCTGCAGAATCCGTGGGTGGAATGTTCCATACAGTCCGGCTCTACTTAATGGTGGTCTCCAGCGCGTCCTGAACATCCTGTGGTAAGGCGCTGAGAAGATTATATCCCGTTTGTTGTTCTATGTTTCGAACAGTTGTGCGGTACAACTCCCAATTATTATTGGCCGATGTATACGTTCCGTTGTTCATCATCACGGCAATCGCACGAGTGTTTTTGCTGATGGCTGCGCGGCGGCATCCACGATCTGTTACCACCACCACTTTCCAGCATGAGTCCGGAATGGTAATCACGTTCTTCAAACGATTCTTTGTTTTATACACTCCGCCGGCAATGATATATAGTGTTTTGTTCGCTTGCGTACTCAGCGAATCACAGTAGCGCTCCAAAGAGTACCACGTTTCCCTGTTGAGGTCCGGAGTTTGGGGGAATATGTTGGTGTAGTAGAACGTTGCTTTGTTGTCTGAATCGTTGCGTGTTCGGCACTCGCTGCCGGCAATGTGTCCACGATCGTAACCGCTGCCTGAGTAATAGGAATCAATGATACGTGTGCAGGTTGCTGGCAGCAGAATGTCATGACCAAAGCAGTCGCAGCGTTGTGCCGGACCGTACCATGCAGAGTCTTCGTTCCAGCTTACCCAATTAGCCACGTTCAGCACAGGATTGTACGAACAAGTGTATTGAAAGCGCCGAATAATAACATCGTCGTCCGGTGTGGAGTCGGTGGGCAAACCGAGCTCGGTTGGCGCTGAGAAGAAGAGGCTGATAGGTTCCTGGGGTTCCACAACATCCTTACACCCTTCAAACACCATAAGTGTGCAAAGAACTGCTAATGCTGCAACCCGGAGATAATTCCACTGAGAGCGGTTCATAAGAATTCTCGAGTTTTTTGTTCAAGATACAACACCGCGAGCAACCGAACCGATACGCTGATCAAGATCATAGTAAACAATGAGATGCATCATGCAGGATCACCTTCACGAATGCGAGATTGCCGCCGGTTGCAGCGCCACTCACCTATGCGCATCACCAACACAATAGTTCCACTTTAGTACAGGGAGGAAATATGAAAAACTACAGGAATACTTGGGCCTCAATCATCACCGTGGCAGCATTTTTTGTTTCCTGTTCCGAGGCTTTAGGTCCGAACGAGATTGGCGGGTCCTCTGTACCGGATCTCTGCGATGTAGGTAAGCGATACTCCGGCACCGTAAGCGTGCCCGGCAGCTTTATTCCCGGATTCGATCACATGACGGAGTATGCAGTAGTAACAAAGAACGATAACGGAAATGTTACCATTGCTGTGGACGTGGAATTCGATTCCGTTTTCGTGCACGCTCTGGACTCTGCCCTTGGCACCGGTGCGTTGCCTGCAACGCTACGTAATAGTGTCATCTCGGAATATGCACGGCGATATGGCGCCACGCTGGACACACTGAACAAATCCGCAATGAAGGCCCACGTGGACTTCAAGCTCAAGATTACCACCGAAGGCATTCAAGAGTGCGTGAACAGCAGAGGTGATATATCCAAGCCCTATACCATTGTGAAGTATGCGGCCAATGTTGGCGACAGTTACACCTACACAAATCCGGACGGCGTTCTCATCACACGCAAGGTGGTATACAAGTCTGCCACCGACGATTATCCCCTGGCGTTTTGGAATATCAAGGTGATTAAAGTGGAAGAAACCAAAGATGATTTGCTGATGGAGAAGATCACCTACTATGCAAATCACAAGTTCGGCCTGGTGGGCGTGCTGCTCCGCACAAAGTCCGGCAAGGAACTGAAGATCGGCATCTTCCCGCCGAACCTTCAGTAGTGTTCACTAAAGAACAACAAAAAACGCGGCGAGAAACTCTCGCCGCGTTTTGTTTACTATCGATGTGCCCTGCACGTGATGGTACTTGATGTGTGTCACCAATGCCACACAGCACTACTAGCCTTTTTGCGCTATGGATTTTGCTTGCAAGAAGAGCAGCAGATAATCACGGCCGCCGGCTTTAGAATCCGTACCGCTCATGTTAAATCCTCCAAAGGGATGCACGCCTACCAATGCACCTGTACATTTGCGATTCAAATACAGATTGCCTACAAAAAACTCGCGACGAGCTTGTTCGATCTTTTTGGGATTCTTCGAATACACTGCTCCGGTAAGGCCATACTTCGTGCCATTGGCAATAG
>JBJOLU010000176.1:0-12260 GCA_046052705.1 Bacteroidota bacterium | reverse complement strand
TGCTCACCGAGCAACAGTTTCAACGCAAACTCGGGTACGGTAAACAGCGAGGGCCTATGCATTACAGCGCCCAGTGTTTGGGCAAACTCTTTCATGGTAGTGGGGTTTGGTGCTACACAATTCACGGGTCCCTGTGCCGCGGGAGTATCGAGCAGAAAGACCAGTGCGCGCACCATGTCACGCAGATGAATCCACGACATCCATTGTTTGCCCGAGCCAATAGGGCCACCAACAAACATGCGGAAGGGAAGCAGCATCTTGGACAACGCGCCGTCGGCGGTGTCCAGCACCACACCAATGCGTGGCATGACTACGCGCGCGGCAGGCATTGCCCTCATGGCCTCGGCTTCCCATGCCGAGCAGAGTTCTGCCAAAAAGTCTGAAGCCGCCGGTGCATCTTCGTGGCGCATCGCGGTGTAATCATGTCCGTAGATTCCCACGGCAGAGGCGCTAAGAAATACTCGTTCTTTCTTGGAAGCAGCGAGCAAGGCATCGCTAAGCATCTTTGTTGTGTCCACTCTGCTGCTGCGAAACATGGCTTTGTTTTTTTCGGTCCATCGCGCAGTGCCAATGTTCGCACCCGCCAGATTTATCACGGCATCGGCTGCGTCCACAGCACGGTAGATATCGGGAAGGTGAGCGGCAGAGAGTTCTATATGCTCCTGTACAAACGGCAGCTCGCTTCGGGAGTGCGCGGTGGATCGCGAGAGCACAACAATATGGTCGCCGCGTTCATGCAAAACCTGCGACAAGCGGCGGCCCAGCATTCCTGTTGCTCCGGCGATCACATATTTCTTTGCCATCATAATCTCCTGCGTTCGTGAGTGTGTGGAAAGGGAACAACGTATGGACGTATGTGGCTTCTAAAAAATGTAGTGAAGGCTACCGCTAAGCGCATGTTCCCGGCGTCGTCATAGTGGGGCATCGATTCACCAAACACCACAACGATGCGCCAAGCAGCACAACAACAAAAAAGCCCGAGAGCTGTATGAGCACTCGGGCTTTATGATTTTTTTATTCTTTATCCGAAGCGCTAGGCGCTTCGTGGCGTTAGTCTTGAGAGATAACCCACACCTTGAGGTTTCCGTGAACTTCCGGGTGCAGCTTCACCTTCACGTCGAATACACCAAGTGTTTTGATAGGCTCTTCGATGGTGATGGAACGGCGGTCGATAGAGAAGCCGCGCACTTCCAATTCCTGAGCGATCATTTGCGGTGTAACCGAACCGAATAGCTTGCCTTCCTCGCCCACAGCCATGGGGATGGAGATTTGCAATTCAGCCAAGCGTGTTGCTGTTGTTTCTGCAACTTCTTTGGCGCGCGCCATTTTCTTATCGTATTGACGGCGTTCAATCTCTAAACGCTTCTCAGCGCCGGGTGTTGCAACGTATGCAAGCTGGCGGGGGATGAGAAAGTTGCGAGCATATCCGTCTTTCACGGTGAGCAATTCACCGATGGAACCAAGCTTTTCTACGTTTTGACGTAAGATGATTTTCATAGTAGTCTTTCGATTTCAATCGTACAAGTCAGGTTGAGTGCCGATGTGTGTGCTTTAATGTCAAAGTGTGCCGGCTTATAGTGCGATCGTTTGCTCTCGTGCGTTCAAGTGATTGTCGAACATCAGCAATACAAGTGGCAACAGATGCCGCAACGTTTAGAAGCGACGGTTTCCGTGGCCCTGTTGCGGTGCTGTACCGTCTGCCTTTGCCTTGTCCAGTGTAGCCTGACGCTCCGCTTGTGCGATAGCACGGGTGATACGGAACTGACGAAGCTTCTCGGGCAACTGCATGGTCAAGTGACGCAAAACATTGTCATCAAGAACGAAGAAACGCTCGAGTTGCGGAATAATGCTTGCTGCTGAATCGAAAATGCAGTGAACATAAAAACCGTTGAACTTCTTAGCGATGGGGTAACCCAGACGGCGACGTCCCCACTTGTTCACTTCGGTAATGGTGCCGCCGTGGTTGGTGATGTACTCGCTCACGCGTGTGATCACTTGCTCTACGTCGTTGTCTTCCAACGCGGCGTTGATAATGTAGGTCGTCTCGTATTGGCGACGAACGCTCATAGTATTCTCCTATGGTTAGTGTTGTGTCTTCACACTATCCGTGATGCTGCGCTTGGGGCTACACTTCACGGAAGGATTGTCAAAACGGATTGCAAAGATACACCTTTGGTTGGTTCCCACAAATCATCGAGTGCCAAAAATGCATGATTACGTAATTTTGCAGCCCGGCCGTCGCCTGCGCCGAATTGTGCAAAACTTGGCAGTAATTGGCAGTTACTTTGCAGTTATTGACAACAAAGAGCTTGTTTGCACCAAAGAAGTACTCAAGATCGTGCGGTGATTTTGTGACCATGCCGGGATTTTTAACGCACTTTGACTCATTTTCTGTGAGAATGCAATGAAATTGGAAGTTTTTCCCAATCCGAAGCCGGATCGCGATTATGTGATTACTCATACCAATCCGGAGTTTACCTCGGTGTGCCCCATGACGGGTTTGCCGGACTTTGCCACCATACATTTGATCTACACGCCCGATCAAACATGTATAGAGCTGAAGTCGCTGAAGTATTATTACCTGGATTACCGTAACAAGGGAATTTTCTACGAAGCCGCCACGAACAAAATTCTTGACGACTTAGTAGCAGTATGCAACCCTCGGCACATGACCATTCGCAGTGAGTGGGGAGCGCGCGGCGGTATCAGCAGCGTTATCGAAGTGTCGTACACAAAGCCCGACTAACGGTACCAAAGAGTTTTCAAGCAACCGTGAGCTCTTCCAAGAAGCCGTGAGCTCTTCCAAGAAGACACAAGCAATCCACATTGAAACGCCGTATGACTCGTATTGCCAAAGAATATCGCTGGGAAATGGGGCACCGGTTGGTGCAGCATGAAGGCCTGTGCAAAAACATTCACGGCCATTCGTACAGTCTGCGCGTGGAGATCGAGGGAAGCACCGATGCCACGGGCATGGTGATGGATTTCTACGATCTATCGACGCTTGTGCAGCCCATTGTGGACGAGCTGGATCATTGCTTTATCTGCGATCACGACGACGCCGTGATGATAGAGTTCTTTCTGGGCAATCCCATGAAGGTAGTGGTGGTACCATTTCCCACAACCGCAGAGAATATCTGCGCGTGGATCGCAGAGCGCCTGGCTCCGGAGTTTGCGCAGTTCGAGCGTATACATTCGTTCACCTTGCGCCTGCATGAAACAGAGCGTGCGTACGCGGAGTGCACGCGCACGCTTCGGTCTGCATAAAGAAGTCTACCTTTTGTGTTGTAGTAGGCAGATAGATTATGTCGGTGTTGGATTTATCAACGGGTCGGTGCGGGTATTATCAACAGGATCGGTGCGGGTATTATCAACAGGGTCGGTATTGGATTTATCAACCGGTTCTGTGCAGTTACATCAATCAATATTAGCTCTATGTCTCTTCGCGTTCGATTTGCTCCTTCGCCCACCGGGTACCTGCACGTAGGTGGTTTGCGCACTGCGCTGTACAACTATTTGTATGCGCGTCATCATGGCGGTGTGTTTTTGCTTCGCATTGAAGACACCGATCAAACCCGGTACGTGGAAGGCTCCGTAGAAGCAATAGTTTCTGCGCTGGATTGGGCCGGCATTACTCCGGACGAAAGCCCCGCGCGCCCGGGAAGCGTGGGCCCGTATGTGCAAAGCGAGCGCACGGAACTTTATCGCCAATACGCGGCGCAGCTTCTTGAATCCGGACATGCGTATTACGCCTTCGATACTGCCGACGAGCTGGACCGCATGCGCGAGCGTCAGAAGAACGCGGGTATCGCTCCGCGATACGACCGCTCGGTGATGCGAAACTCCTTTACGCTTGGACCGGAGGAAACGCAACGACTGCTCGCAGAGGGCGCACCGGCGGTGGTGCGCATGAAAGTTCCCATCAGCGGCGAGGTAAAGTTTCACGACGAGATTCGCGGAACCATTGTGGTGCCGTGTAAAGATGTGGACGATCAGATCCTGCTCAAGAGCGACAACTTTCCCACCTATCACTTGGCTAATGTGGTGGACGATCACACCATGAACATCACCCATGTGATTCGCGGCGAAGAGTGGCTGCCCTCCACGCCGAAGCATGTGTTGCTGTATCAGAGTTTTGGTTGGGAGCCGCCGAAGTTCGCGCATTTGCCGCTGCTGCTGAACACGGATAAATCCAAGCTTAGCAAGCGTCAGGGAGATGTGGCGGTGCACGATTATATCGCCAAAGGATATTTCAAGGAAGCGTTTCTGAATTTCATTTCTCTGCTTGGCTGGAACCCCAGCGGTGAGCGCGAGATCTATACGTTGGACGAACTTGTGCGCGAGTTCAAGCTGGAGAACGTGAATAAATCGGGCGCTGTGTTCGATCTTCAAAAGCTTGAGTGGATGAATGCGCAGTATTTGAAATCCCTAGTTGAAAGCGAACCCTTGCGCCTTGTGCAGACCATGCAGGAGCAGCTTCGCGAGCGGGGTTTAAACTATTCCGACGAGTATGTTCAGCGCGTACTGTTCTTGATTCGTGAGCGCATTCACAACATCATCGATGCTGTGGCGTTTTCGCTGTACATGTTTGCCGATAGAGTAGTGGACGACGAGTTCTATGCCAAAACCTGGAACGAGAATTCAGCAACGTTGCTTCATGATATTGCCGAGCTGTGCAGTGCTATTCCCGAGGAGGAGTTTTTGCACACACGCATACACGAGTCGTTGCAAGAATTTTTGAAGGCACGCTCGCTGAAGTTCAAAGACGTGGCGAACCTGCTGCGACTGGCGCTGACCGGCATCTCGGTGGGCGCGGGTATGATGGATACCATGGAAGTGCTGGGCAAAACGCGATCGGTGGAGCGCTTGCGCAGCATGATCAGCTACACTCCGGCAGCAACAGCATGAGGATGCACGCCGCACTCATGCGTATAGAATTTTTGCTTGATTAAGAGACACGTCCGTCAAACGCCACGAATGCCGCAATGAGAGAATTTGGTGCACACAAAGAGATACTCTGCCAAAGAGATTTTTGTTTAGGGGCTCGCAGGCCGCTGGCGCTGCTGCTCGCCGGGCTCTGCGCGCTTATGCTTGTGGTTAGCGGGTGCATTGGCAGCGCACGCACACAGCAGAATGGCAGCGATGCCGATTGTGTGAAACAATCCATGCGCGAAGTGTTATTACGATGGGGCGAGTGGAACGATACCACAAAGGTGCTCACAGGGTACGAGCTGGATGCTAAGGGTAGGCTGTATCGCACGCAAGCGGCGGAGTTCAGCGAACGATATATGCGAGACTCTATTGCTCAAGTTCCTGTGCCGGTGTTCTGCATGTATGCAGACACAACCAAAGCAACCTTTCTGAAAATTCAATCGCTCACGGTGCGTGCTCCAATTATGCGGTACGTAGAGTACCAAAACCCGCCTGCACGCATTACCTTGCGCGCAGTGTGGGACAAGCGCTTCCAGACACATGGGAGTAGAGAGTTTCGTGCTATCTTTGATTCGCTGTCAACGTTTATACCTCACCACACACCATGAACATCCTCATCGCCGACGATAATGCCGACTTCTGCTCGACGTTGTGCGACATCGTTTCTACGCGAGGATGGAAGCCCACGGCCCTGGGCACACCCGAAGAAGCATTAGCGTATCTGGACGAGCATCACCGAGAGTTATCGGCTGTGCTGCTTGATATCGAGTTCGATCATCGAAGTGCGCTCAATGGTTTGGATGTGCTCGCTCAGTCCGTGAAGAAATATCCCTCCATTCCCGTCATTATGATTTCCGGGAAGGGTACCATCGAAACCGCCGTGCGCGCCACCAAACTTGGCGCGGTGAATTTTATAGAGAAGAGTACGCTATCGTCCGAGCATTTGCTGGATGTGATTGCCAGTGCTGCAGAGCGCTTCGAATCTACTGCTCAGCGCAGTGAGTTTATGGCGGCAATACACGAGCATGGTATTATCGGTAAAAGCAAAGCCATTCAAGCGGTGGCAGATAAGATTATACGGTATGGCCGCACCGAGCTGAGCGTGTTGATCACCGGCGAGACCGGCACCGGAAAAAAACTCGTAGCCCATGCCCTGCATGCAGTGAGCAAAAGAGCTAAGCATGCGTGCGTAACGGTAGACATTCCCAACATTCCCCGAGATCTTTTTCAAAGCGAATTGTTTGGCCACGTGCGCGGATCATTCTCCGGTGCATTGTCCGATAAAAAGGGATTGTTTCATCATGCGCACAAGGGCACGTTGTTTCTGGACGAGATCGGTGATTTGGCGCCGGAGTCTCAGGCTAACTTGCTGCTACCTATAGAGGAGCGCAGCATACGCCGCGTGGGATCTATTGAATCCGAAGATGTGGATATACGGTTCATCAGTGCCACAGACAAGGACCTACCCGATGCCATGAAGAAAGGCTTGTTCCGAGAGCAACTATACCACCGGTTGCGTGAGTGCGAGATTTTTCTGCCTGCGTTGCACGAGCGCCGCGACGACATTCCCCTGATCTCAGAGCATTATGTAGCGAAGCACAACCGCGAACACGACGACCAAAAGGTGTTATCGCCATCGGCTATGGAGTATTTGCAAAGCCGCGAATGGACCGGCAATGTGCGCGAGCTCTCCAGCGTGCTGCGGGTGATACTGCAAACAGTACCGCGGGATGTGATAGAAGTGAGCGACATTCATTCCTCCACCACCTCTGCGCAAATGAGCGACTCGCGTTTGCCCGGAAACATCATTTCCGTGGAGCGCACGCGCCGCGAGGATCTGGAGCGCGTGGACAAACTAAAGATTGAGGCTATGCTCAAAACCTACAGCGGGAATGTGAGCAAAACCGCTGCGCAGCTAGGCGTGAGCCGCGAGACTCTGCACGTAAAAATTCGCAAGTACGGAATCAACGTGCATGAATTCCGCGACCGCTCTCATGCGTGATCCAGCACTATAGTCACCGGCCCCCAGTTCACCAGTTCCACATCCATCATTGCACCGAAGCGACCGGTCTGAACCGCTGTGCCCAAGGCCCCGCTTAGCTTATCGTTGAAGTACTCGTACAATGGTTGGGCCACGTCGGGGCGAGCTGCTTGTATGAACGATGGTCTGTAGCCCTTGGCGGCATCGGCGTACAAGGTGAACTGCGACACCACGAGCACCTGCCCGCCGGCATCTTTTACCGAGAGGTTCATTTTATCGTCGGCATCGGGAAAGATGCGAAGGTTGGCAACTTTATTCGCCATCCAATCGGCATTCGCGGTAGTGTCCTGCTCGTGTATTCCCAGCAGAACAAGCAAGCCCGCTTCAATAGAACCGCAGGTTTCTTCGCCAACAGTTACGCGGGCTTTGCGCACCCGCTGAATGACACATTTCATGCTGTTTTCTCTGAGTTGAATTGTGTGGAAAGTAGGTTGAAGAAGCGCGTCGCGCTATGCACTTCGCCTGTAGCCCTTGTCCGTACTAGCTTGCAGCAGACGGCTGTGCAAATATTCTGCGTAAGGAAAGCATGGCAGTGAGCATGCTCAGATGAATTTGCGCGTTTCCGTGCAGGCCGCGAATAGTTTCTTCGATCACAGCCATTGCTGCCGGAATATCGCGCGAGCCATAGGCTTGTGCAAACTTTGTGAGCACGACGGTCATGTCTTGATTGACGAGCACCGATGTGTCCGCGCCGGCGTGTAGAGCATAGGCATCACGAAGCCACACCAACAGCAGAGACAGCACCGTGCGTGCTGCAGCGCGATCGCTGTTTCCCACAAGCTCGTCGATAGCGTTCAGCAGCTCAATGCGATACGTTCCGCTCTTCAATGCAGTGCGCAACATTTGCACTATTTCATCGCGAGTGGCCAGCAAATTACTCTCTTGAATATCCAGCGCGCGGCGAATGCTCCCATGCGCTAGCGAAGCAGTGATGCGGGCTGCAGCCGGTTCCACATGGTATGTGCGCTGCAGTGCATCGGCAATGATTTCATCGGAGAGCGGCTCTAATTGCACTTGCTGGCAGCGGGACAAAATGGTTTGCGGAAGCATCTCCTTGCGCTCCGTGCAGAGGATGAGCGTTACGTTGTCCTGCGGCTCCTCGAGTGTTTTAAGCAAGGCATTGGCGGCCTCCATGGTCATCAGTTCCGCTTGAAGAAGAATAAACACTCGGCGCCCGCCTTGAGACTGCGCCAGCTGTACCGACTTCTTAACATCGCGCACCGTGCCAATGCGTATTGCGCTTGCGCCTTCTAACGAGATTCGGTGATACGGATTCTCCGCTTTGCGGGCAATTTCTTCCTGCACCTGCGCAAGCTGATCTTCACTAAGTCTGGACGCAGGACTGTCGTCGCCGGAGCCTGTCTTGCCGGTGGGCAAAGCAAACACTAATTGCACATTGGGATGCTGAAGCGTGTGCATTTGCTTGCAGCTGCGGCAGTTCATACAGGGCACTACAGCGTTCTCGCTGATCGTAGGCGTAAGGCAATTCACCGCGCGAGCAAAGGCAATAGCTAAGGCCTCGGCAGACACAGCCTCCGGTCCCCACATGCAATAGGCATGGGCTACGCGCTCGTCTCGTATAGACTGCGAAAGCAGGCGCTGAGCGCGCTCCTGACCAATGATATCAGGCCACATAGCAACAGTGGTTATTGGTGTGGTAGGGAGAATTCTTTTGTCTGTATTGTTGGTATTGCCAATGCCAACGGTAGTACCAATGCCAACTCTAGTACCAACGGCAAACGGTATTGCCGCAGGCGAAGTAGCGTATCTATGCTTGGCAAAGACACAGATCCTGTTCTGCAAACGACTGCATTGTTCTACACGTATTTACTGATGACTACTTACTGATGACTACGCTGCAGTCGGATTGGCAACAGAAGTAGCAACAGCAGTAGCATCAGTAGCAGAGACTGCACGAGCCGGCTGCGCATACTGCAAACGATGCAGCTTCGAGTACAATCCTTTTTGCCGCAGCAGTTCGTCGTGTGTGCCTTGCTCGGCGATACTGCCATGATGCAAAACAATGATGCGGTCGGCTCGCTGTATGGTGGCCAATCGGTGGGCAATCACAATGCTGGTGCGGCCCTTCAATGTTTTCTCCATGGCACGATCGATAAGCTGTTCGGTTTCTGTATCGATGCTTGCGGTGGCTTCATCCAAAATGATCATTTCGGGATCGCTCACAATGGCTCTGGCAAACGACAACAATTGCTTTTGCCCGGTAGACAGCGTACTGCCTCGCTCCATTACCTGAGTATCGTAGCCATGGGGAAGAGAGTCGATGAACTCCGCTCCAATAGAGCGAGCCACGTTCTTCATGTGCCCGTCGCTAATCTCTGTGCGGCCCATCAGAATATTCTCGCGCACAGACCGCGAGAACAGAAACACATCTTGCAGCACAAGCGCAATGCGCGAGCGGTGACTCTTTCTATCCATTTCCCGTAGTTCCGTGCCGTCGATGCGTATGGATCCGCTTTGATAATCGTAGAACCCGCAGAGCAGATTTATAATAGTGCTTTTGCCACTTCCCGTAGCACCCACCAGCGCTACCATTTCTCCCTTGCGCACGGTAAAGCTGATATCGCGCAGCACTTGGCGGTCCGGCGTGTAGCTGAAGTTCAAGTGCTCTACTTGTATGGAGTCCGTAAGCGGGGAAGCGGGAATGCCCTGTGTGCGCTCGTGTTCAGACTGCTCGGTGGGTTGGTCAAGCAAATCGAAAATGCGCTCGGATGCCGTAACGGCACTTTGCAGCGTGTTGTATTTCTCGGTAAGATCTCGCACCGGGCGGAAGAACATTTCGGCATACATCACAAAGGACACCAAGGTACCAATGGTCATGAAGCCCGATAGATAGTGGCCGGCAGCGTACCACAACACGGTACATATAGCAATGCTGGAGAGCATTTCCACCACGGGGAAGAAAATAGCATAGTACGAGATGGATTGAATTTGCAACCGTGTGTGCTCGGTGTTGATGTCGTCGAACTGCGCTGCCTGCTGTTTCTGTTGGTTGAACATTTGCACCGTTGTTACACCGGTGATGTACTCGTTCAAGAAGGAATTCATGCGCGCTATCTGCACACGAATCTGCGCATACACGATGCGCACATTGCGCCGGAAAATAGTTGCGGCCGTAAGCAGGAACGGTAGTACGGCAATGGTGTACAGAGTAAGCTCCCATTGAATGCTGAGCATAAAGCCCAGTATCCACGCAAGCACTAGGATGTCGTTGATAATGAGCACCACGCCGGAAGAAAACAATTCATTAAGCGCTTCAACATCGTTGGTAACACGAGTTACCAAGCGGCCTACGGGCGTGGTGTCGAATACACGAAGTGGTAAACGCTGGATGTGGTCGAACACCACCATGCGAATATCCAGCAGTGCTTTCTGACCCACCCATTGCATCAGGTAGGTAAGGGTGAATTGCAGCACACCTTGCAGAATCAGCACACCCAGGATAAGCAGGCAGTGATTGAGAAGGTCGTGGGCATTGTTTGCACGGATGTAATTGTCAATGCCGATCTGCACCAGCCGGGGGCGCATGGGGCCCAGCGCCGATGATACCACCGTGACCATCAGGCCAAGCACTATCCACCATTTGTAGGGCAGAAGAAAACGAAGCAGGCGCCGTAGCAGACGCACCGACGGCTTTTGTTCAGTCTTGGCAGAGTTTTGCTGTTGTGATGAAGTCATAAGGGGCGCAAGATAACCCTCAACGGGCTTGCGATAATGGTTGGCGAGGACTTGGCAATGAGTTGGCAGATAGCAGGCAGGTAGTTGACAGATAGCAGGCAAATAGCAGGCAAAGAGTTACGAGTCAGGAATTGGATATCTTTGTTTGTCCACTAACTGTTGTATGTATGAGTCAAGAGCACCAATTAAAACAAAGCGTTGCCGAATACTGGAACGACCAACCGTGCGGCACACAGTTTTCCGACAAGGAGAAGTACACTAAAGAGTATTTCGACGAAGTGGAACAGCATAAATACGCCATTGAGTCCAGCATTTTTTCCTTTGCGCAATTCTCCCGTTTCCATGGCAAAAAGGTGCTGGAAGTGGGCGTGGGCGCGGGTTCGGACTTTGTGCAATGGGTTCGATCCGGTGCCATCGCTACGGGAATCGACCTTACCCAAGAGGGCATCGAGCATGTGCGTCACCGCTTGGATGTATACGGGCTGAAGGCCGAGCAATTGGTGGTGGGAGACTGCGAAAACCTGCCCTTTGCCGACAACAGTTTTGATCTGGTGTATAGCTCCGGTGTAATACATCATACCCCCGACACCGAAAAAGCACTGCGCGAGATCATCCGAGTGTGCAAACCCGGCGGCACCTGCAAAGTGATGATCTATCATCGACACTCATTGGAAGCATTCTTCTTCTGGGTACAAAAAGCACTTCTTCGCGGCAAACCCTGGAAAAGCTTCGCATGGAGCTTGTATCACTTTATGGAAAGTCCGGGCACCAAGGCCTACACAAAGAAGGAAGTGTACCGGATGCTTCGCGGCCAACCCGTTCAAAACGTCCGCGTATGGACCGTGCTTACCTACTACGACCTGCTCAAGAGATTTAACTCCCTCTACCGCTCCTTCGCATCCTTCCTTGCCTACATCCTTGGCGGCGATAGAGTGGGTTGGTTTTTGAATATAGAGTTCACGAAGAAGAAGTAGTTGTAGGGAGATACCGCAGTAGACTCGAGGGTTGCGACCTAAGGTGTTGTTCGCGAGGTCTCTTCCCGCGAGGTCTTCGAGCGCAGTCGAGAAGCAAGCGGGACTGGAGGTTTGGAAACTCAACCCGCGCACGCTGCGCTTTGCGCAAGAATGAGAACGCGAAGGCGCTACGCGCCCGGAAACCCAAGTACTACTACCACAATTTCTTTTACTGTTCTCCTGTATATCGCAACCTCCCTCTCCCTCCGATAGATGACAGGTTGAGGGCTTTGAGGCTTTTATGGATTAATGTTTGATTTGATTTTTTGGCGTGGCAGCGCGCTTCGCGCAAAGCGCAGGTGTTGAGCTTCCACGCGCGCAGCGCCTTCGGCCCTTCGACTCCGTGGTTCCCGAGCGGAGACGAGGGACTCAGGGACCTCGCGGGGTCAGACCTCGCTTTAGTTGAATTTCCAACCCTCCTACCCCGCTTGCTTCTCGACTCCGCTCGAAGACCTCGCGGGAAGAACACTCGTCTACATCACTCCGCTCGAAGACCTCGCAAACTCACCCCCAACCCACAAACGAAAAACGGGAAAGACCATTGCCGATCTTTCCCGCTATGTGATCTCGGGGGGACT
>JBJOLU010000175.1:0-3688 GCA_046052705.1 Bacteroidota bacterium | reverse complement strand
CTATCACAGCTTCGAAACTTCTTTCAAAGCTCCGGACTCTGCCTTACGCACGGATGCACTCTGCACGCGTACTCGCCACTCCATTCGTACTTTTGCAATCTTATTCAACCGCATCTGCATGTGCATCTGCACGGCAGGCGGGTTATTGTTACTCACTCTGAAGCACACACAGCGATGGGAATTGCATGCGGAATCGTCGGACTTCCAAACGTTGGAAAATCAACATTGTTCAATGCTTTAACCTCGAATAATATCGAGGCGGCTAATTACCCCTTTTGTACTATCGATCCCAACGTTGGTATCGTGAACGTTCCCGACCCTCGACTAAACGAGCTTTCCGTCGGGTACCAAACGGAGCGCACTGTTCCCACCACCGTGGAGTTCGTGGACATAGCCGGACTTGTGGAAGGTGCAGCAAAAGGTGAAGGCCTTGGCAATCAGTTTCTCTCGCACATTCGCGCCGTTGATGCTATTGCCCATGTGGTACGCTGCTTTGGAGACGACAACGTTGTGCACGTAAGCGGTAGCGTGAATCCTATTCGCGACATCGATATTATCGAAACAGAGCTTGTGCTCAAGGACTTAGACTCCGCCACAAAGCGCATGGAAACGGTGACGAAAAAAGCCCGCAGCCAGGACAAGGAAGCCAAGGATGAACTCGAGATGCTGCAACGCTTGCAGGCCCATCTGAACGAGGGAAAAACAGCGCGCTCTTTTCACTGCAACAACGACGTTGAGCTTGAACAAATGAAAGCGCTCTTTCTTCTTACAGCCAAGCCGCAAATGTATATCTGCAACACCGACGAAGCCGGTGTGAAAGACGGTAACGCCTTGATAGAAGCGGTGCGCGCTCGGGCTGCTGCCGAAGGCGCACTCGTAGTACCCATTTGCGCAAAAATCGAAGCCGAGATTGCTCAGCTCGATCAAGCAGACCGCGAAGTATTTCTGGCAGATCTTGGAATGGAAGAACCGGGATTAGATCGCGTTATTCGCGAAGCATATTCTTTGCTTGGATTGATTACCTACCTTACCGCCGGAGTGAAAGAAGTCCGCGCGTGGACGGTGAAGAAAAACTCCACCGCTCCTCAGGCAGCCGGCGTGATTCATAGCGACTTTGAGCGCGGTTTTATCCGAGCCGAAGTGATGAAATACGACGACTGGAAACGCCTGGGATCCGAGCAGGCAGTAAAAGACGCCGGTCTGTATCGCACGGAAGGCAAAGAGTACATCGTCCACGACGGCGACATCATGCACTTCCGTTTCAACGTGTAAGCAGAGGCGGAATACGTAATCAATGAAGCAGCCCTAAACTCATCACTGCCACTTGGGGCTGCGCGGAGCTTCTGCGCTGATGTCTTTTGGAAGTCATAACACAAACATCACGGGACGGGTGTGCGCCACTAATTCTGTTCTAGACCCACCCGAAGCCAACCCCAAATCGCTCTCACAGGACCGCTTCCGGGATCTGCTTGGCTAGTCACCATTTCTGCTTTACGTGTCTGAATTTCCGATTGTCCTGAAGCAATCTTTTTAGTAGTTTGACGGCGCTACCGGAGCGTCTTTGAGCATGGGGCAGTATATGCGTGAATGCATTTCACTATGCTGCCGCAGTGCAAAGCGCCACAGTAGCAAAACCAATATCGATTCTAAATTGAAGCACGGGGATTGTAATGCTTCAGACATCAGCACAGGTACAAACGTTTTTGTTAGTGTAAGCGCAATTGCGTGTGCTCTTCCGCGAGCATTCGGGCAGTTGCGTTCGGGGAACATTGAATCACATTCCGCATAGTTTGTTTAACCACATTCGGGGAGTACGTATGAGCTCTTACGCTCGAAACTCGGCTCGAGGACACGCACGCAGTGTAGTGCGGTCCATGCTTTGCTTATTGTTGCTTGGCGCTGTGTTGCCAATGGCAGTTCATAGAACTGCTGTGGTGGTGCACGCACAAGATTCTCGGAAAGTTTCCGGTACCATCATGGACTCAGACACCAAGCAAGGACTTGTTGGTGCTGTTGTGAAGGTAAAGGGAACCAAGATCGGTGTTGTTGTTCGCAACTCCAACGGTAGTTTTTCCATCGACGTTCCCAAGGGATATCAAACCTTGGTGGTGAGCCTGGTAGGTAAGAAGACAACAGAGGTAAACATTGCCGGCAAGGATAATGTTACTGTTACCATGCGCACAGATGCTCTGCAGATGGACAAGGTGGTAGTAACAGCCGTTGGTTTGGAAAAAGAGACCAAGGCTCTGGGTTATTCAACAGAGCAAGTAAGCGGCGCAACCATCTCGGCCGGACGCCCCACGGATGTTATCAACTCGCTGCAAGGTCAAGTGGCCGGTGCGCAAATCAACAGCTCTTCGGGATCTCCGGGTGCTGCTGCATATATCCGTCTTCGCGGTGTGAACTCTCTGCAAGGAAACAACCAACCGGTGTTTGTTGTAGACGGTGTTCTTATCGACAACAGCTACATGGGTGGCAGCAATGAAGTAGGCGGCGTGGATCTTTCTTCCCGCGCTGTGGATATCAATCCCGACGATATCGAAACTGTCAACGTTCTTAAAGGCGCTGCAGCTACAGCATTGTACGGCTTGAATGCTTCTGCCGGTGCAATTGTTATCACAACAAAGAAAGGTCGCCGCGATGGATCGACCAATGTGAACTACAGCTACACCATGGGCGTCGACGAAGTAAACAAATTGCCCGAGTTGCAAAGCAAGTATACTCAAGGTGACGGTGGTAAGTACTACGATGCTAAATCCACACGTAGCCGTTCATGGGGTGCACTTATCGACACAATGCGTTACGATGGCGCAACAACGAATCCGTGGAACAAAAACGGTAACATCGTTGGTATGTCCAATGCAGCCGCCAAAACAGCGGTAACACCCTTCGATAATTTGAACTCCTTCTTCCAAACCGGAGGCACGCAGCAGCACTCGCTGAACATCTCCTCAGGAAATTCATCCGGCGCGTACTTCTTTAGCATTACCGATTTCCGCCAGACAGGTATTGTTCCGAACAGTACCTTCGACAGAACCTCGCTTCGCTTGAACTCGGATTACAGCTTGTATTCGAATGTCAAGATCTCCGCTAACGCACAGTATGTGCGTTCGGGTGGTCAGAAGATTCAAAAGGGTTCGAACACATCGGGCGTGATGCTTGGTCTGCTTCGTACCACACCTACATTCGACAATACCAACGGTTCCTCGGATCCGGTGAACGATGCCACCTCGTATATGTTTGCTAACGGCTCGCCTCGCGGCTATCGCGGCTTGGCGCCTAGCGGAACTAGCATCTACGACAATCCCTTCTGGACGGTAAACAAGAATATGTTCAACGAGCGCACCGAGCGTTTTATCGGCGGCGTGCAAGTTGATTACTTCCCTGAGTCGTGGTTCGGCAAGGATCTACTCGGAGACTTCTCGGCTACCTATCGTATTGGCGGAGACTTCTACAACACCCGCAACCGCGGTGAGTATGCTATCTATAGCTCGAACACTCCTACCGGCCGTGTTACCGATGACGATCTTCGCAGCCAGCAGATCAACTCCGAGTTGCTCTTTAACTTCAACAAGAAACTTTCTGATGATTGGGACTTAGGCCTGGTGTTGGGTTCGCAGATTTTCGAAAACTTCGGTCGTTCGTTTTCAGCACAGGGCGATGGCCTTGTTATTCCCGGCTTCTACAA
>JBJOLU010000174.1:0-3044 GCA_046052705.1 Bacteroidota bacterium | reverse complement strand
TGCTCACCGGATGGCACACCAACGATTCCACGCCACCAAGCGATTCACCCAAGGTAAAAATCTTCAAGGCCGAGGTAAAGGCTTTGGCTTTTTCCAGAGATCCAAGATCTATTGAGATAATACCTCCAAAGCCAGACATTTGCGAGGCTGCCAGTGCATGCTGCGGGTGAGAGGGAAGTCCAGGGTAATGAACCGCTTTGAGCGAGGAATTCTCACTAAGTACTTTAGCAATCTGCATCGCGTTTTCTGCGTGCTGGCGCATGCGTAATGCGAGTGTTTTGCTGGAGCGCAGCAACAACCAGCATTCAAACGGTCCCGGCACGGCCCCGGCAGCATTTTGTATGAAGCGAAGCCGCTCAGCAATGTCTGTAGAAGACGTCACCACAATACCGTGGATCAAGTCTGAATGCCCGCCCAAATATTTGGTAGCCGAATGAAGCACAATGTCCGCGCCCAGGGTTAAGGGGCGCTGGAAGTACGGTGTAGCAAAAGTGTTGTCTACCACAAGCATAGCGCCTGTTTCTTTGGCGACACCGGCTACCATGCGAATGTCCGTGATGGACATCATGGGATTGGTCGGTGTCTCGGTGTACAGCATGAGGGTGTTGGGCTGTATGGCCGCGCGAATCGCCTGCTCATCGCGCATATCCACAGCGCTAAACTCAAGGCCAAAGTTTCGAAGAATCTTATCGAACAAGCGGAAGGTACCGCCGTACATGTCTTCGGCCATCACCACGTGATCGCCACTCTTGAGAAGTTTCATTACCGCATCAATTGCGGCCAAACCGCTGGCGAAAGCAAAGGCATCAACGCCTTCTTCAAGCGCAGTCATGTTGTCCTCCCATGCAAAGCGGGTGGGGTTTTGCGTACGAGCATACTCAAAACCTTTGTGCTTGCCTATAGCTTCTTGTGCATAGGTACTGGTCTGGTAAAGGGGAACAGTCACTGCTCCGGTAAGTTCATCGGGCTCTTGGCCAATGTGGATAGCCTTTGTAGCAAAGCGAGCGTGGTCGGATAAGTGTGCCATACGGATAATGATGTACTTCGAAGGGTTGAAAAAAAACTCGGGGCAATAGAAATACCAATAGACCTACCAATGTCCTACCATAGACCTACGATCTATTGAACAAAGGGGCTACCATACACAAGATGCAGAAGCACATTTGCCACGCTGTATAGGGTACGCTCGCCAATGTTGTCCATGGTATCGTACTGCGTGTGCCAGTAATGCCTGCGCGGATCTTTAGATTGGTTGCCAATAAGCTCCATGTCGATGATATCTATTGCAGGGATACCAATTTCTATAAGCGGACGATGATCGTCGGTGACGCCCGCCCCAACTTCGGGAACGAAATAATCGGGCGCATGCAAACGACCAAGCTGCCACACTTTCTCTACAAGATCCGGAGCCGCCTCCATAGATCCCTGCTCCTTAAGAAATCGGGCTTCTTTATCACCCACCATATCCAGCACAATGCCGTAGCGCGGGCGGATCGGCAAAGGAAAATTCGACGCAAAGTAGCGCGATCCTATACAGAAAAACTCTCCGTCGGTTTTGTACCCGATATCCTCGCCATCGAAAAACACCAGATCAATTCCAACGTCCGGACGTTGTGTATGGAATACACGCGCCAGTTCTAGCAATACAGCCACGCCGCTACCGCCGTCGTTGGCAGCGGGTACACCTTTGTTGTAATTGGAGTAATTAGTGTCCTCATCTGATCGGGGACGAGAATCCCAGTGTGCGCCCAGAAGTATGCGCTGAGGATTCTTGGGATTGATTTGCGCAATCACATTGGTAAGGTCCCAGCGGCGGCCATACACCGAGCGTGAGAACGACTGCTTGATAATGGTGTCTGCATAGGGCGTTAGCTCGGATATAATGAGTTCCAAACCCTTGGCGTGAGCTTCGGTATTTGGTACGCGTGGACCAAGAGCTACTTGTGCCGCGCAAAGATTCCATGCGCGTTTTTCGTTGAACTCCGGAAACGTAACAGACTTTGCATCCGTATTTTGCGGCTGAGTGTCTGATTGAGCCTGACGATTTTTCAGGCATGATGCTAACGATGGCACAAGGGTAGTAAGCAAAAGAAGAGCGAACAGATTAATGATACGGCCGTTTTTCATGTGTAGGTGTAGTTGAGTGAGCCGCAAAATACGCCTGAATACAGGAACCAACCAGACTGAGAACGTGACAGAATTCAACCACATACTTTCGGATATAGAACTTATTGTTCTGGATATCGATGGCACCATGACCGATGGATCCATGTATTTCTCGGACAAAGGCGAAGTGATGAAGCGTTTTTCGGTTCGTGACGGCATGGGAGTTACCCTGGCACATCGCGCTGGGATCAAGGTGGCGTTTATGACCAGCGAAACCAGCGATATTGTGCTGCGCAGAGCAGAGAAACTCAAGGTGCAGCATGTAGTGATGGGCTCGCACGCTAAAGAAACCCATGTGAAAGAACTAGCCGAAAAACTCGGTACGATTCTTGAGCGTGTTGCCTATGTTGGAGACGATGTTAACGACGACCGCGCCATGCAGATTGTAGGCTTTAGCGCATGCCCGGCAGACGCCGCCGAGTACATGAAAAGCAGAGTGACGTACGTCTGTAGAAACAACGGCGGTAGCGGTGCGGTTCGTGAAGTGATCGACGCGATCATAAAAGCACGCGGCGATTCACCAACGCTTCCGGAACATTGGTAGCATCTGTGTTGCAGGCCTCCATACGCTACTGCAGAAGTGAGTGAGCTTAAGTAAGAACAACATCAAGAACAGCATTCAGGACAGAAAACAAGAACAAACATCAACGTCATTATCAGGAGGTAGTATGTCGGAACGTGAATCATCCAACGGTGGATACATCAACGGCTTCTTGGCCGGAGCTTTGATTGGCGGAGCCATCGGAGCGATAACAGCTTTGGTCTTTGCTCCAAAAAGCGGACGCGAACTACGACGCGATATCGCCGACCGCTCAGTGGAGCTCTACGACAAGGCTCAAGAGCTCATCGGCAGGGCAGGGGTGGAACCGGGCGACGAG
>JBJOLU010000173.1:0-24144 GCA_046052705.1 Bacteroidota bacterium | reverse complement strand
CGAACATCGAGGGTGTTCGCATTATCGGTACGGCTTCGCGTAAAAGTGCGGTGGTATCATTCGTGGCGGGTAATGTTCACCCGCACGATATGGGCACCTATCTGGATAGAGAAGGAATTGCAGTGCGCGCCGGCCATCACTGCGTACAACCACTCATGAAACGTTTCGGAGTGCCGGCCACTACACGAATGTCGTGCGCGTTTACTACAACCTTCGAGGAAGTGGAACAATGCGCTGCTGCGGTTGCATCGGCAGTTGCATTCTTTGGGGCATAAGATTGTTGCAGAACAGATGGTGAGCCGGTGGAACAGTGTACGAGCTGAATGACGGAATCGCTGAATGACGGAATCGCTGAAAGGAAATCATGTTTACATCAGATGAGTTGCGCGAGTTGTATCAAGAAGTAATTCTCGACCACAACAAACACCCCAGAAACTTCGGAGTGGTGGAGCCCTGCACGCATCATGCAGAGGGCTTCAATCCTTTGTGCGGCGATCATCTTACCATAACCATGACCATGCACAACGGCGTTATCAGCGACGTGCGCTTTCAAGGTGATGGTTGTGCAATCAGCAAGGCAACGGCCTCGCTTCTTACAAGCGAGATCAAAGGCAAAACACAAGAAGAAGCCGAGCGCATTATCGACATCGCCCAGGACGCAGTAACATCCTCCGGCGATGTGGAGCTGCCGCCTCTGCTGGGAAAAATGAGTGTGATTGCAGGTGTGCGTGAATTTCCTGCACGTGTGAAGTGCGCTACGCTTGCCATGCACACGGTGAAGAGCGCATTGCATGGTGAACATCAGGCAACTACGGAGTAAGGTATGAGCAACAGTAGCGATGAAAACGTGCAAGAAGAACAGGCACCCGAGGGCGTGCAAACATCTGCACCTATGCCGGATCACGATACGCTTAAAGCGCGGGTAGTAGAACAGCTCAAAACTGTATTCGATCCCGAGTTGCCCATGAGTGTGTACGACCTGGGCCTGATCTACGACATTCGTTTTGACAGCAATGCAAAGGCGCATATCACCATGACTCTTACCGCGCCGGGCTGTCCCGCTGCCGGTATTCTGCCGCAGCAAGTGGCAGAGGCTGCGCGTAAAGCTGAAGGCGTTTCCGATTCCGCGGTGGAGCTTACCTTCGACCCACCCTGGGATCAGCACATGATGCCGGAGTACGTGAAGTTGGAGTTAGGATTATTGTAAGAAACTTAGTTAGCTCATCATGCTGCGTTTATCCAAAAAAGTTGAGTACGCCCTGCTGGCTCTGCACCACATGAGTGCAGATAGCGCGGACGTGTTCACGGTAAAGGAGATGGCTGAGCATTTTGGTATTTCCTTCGAGCTACTGGCTAAAGTGATGAGCTCGCTGGCAAAGGCCGGCATTGTGAAATCCTCGCAAGGAGTGAATGGCGGTTTTACCATGGCCCGGCCGGCCGACCAAGTATCTATACGCGACGTTCTTGATGCCGTGCAGGGAGCGCAGCAGCGCCTGGTGGAGTGTGGCTCGCATCCCGAGCAATCGTGTACCATAGAAAGCGCTTGTACAATCAAGCATCCGTTGATGAAATTGCAGGCAGTGATTGATCAAGCGATGGCCTCGATGGCTATTGCGGATCTTCACACGCAACAAAACACATTCGTGGATGTAACGATGGAAATTCAAGAGTAAGAATTGTCGTATCAAACGTAACATCAAACCCAACGTTGATACGTCCTTTAGCAAAGCAAGAGAGAAATCATTACCAACAATCACTAACTGATATACGAGGTATCTATGAACATCGATCTCAATCCTACCATGGCTCCGGAAGATCTGGGAGTAACCAGTGTTCCCACGGGCATTATCGGTGCCGAAGAGTCGGACAACATCAACATCTCGAACAAAGCCATTGCCGAGGTAAAGAAGATTAAGGAGCAGAACAATATCCCTGCCGAATATGGCTTGCGCGTTGGCGTAAAGGGTGGCGGCTGCAGCGGAATGTCGTACACACTTGGCTTCGATGCAGCGCCCAAAGAGCGCGACATGGTACTGAATGCCGATGGCGTGCACGTGTTCATCGACCAAAAGAGCATCTTTTATCTGATGGGTATTACCCTCGACTACAGCGACGGTTTGTCCGGCAAGGGATTCACGTTCAACAATCCCAATGCTACCAAGACATGTGGCTGCGGCTCTTCTTTTGGTGTGTAACGAATATTCAACGAACTATTTCTTTAAGGAGATTATCATGGCAGAATGGTCATTTAACGCGCGCCCCTACAGCGACGAAGAAGCAAAGCAGTTGCTGGCACCGGTGATGTCGCCCGAAACAACAGACTGGCACTACAATACCCATCACAAAGGGTATGTAACTTTTCTCAACAAGATTGAAGCTGAATTGCCCACAGCAGATAAAAGCGCTGCCAACGGTAATTGGTCTGATATCGGCGAGCTGAAGCGCCGCCTTACATGGAACCATGCAGGTGTGGTGCTTCATGATGTGTTTTGGTATGTGCTCGGCGGTGACGGCGACACAAGTAAAGGTCCTGAAGTAGTAGCAGCTATTGAGCGCGAGTTTGGTTCAATCGACGCATGGAAAGCCGACTTCAAAGCAAGCGCTACAGCGGCAAAGCTGAGCGGTTGGGGAGTGCTGGCCCTGGATCAACTCTATAGCGGACGCTTGTTGAACTTGCTCGTTGATGAGCATCACTACGGCGCTATGTGGGGTGGTATTCCGTTGATTGCTTGCGATGTGTTCGAGCACGCGTACTATCATAAGGATGGTCCCGCTCGCGCGAAGTACATCGATGCCTTCCTTGCGAACCTGCACTGGGGTCGCATCAACGAACGGTACTTGAAGTTTGCGCGCTAAGCGATAGTGAAATGCGGGCTGTATGATTGTGCACTCGGCAATCGTGCAGCCCTTTTTTTTTGAAAGCTATGATTACTCAGCCCACATCCCATGTTCGTTCCCGCGCATACAACGAGAACGACAAGCTGTATATCAACGAGATATTTTTCTCGGTGCAAGGTGAAGGCACGCGAGCGGGAGTGCCCTGCATTTTTGTTCGCCTGCAAGGCTGCACCCTGCGCTGCACGTGGTGCGATACCAAATATGCGTTGGATCATCGTGGTGGCGGAGAGTGGATGACGCTTCGCCAGATCGTGGACAAAGTTCAATCCTATCCCTGCAACTTTGTTGAGTTCAGCGGTGGCGAGCCGTTGGAGCAAGAGGGAATCTATGCGCTGATGTCGCACCTTTGCGATTTGCGCTACACCGTGGCTATAGAAACCGGCGGCCATGTGGATGCTCAATATGTGGATGAGCGTGTGGTTCGCATTATCGATGTGAAGTGTCCGGGATCGAAAATGGATTCGCTGCAATACGAAGGGAACTTCCGTACTCTGCGTCCAATGGACGAGTGGAAGTTCGTGATTTCATCGCGCGAAGATTACGAGTATGCCAAGCAACGTATATCCACCTATGCATTGGCAGAGAATTCATCGGCCGTGTTGTTCTCGCCGGTGTTTGGCCGGCAAGATGCTCGAGAGCTGAGCGAGTGGATTTTGCAAGACGGCACGCCCGCCCGATTGCAGCTGCAGTTACACAAGTTTATCTGGGATCCCGAAACTCGGGGCGTGTAACCTATTCTGCCGCAGCACAGCGGCACTACGCCGGCAGGTTGGCCGCAGCATTACAGCTGATACCTTCACCCGAACATATATGTTCGTTATCCCTGCTCGGCAGGTGCAAACAAAGGCGCTTGCTCTATCTCTACCTTGTGCGTGATTTTCTTCGAGCCGCGACTGAACAAGTAGTACACTACCGGCACAAGCACCAGTGTAAAGAACATCGAGCTGGTAAGTCCGCCAATAAGAGCAAAGGCAAGGCCGGACTTCCATTCGCTTCCCGCACTGTGACTAAACGCAATGGGGAACATACCGAAGATCATCGCAACGGTGGTCATAACGATAGGGCGTAAACGCACTTCTCCTGCTTCCATCAACGCTTCCTTCAAGCTCATACCCCGCTCTCGGCGATTATGATTTGCGCGATCCACCAGCAGGATGGAATTCTTCATTACCAAGCCGATGAGCATGATGAATCCAAGCATTGTGAAAATGGACATACTGCGCATTGCCAACGCAAGTGCAAGGAAGGCACCCAGCGGCGCTACGAATACAGAGAAGAGATTCACGAAGGGGTAGGAGTACGAATCATAGAGTGCAACCATGATCAGGTACACGAAGATCAATCCGCCAAGCATTGCTACACCTAAATCGCCGAAACCATCGCGTTGATTTTTTACGTCGCCAAGATAGGTATAGCTGATTCCGCTTGGCAGGTTGCCCTGCAAACGTTTATCAAGCTCGTTGGCAATATCGCCGGCACCCTTGCCCACAGGCTGGGCAAATACACGCACGCAGGCGATACGATCTCTGCGCTCAAGCTTAGTAGAACCCGTACCCAGAGACATCTTTGAGAATTGTTGAAGCTCTACTTGCTGCCCCATGCGGTTCGTCACGGTGAGGCGGCCGATGTTATCAACATTCACACGGTCTTCATTACGAAGACGAACGCGAATGGGATACTCGGTTGTACCCACGCGGTACTTTGCATCATCGTTGCCCTGCAGTGCAATGTTCAGAGCAGAGCCAACCTCGCCAATGCTGAGTCCCAACGCGGCAAGTTTCTGACGATCCACATCAATGCGCGACTCCAATTTCCCTTCCTCACTGGAAAGGCGCACGTCGGTTGTGCCTTGCATTGCCTTTAATGTGTCCAGCACCTGATAGGCGGCCTTCGATACCAGCTCGCGATCTGCGCCGGTGACAATTACCTGTACCGGGCTCTCGTTGGCGCTACCAAAAATTCCAATGGGATTCACGCGAACTTTTGCCCCGGGGAATTCCATTACATATTTCTTGATGGCATTGCCCACTTCTTCCGTTGAGCGAGTGCGCTTCGATGCGGGCTTCAGAGTAACATTGAATTCGCAAACATTGTTTGCCGATTGCGCTCCAAGAAAGGCATTCGAGAATGTTCCCACGCTTGCAATTACACGGTCACACTCGGGTAATGAGGTAAGGTGTTTCTCGATTACCATTGCTCGAGCATTCGTGGAATCGACGTTCATGCTGGGCGGGAACTCGATGGTCACTGCGAATTCACCACGATCGGATTGAGTAATGAACTCTTGGCTGATAAGCTTATTCTTGAACAGCACGGGAACAATGCCGCACGAGCCGAACGACAGCACTACCACCAGTGCCATTGTCCATCCGTTTCGCAATGCCTTACCAATAAGCACCGCATATGATTTCTCCACTCGAGCAAACCATGCATTGAAGGCAAGGCCAATGCGTCCCATCAATGTGCCACGAGTAAGAGTTTCCAGACGAGCGTATCGCGAAGCCAGAATGGGCGTAATAGTAAAGGACACCAGCAGCGAGAACATTGTAGATATCACCACCACAAGAGCAAACTCGCGCATGATGTTTCCTACAATTCCGCTCACCAGCGAAAGAGGCAAGAACACCGCTACGTCTACCAGAGTAATAGACAGCGCTGCAAAGCCGATCTCGTTTCGGCCTCGCACCGAAGCAATCATGCGGTCTTCGCCGCGCTCCATGTGGTGATAGATATTTTCCAAAACCACAATGGAGTCGTCTACAAGAATTCCGATGACCAACGACAATCCCAGCAAGGTCATAAGGTTCAGCGAGAATCCGAATGCCCAAATACCCACCAGTGTAGACACCAGCGAGGCCGGTATGGCCACCATCACGATAAGCGAGTTTCGCAGACTATGCAAGAACAGCAGCATCACGAGTGCTACGATAAAGATTGCCAGCACAAGATCTACCTGAACGGCATTCGCTGCTTCAAGAGTAAAGGTGGATGAATCAACCGCGATGTCAAGCTTGAGATTGATGTCTTTGTACTTCTCCATCAGCTCTTTCACTTTTTTGTGAACGAGCTTACTCACATCTACTGCATTGGCATCCGTTTGCTTCTGGATGCTCATGTTGATGTTGTCGATGTTGTTGTAGCGGCTGAAGGTAGCGATGTCGGCAGTGGAGTCTTTTACAACACCGATATCGGCAAGACGAATGGTGCCGCCCATGCGCGAGCGACCTACCACGAGTTCCTCAAGTTGAGCCACATCGGTGAATTTACCCGCCACCCGCACCACATACTGGCTGGTGGATTCCTTTACATTACCGGTGGGGAAGTCCAGGTTCGATGCCACAATGGCTTGCTGAATTGTGTTCAGCGAGAGTCCGTACGATTGAATCTTTTGTGCGTCGAGCTCCACCCTAATCTCGCGCTTGCGTCCACCGCTCACGAACACATTGCCCACGCCCGGCAGTTTGGTGATTTCGGGTTTGATGTAATCATCCACAAACTGATAGAACTCACGCGCCGGCATGGACGACGTAGCTCCCATGCGGATGATGGGAATCTCGTCCGGAGAGAATTTTGTTACAACCGGTTCCTTTACACCGGCAGGAAGCTGACCGCGCACCTGACTGATTGCGCGAATCACATCTTGCACGGCATTCTCTGTTTTGGCAGTGTTGCTAAACTCAATCTGAACCTGCGAGTATCCTTCGTTGGAACTGGAGATTATCGCGTTCACTTTGTCCAGGCCGGACACAGCATCTTCAATAACCTTTGATACCGTCGACTCGATTTCCTGCGGCGCACCGCCGGGATATACGGTGGTAATGGTCACAAACGGCGGACTGAACTTCGGCAGAAGGTTGTAGTTCAGCTTCGTATAACCGTAGATACCAAGTATTCCAAGAATGGAAAACAATACCACGATAATGGACGGGCGCTTAATGGCCAGTTCTGTGAGTGTCATATGGATACGAATGAAATCGTTGGAATCTTTTGGCAGTAGGTATCAATCATGGCACAAGACCTATAGATGATCACCTGCACGGGGACTTGCCAAAAGATGTAAGGGAAACTCGTTGTACGTATAATGTATGTGCTACCGCATCTCCTTGTGAGCAACGCTCGCCGAGGAATTCACTACTAGTTGTTTACGCGAACCGATGCACCGTCTCTGATGATGTTCAGTCCGGTTGTTACCACACGCTCACCGGCCTGCAGACCGCTGCGCACCTCAACATTACCATTCATGTCGGCACCGAGAACTACCGGCCTCAATTGTACTTTACTGTCCGCCATCACTACATACACGCGAGCGCTGGAAAGTGTTCCTACAATTGACTCACGGGGAATCACCAACGATGCGCGACTTTCTTTGCGCGAAAAACCAACGCGCGCAAACATGCCGGGCTTAAGCTTGGGAGTGCGGGCAATACGAACTTCAACGGTATACGTGTGGGCTTCGTCGCCTTTTGCGCTCACCGATGATATGGTGCCGGGGAATACCTCGCTACCATAAAGCTCCGAGCCGACGTTCACGCGATCTCCCTCGGAAAGGCGAATCACGTCTTTCTCTGCTACCTGCAATCGCACCTTAAGGCTGGATACATCCACGATTGTAGCTACTACCGAACCGCTCTGCATATTGTTCACCGTTGCGCCCACATCGGCATACCGTGCGGATACAATACCGGAGATGGGAGACTTGATGCGGGTGTCGTTGTATGCGCGACGTGCCACAACTACTTGTTGTTCGGCCATGCGATACTGTAACTCTATTTGATCCCACTGAGCCGGAGCCAGTGTTTTCTCGCGCAGCAGCATTGAGTTGCGAATGCTGTCCTTGCGAGCCTTGTCGAATTGGGCTTCAGCAGAGCGAAGCTGCGACAGGCGAAGCTCATCGTCTACCTCGAACAGTACCGATCCGGCATTCACACTCTGGCCCACACGAATATTACACTTGGTAATGCGACCACTGGTTTCGGAGGTTACATTTACCTCGTTGTTTGCAAGTATGGTTCCCACCAACGACAGTTCGGTGGTTAGTTGTGTATCGCGGACGGCAACAGCGGTAACCGGAAACACCGTTTGCACGATATTATTTGCGTTCTTCTCTTCGATCGTTTTCTTGTTACTCATAAGCACGAGTATCATCACAACAACCACAGCGATGGCGCCTGCTATCCAAAGGACTTTTTTCATACAGAGAGAGAAATGATGATGATTATAATTTTCTGTTGGAGTAGTCGAATGTTACTTCCCAAGTGAGCGCTGAAGTTTTGCCCACGCCAACTCATAGTCCACAATAGCGGTGGTCTTGTTTGCGGATGCTTGCAGCAACATGGCTTCCGATTCCAACACGTCGGTTCCGGTAGCCGCACCCGCGGTGAATTTGCTTGTTACATTCGATGAGTTCTCTTTGGCTTGCGCCTCCGCCTGTTCAGCCACGGCAATGCGTTCACGAGCCGGAGCCAGAGCCAGATAATTCTGCATGGCTTCAACCGTGATTCCTTCTTGCATCATCAGCAAGCCTTCTTGAATCTGTGCTGCTTGGGCATGCGCTTGAGCAGCTTGATGGGTGGGTATCATCCAATTCCACAAATCCCATCCTGCAGATACGCCCACGGCCCAGGTACCGTCGAACTGAGGGCGGTTGGGGAAAATGCGTTGGTTCGGATTGGCATAAAGGTAGTTAGCCGTCACCGCCACCTGAGGCCACCAGCCGCCGTTTGCCGCATCGGCACCACGCTCGGCTGCTTTCAACCGCAGTTGTGTTGCACGAATATCGGGGCGGTCCTCGCGAGCCTTGGCAATGGCATCTTGAATAGAAGAAGCATCGGTCTCTGTCCACATGGGTTTGGAGCTCGGGCTAATTATCGTCGACAGGGGACGACCCATCAAGTTGTTGAGCGCTACGGTCACGGAGGTTACCTGCTGTGTAATCTCCAGCTCCTGCGCGCGTACATTAGCTGCCTGAACTTTTATTTTCATGACATCATTCGATGTAAGCGTGCCGGCTTTGAACAAAACTTCCGCGTCGTGAACTCGAGCATTAAGCTGCTTGACTGTTTCGCCAAGTGCATTTCTGAATTCCATCAACTTGTACAACGACCAATACGTGGTAGTGGCTGCAAAACGAACCGAGATTTCATCGGATTGTTCGTCTAAACGCGCTGCTTGTACGGCCAGATCGGCGATGTCTTTGGCTGCATCCAGTCTGAAGCCCGCAAACAACACTTGAGAAGCGCTAAGGTTGAACTGATAGTTGTTAAGGATGGGATTGGAGAGTACGATCTTCGAGCCGGGAACAAAGGGATTGTCGAATTGCACCGGACCAACGTCGTTAAGGCGATTGTAGGTGCCTTGGAATCGCAATGAAGGAAGTCGATTTGCCTGTGCTTCGTCCTCACGAGCCTGCGCCTGCTGCACTTTGCTTCGGGAAATCTTTAACGTTCTGCTTGTTGTAAGTGCATTAGAAATCGCGTCCTCGAGCGACACATTCACTACTTGAGCGTGAAGACTGTTCGAAACAGCCAGAACAATCAGTGCGCGAAATAAAACGGAACATTTCATGCTGGAACCGGAAGGTGTAGGAAAACAGGTAATCGGCTGAAGGTATCGAATAATACTCTATACTTTTTTTGCCCCTGAAACGGGAACCGAAGGGAAACAACCTCGTTGTGGTGGTGTGGTGAGATGGTGCTTCCAGGGAGTGCTAAGCATGTAGCTGTTCCCTTCGGTTCCTTACTGTTTGCAATGCCTACGGAGTTGCTGCGGTTGGTGTGCCGCGTAACTGCCATGAGCACATAGGGATTTCAATTCTGTCTAACGGCCGTTGCCGATTGAAACACTCAGGAAACTATTTCGGTTACCAGAGTTTCCAAAACTACAACAGTGGCAGAAGACGCGGAAGTACTTTTGTTATTGTTCATAAAATTTAACGAGCAGTGCATTTTCGTTACATCTTCGATCTGCCGAGCGCCACAATGCGTTTATCCCTCATGTAACGGCGAAAACTCTGATATTGCGCACGCAATTGTAGCCCTAATGCGGCGTCGCATAGGCTTTACCGGAATTCCCGGAGATTCCTGATTCTCCGGAACGATATCATTGAATATTGGCTGCATACATTCGCAATCCATGAAGCACTTCGTCATTGTACTTTTTTTCTGGAGCTTCGTGTGGGCAATGCCCAACACGGCGGCTCCATGCGATGTGTGCATCAAATTCTCCTCGCCGGAGCAAGCCCGAGTGTTTTCCGCGCAAAACCCGAATGCTCGTCTTTTCGCACCGTCGTCGCGGGGCACATTGCTTTCTTGGTCCGGCGCTGCGCAGGCTTCGCTTCTCGATGTGCAATCGTGGTGCATCGTTCGCTGCGATTCGCCCGCCAATGTTGATAGCCTGGTGGCTGCGTGGAAAATGAAATACGCTATAGTATATGCTGCGCCGGCTACCCGATTCCGAATAGAAAAAACCGGTCTTCGCGATTCGCTGCGAAGCACCCAGTGGGCCCTTGATATTCTGAAGGCTGATGATGTTTGGAAAATCGCCACGGGCAAGGGAGTAACGGTTGGTGTAATCGATACGGGAATAGATTGGGAGCATGAAGATCTGCGAACACAATTGTGGATTAACTCCCCGGAGGATCTGAATGGCAACAAGCGCTTCGACCCATGGCCCGTGAGCGAAATGCGCAATGGCATAGCGGGCGACTTGGACGGCACGGATAACGACGGCAATGGATTCACAGATGATGTTATAGGCTACAACTTTGTGGATCAGCGATTGGAGAACCTAGGGGACTGGCAGGTTCGCGATCCCTTCCCCTATGATGAAGGCAGTCATGGCACAAACGTATCCGGTGTGATCGCGGCAGCCAACAGCAACGGCATAGGCGTTAGCGGCCTTGCCTATGATGCACGAATCATGGCGCTGCGAGCTTTTGATATCTCCGGTAATGCGGAGGAAGATGATATTGCCTCCGCCATGCTCTATGCTGTAGAGAATGGCGCCCGCGTGATCAATTGCAGTTTTGGTGATGGCGTGTTCTCTGCACTGCTTCGAGATGCATCGCGATACGCGTATGATCGTAACGTTCTGATAGTGGCATCGTCGGGAAACTCCGGAGGCTCTGATGCACACTATCCTTCCGACTTCCCTTGGATATGCAGTGCCGGTGCCACCACCTCAAAGAACGCCAAGACAATTTTTAGTTCCTACAACTCACAGCTATCAATTGTTGCACCCGGGCAATCAATTCAAACAACGGATGTGGGTAATGCGTACTCATCGGTAAGCGGAACATCGTTCTCGGCGCCAATGGTTGCAGCGGCCGCGGCTTTGCTTTTGGAAGTGCGCCCGGAACTTAGCCCCGCAGGCATTCGACAGATCTTCGAACGAACGGCGCTACCGCTGGAATCGTCGAAGTGGTCGCGTCTTACGGGCGCGGGTCGTATTGATATTGCGGAAGCATTAGAGTGTGCCGGTGAAGGCACCTGTTTTATTGAGCAGCCCATGCTCGATGCGGTGCAGAAGAGATCGTCTGCGCTAGCGGTGAACGTTGTGGCGTCTGCCGCCGACCCATTACTCAACGAGTGGGTGGTGGAGATAGGCGAGGGAATGAATGCCACTGCCTTTCGTAGTATCAATAGTGGATCCACGCAGGTTATAGAGCCCTATTTGCTCGCCACCATCCCATCCGATCAGCTTCCACGGGATACAACGTATACCCTGCGCGTGCGATTGCTGCTTGCCAACGGCCGAGAGATACATCGTTGCACTCGTTTTCGTGTGGTGCCAAACGCCCTTGCGATTACATCTGCATCTGCCGAGCAGTTGTGGGTGGGCTCAGTACGGTATGCGGGAGTGAGAGTAGAAAGCGACCGGCCTGTTACTGCCGTTGCGCGTCTGAATGCACAAGGCACACAACGTTCGGCATCGGACGAGCGTGTGGGACGCTTGCATTATGTGTTGCTCGATCTGAGCGGCGTACCGGATACCAATAATAGCGTGAGTATTGTGGTAACAGACGCAGGCGGCGATACCGCCGCTGCGCAGCTTCGCTTGCCCTTTGCCAACGACGCATGTACCGATACTCTACTGCGGCGCAGGGAGTGGCTGGCGCCGCGTTTGTTTGTGAACCCGCAGTCGGTAGCTGCATCCAAAAGAGAATTCGTCGCCACCGATGTCTCGATGTCGGCGCGCACGCTTCGCCGCTATGTTCGCTCCGGTACATCGATACGGGTGACGGACTCGCTGGCCGTGCCTTGGTTCAGCCGCGGTATCGGAGACTCCGACGGCGATGGTATTCCGGAGGTGCTCACATACTCGGGCGGAGACACTCGCGTTGTGACTTTGATGCCCGATGGGCGCTTTGGATCTATTGTATTTGCCGACACGCTGACGCATACGTTCTGGGCTTGCCGCTTTGCCGATGTAAATGGCGACAAGCGCGACGACATTATCGGGTATCGAACCGGCAGAACTGTTAAGGATTCGTCCGGGGTGCTGAAGTCCGCCGGAGATGCGTTGGAAGTGTGGGCTTATGCAAACGGCACCTATCAAAAGATTGCCGAGCACATTCCAACATCACGCCCTGCTGCGGATAAAACCGTGAACACCTTTTCGTCGCCGGGCGGCGCTGTGGGTGATTTCGACGGTGATGGCCGCACCGAGATTGCGTATTCCGACAGCGACGGCGACCTACACATTTGCGAGTGGAGTGGCAACACCTTGAAAACGGTGGCGACGCTGGAGAATACTGACGAAGCCGATGCCGGATCTGAGTTCACCACAGAGCTTGATGTGGACGGAGATGGCAAGCCGGAAATTTTGAGTGGATTCCCCTCCACAACGCGCCGCACCGATGCGGGCGATCAGCAGCCATCGGTGTGGACATTCCGGGTGTACGCGCACACCGGCGATACCGCGAATCCTTTTGTGCATGTATGGAGCGATAAATTTTCCGGTGTACGATACGGTCGTCCGTATTACAATGGTGTGGCAGCGGGCAATCTGGATACTACACCCGGCGATGAGTTTGTTCTGTCGCTGTTTCCCAATCTATACGTGTTTCATTACAACGCAGAGCGCAAGAGCATAGAGCCGTTGTGGTACACCGCCGGTGCGTGGTCTAATGCAGCAATGATCACCGACATGGACGCGAATGGAAACAACGAACTTGTGTTTACTTCGCAAGCATCGGCACGCTCCGAGTGGTGGGAATGGAATGCGAGCATAGCGCTTGCACCGCCCTCGGCTTTTAGAGAAAAGCGTTTGCAACGTGATACTGTGCTATGCTCATGGATTCCCGTGCGCCGGGCAGCTGCGTACAGAGTAAAGCTCCGCATTGCAGACGTGAACGGACAGCAGAGCGATTCACTGTTTACGATGAGCAGTGCATCGTTTGGGGTAGTCCTCACCCAAGGCCGGAGCGCCGAGTATGCTGTAGCAAGCATGAGTTCTGCCGCCGATACCGTTTCACTCGCTTTTGGCAGGCAGCGATTTCTGCGCGGCAGCAGTGAAGTAACGCTTGTCTCTGCAACGCCGGACATCAAAGCCCGCGATATAGTGCTCTGCGCATTTAGCGGCCCCGTAAGCTTTGCATCATTGCATTCGGGATCGTTTCGCGTAAGTGCTTCGGGGAATAGAGAGCTTGGTGTGAGCAGTGCAGTAGTGCTTTCTGATTCACTTGTTGCGCTGCGTGTACGTGGTGTGGCTGCAGGGCTCGATACTCTTTTTATACATGTTCGCGATGAATATGGAACCGGTATCTATCCCGGTGTTCGCGGAACCGTGATGGCAATATTTACGGGAGCCGGCAGCAACTGTTGCGACACGTACATCAAACGCATTGTATCACTTACTCCAACATCCCTCACGCTGGAATGGAGCGAGCCCTTAACCGCATCGGCGCTTCGAAGTGATGCATACGTCTCACCGGAACAAACACGTATCACATCGATTCGCTTTGCCGACAGTTTGCAAACATTGGTAGAGCTGGGTTTTGATAGCAGCAAGCCACTGGGCACCAGAGGCTTTGTATACACATTGAGCGCTACCGAGAGCATAGAATCGCAAAGCGGTAGGCCGCTGGCTCGTGGGCCGGGACGTATGATCAGCTGGGTGTATGGCGCAGACGAAAGCTCACCGCAGTTTGCATTCCCGCAACCATGTAAGCTCTCTCGCGATGAGTACATTCGCTTTGCGGGTGTTCCCGCGGGTGCGCGTGTGGTGGTGATGTCGGTAGAAGGATCGGAGCTTGCATCTGTTTCCGCCAGAGATGACGATGGCGGTGTGCGTTGGAATATGATCACCGATCAGTCTGTTCGCGTGCAGCCCGGCGTGTATCTCTTTGCCATTGTGTATGCGGGCGGATCTACGTCTGATAAACATACCTTTATTGTAGAGCCATGACCTTCTTCAAGGTAGTTATCGTGACGGTGTTTGCCGCGATCGTGCTAAGCGCACATCTTCACGCGTACCACAACGTGAACGACGCAAGCGTGGCAATCATACCTGCAGCCGATTCCGCACCGGATCACTCCGTTATTCTGAACTCCACCGGTATAGACACATGTAAGACGGCCGGCTTCTGTACTGTATATGGCGGAGCTCTTCTTGCTTCGCAAATCAAACAGGCCTCGATGTATTGGAGCGATCCTGCTCCGGCGTTCTACACAAACTTCCATGATGATTGGCAGTATGCTCATGGCGCCGACAAGTTCGGACATGCCATGGCGGGCTACGTGCTCAACGAAGTGATGCGTGAAGGCTTAACGTGGGGTGGCGTAGATACCACAACGGCTGTGTGGTCGGCGGCAGCGTTCTCGTTGGTACATCAGAGCATCATCGAGGTACGCGATGGTTATTCCATTGGTAAGTACGGTGTGTTTGCGCCGTATTTGGGATTCAGTTGGGGAGATATGGCAGCAAACACCTTTGGCGCGCTGATGCCGGTGATGCAGCATTATGTTCCGTGGACTCGCTTGTTCAGACCGAAGTTCTCGGTGAACCCTTCGGCCAAAATCAAAGCAGGCGGCTACTACGAATCGGTCTTCAACGACTACGAGAGCGAGTACCACTGGTTGAGCATCAATGTGTACGGACTTTTGGGCCGCGATGCGCGTGCATACTGGACTCCATACATCAATATTGCTGTTGGACATTCGGTGAAAGACATCGTGGACAGGCCTTCGCACTATACATACAATGGCTATCATGAGTTGTGGGTTTCGCTGGATTACAACATTGAAGCGCTACCCGGCGACGCCGAGTGGCTGCGCTTTCTGAAGAAAGCGGTGAACTACGTGAAGCTGCCTGCTCCTTGTGTGCGCCTGTTGCCGTCGGTGGTGTGGTATGGGTTCAGGCTATAACCTGCGGGACGGGTGTGAACAATATCACAGCGATGTGCGCAGCAAAAATGAAATGTTGGGAACGATGCGGGAATAGGTTCCGTTCGTGTATTGAAACTCCAGCCAGCCCCGCACATCCAGATTAGCAGTGCCCAACAGGGGAAGAGCTACCAACGACTCCGGTGCCACTGTTTGTATGCGTGTATTGCCGGAGGTTTGCCCGGTGAGCGACTGCTGAGACAGCGCGTAATACCGAGCACCAAACCCCAGGCTGATTCCATCGCCGCGATCGGCAGTGACAAGGCAGCGAATAAACTGCTCGTAGTTGTGGCTCTGCGGAAGCTCTGCAAAAGAACTCCAATACAACTCGCTGCGCTCGAATACTCTGGCATACACTTGAATATCCATGCGCGCCCGTTGATTCAGTGGCACAACAATGGAATCGCGGTACGACATTTGGCGAAACGAAAAACTGGTGGGAACTCCGGGCTTGCCCTCGAAATCGTACACCGTGTATTGCGCAAGCACCTCGAACTGCGGCTGCATGTGCAGGCGTGGTGTGTGAAGCAGAGCCGAGGGCGAGAAACGAATAATTCTATTCCAAGCGTTCAGCGAGCTGCGTTGAGCCTTCAGAAACACCAGATGATTCAGCTGCACACGCGATGTAAGTGTTGCCGAGAAATACTCGGACCACGCATGCGTATAGGCCACCGAGATATTCGTGTTTAATTCGTCGCGATCGTCGTTGTTGTTTGCACCGGGAGTGTCGTATCGCATAATGGAAGCAGAGCTTTGAACGGCGACGGAGTCGCGAAGGCCAAGAGCAATGGCAGACTGCGTTCCCATCTGTGTGCGCCACTGCGCGTTGTCACGTTGGCGTTCCTGCTCGCGAAGTGTGTCCAGCTGCGAAACCGTGAGCGTGGACATTCGCCGTTCTGCCGTGTTCTGTTCATCGCGCACCAGAGTGGCTATGGTAAAGGCATGGCGCTGTTGCTGCGAGGAATACCGCGCAGCAGCGTTGAGCGCAAACTGCAGCTGACTAAGATTGCGCGACGATTGTGTGAGAGGCAGCCCATCAATGGCATCTTTGAAAGCTCGAGTGATATCACTATTCACCACCGATACATTGATGTCGGCCACGGTATTGCGCAGCAGAGGGAATAGCAAGCGGCTGTCGAGCGTCAGATTATTTTCGAAGCGATTCTCAATCACAATCACCGACGATGTTGTGCTTGGATCTACCGTCTGCGAGTACCAGTCGCGATGCAAAGCGCGGTAGCCAACTCTGAACATCAGCGAAGTTTGCGCGTCGCTTTCCCGAAGCAGAGTAAGCGAACTTTGAATATCGCCGTTTGTTCTTCGAGCAAAGAAGGTGGCCTCGGAATTCAATGTGAGTGATGCGCGAAAAGGATCAAGGTCTAATTCACCGGCAGCACCCTGCAAGCGTATGAGCGCGCCTTTGTCGTGAATGCCCAACAGGGTATTTGATTCGCCGCCGCCCTGCACCTCCATGAATGTGGATGAATCCTGAGCAAAACGTGCGCCGGTGGCCAGGTTCCACCGAGTAAGCGAGTTGATACCTATGGAGCGAGAGTCTCTGGAGATTTGCGCCTCCGAAGACAATACCGGAGTAAGCGCATGGCGCACGCGCGAGCGAATGTTCAGGCTAAGAAACTCGTCGTCTCTGAACGCTGCAGCAGCCGTACGAATGGTGGAGCCGCGATATTGCTGACGCAGAAGTACGTCAGCTTCGCCAATTCTCGATCTAACATCGGCGTCTGCGATGAACAGAAACGTGGCAGCCATTTTCGTGAATCCGCTAATGGCATAGGGAGAGCTCTTCAGTGAATCGGTGGGTAGGAGCAGTGGCACAGACTGGCTTTGCGCTGCCACACTCATTGCAAGTAAGCACAACGCTCTGAGGAAATGTGGCAACACACTGCTCACGGTATGGGAAGCTTCATCATCACGAACCATGATTCGTTGCCGATGAATGCGATAGACGCTCATGATACACCGTTCGTATACCGTTCACAGATTAGGTGCGCAATCGCGGATCGGTTGCGTCGCGCAGAGCATCACCTATGAGATTATACGCACTCACCGTAATGAAAATGAGAATGCCGGGGAAAGTAGCCAGCCACCACATGTTGATGAAACCGCGGGAGCGAGCCAGCAGGGAACCCCAGGTGATAACCGTGGGCGGAACACCGAAGCCCAAAAAGCTCAGCGTGGACTCGATGAGAATGGCACTTGCAATTCCGAACGCAGCCGATACAAGAACGGGCCCAAGTGAATTCGGCAATACATGCACAAGAATAATGCGAGCCCGCCCGTAGCCCAGTGCCTGAGCCGCCGTTACGAATTCCAAGTTGCGAACGCGAAGTACTTCAGCACGAATAAGGCGCGCTATACCGGTCCAACTGGTTAAACCTATCACGGCCATGATCAGTAACAGTCTGCCTTCCGTTACGGTGTCTTGCGTCATGGCAACGATGGTGATCACAAGAAAGAAGGTGGGAAGCGAAATGAAAATTTCTATAAGTCGGGAAATAACAAGATCGATCCATCCGCCGAAATATCCTGCCACCGATCCTAGTGTAATGCCGATCAGCAGGGCAATGCCCATGGCAATGAAACCAATGGACAATGCATATCTGGAGCCGTGAATAAGACCCGCAAGAACATCGCGGCCAATGTCGTCGGTTCCTAAATAATGTTTGGACGAAGGGCGCCGGTCTTTTTCCTTCACTGCCGATTTGTCCACCGTGGTCATGGCGTAGGGCACCGGCGGAAACACCACCCAATCGTAGCTGGCTTGCTGCCAATCGCGCTGTGATTCTTCATTGCTCCAACCGGCCACTCCCAGGGATACGCCGTAGGACTTCAGCACGGGAAAATGTATCTCGTTGTTGATTGAAGCAAGCAAAGGCTTGTCGTTCGCAAGAAAATCCGCGAGCACGGCTACCACGCCAAGCGTAAGCACCGCGTACAGAGATATCACACCAAGAGTGTGCTTGCGAAACTGGCGGCGAACATAAGCGCCATAGCTTTCGTGAGGTGTGGATGACGGATTCGAACTCATGATTTTTTAGAGAAAGCGATACGCGGATCGATGAGTGAATACAGGATGTCTGATACAAGAATGCCAATCAACGTAAGCACGGCACCAATGGTAAACACTGCCATGATCATGGGATAATCCCTTGCCACCAGAGCGCCATACGACAGCGATCCCATACCCGGGATGCTGAAGGTTTGCTCGATCACAACACTACCGCCTACGAGCGCAGGAATAATACCCGCGAGCAGTGTAACAATGGGTAGCAACGAGTTCCGCAGTGTGTGCTTGAAAATCACCGAGCCCTCAGACAATCCCTTGGCGCGAGCCGTGCGTATGTAATCCTGACGAATAGTCTCGAGCATGGCGCTGCGCATTTGCCGCGAGAGAAAAGCAAAGTTTCCGTAGGAGTATAAAATCATGGGAAGTATCCAGTGCCACAGGGTGTCCATAAACCGCGCTCCCGGGGTCATGAACGCTGCTTTGTTTGAATGCAATCCATGATTGGGAAACAGATACAAATACTCTGGATTGCACAAGAAACTCAAACACAATTGCGAGAGCCAAATAATAGGAAGCGAGTATAGAGCAAACATGCTGAAGCCCGCAGCGCGATCGAAGAATGTTCCTTGGCGAGCGGCGGAGCCAATACCCAGCGGGATGGCTACTGCATAGGCAATGATCACTGCTACAATGTTCATGGTAACGGTAATAGGCAAGCGCTCGGAGATTTTCTCCATCACCGGTCTATTATCCTGAAATGATTTACCGAAGTCCAGATGTGCCATATCCGACAGCCACAACATATACTGCGTTGTGACGGGTTGATCCAAGCGCATTTGCTTGCGCCATTGCTCAATAGATTTCTTGCTCACCACCGATCGCTGCGACTGCCCTTCGCCGCTGATGCCTGCTTTCAGTGCTGCAGGATCGCCGGGTGCCAACCGGGTAAGAGAGAAGGCGATGAGCGTGATAGCAAGGAGCGTTGGAATAAACAGAAGTATACGCCTGATGATATACTGAATCATGATGCTAGATATCCCCGTGCCGAAAGAGTGAAGTGAATTGTGCTCAACGATGATCAATCGAGATAAACTTGATAAACTGCTGAGCGCGCGGGCAAGTTACGCAGCCAACAGGGCAAGCGCAAGGGGATGATTTTTTGCGAGCGCGCATGGCATAGGTGCTCACCTTTTAGTCGCGCTAATCTGTGTGACGGAATCAAATTGATTCGTCCGGAGTTGCTACAGCAAAGAATGCTCTGCGAGATAAATTCTCAGCCACCAAAGAGCTTCTGCCATGCCTACGAACGCTCGCCAATGCTGAGTATCCACGCGTCTTTGTGTTCCATCAAGTAGGCAAATGCTGCATCGAAGTTGTTCGGGATAATGCCATCCAGAATAGCTTCCTCGATGTTGTTTTTGATGACGCCCACCGCGCGAGAAGGCGGCAAGCCACACACCTCCATAATCAACTCACCACGCACCGGCGACTGAAACGCCGCCAGCTGGTCGCGCTCGCGAACGTCGAGTATTTTTTGATACACAATCTCATAGTTCTTCAAATAGCGGCGCTGTCTATTCTCGTTTGCTGTGGTAACATCGGCACGGCAAAGAATAAACAACTCGTCCAGCCAGTTGCCGGCGTGCACAGCTAGGCGGCGAATAGCCGAGTCTGTTACACCTTCGTCCACCAGCATCATGGGGCGCTGATGCAAACGCACTAAGGTCTCCACCATAGGCAAGTGCTCCAGCGGCAATTTCATGCGCCGAAAAATCTTGTCCTGCCATCGTGCGCCAAACTCTTCATGACCGTGAAAGGTCCAGCCCACGCCGTCTACAAAGCGCTTGGTTTTGGGCTTGGCTATATCGTGCATCAGAGTAGCAAAACGAAGCCACACATCGTTGCTCACGGCAGCCACATTATCTACCACTTGCAGCGTGTGATAAAACACATCTTTGTGATGAAACTCGCGAGCACCCTGCTTTACCAGATCAACTCCATGCAGGCGCTCTACTTCCGGAAACACGAAGGGGAGCAGGCCCGTATCGTGCAAGGTTCGAAGCCCTATGCTTGGCTTGGGCGAGGCGAGGATTTTCAGGAACTCATCGCTGATGCGCTCCTGTGCAATGATCTTGATGCGCGAGGCCATTGATTGAATGGCAGCATAGGCATCGGGATGCAGAGTAAATCCCAGCTGCGAGGCAAAGCGGCAAGCGCGCATCATGCGCAGGGGATCGTCGTTGAAGGTTGTAACAGGATCGAGCGGTGTGCGAAGCAAGCAGGCGTCGATGTCGGCAGCGCCGTTGCACATGTCCACAAGCTCGCCAAACGTGTCGGGCTGTAACGAGATTGCCATGGCGTTCACGGTGAAGTCCCGGCGCATAATATCATCGCGCAGGGTGCCGGCCGTTACTACAGGATTCCTGGACTCCGGCGTGTACACTTCTTTGCGCGTGCCCACGAACTCCAAGTGAAACTCACCGACGGGCACAAGTGCCGTGCGGAATCGTTCGTACACAATTGCCTTTGAGTGAAAATACTCGGCAACGATATCGGCAAAGTGCAGCGCATCTCCCACCACGGTGAAATCAAGATCGGTGCGCGGTCGGTTCATCAACAGGTCTCGCACGAAACCACCTACCACATACAGCTCCACTCCCTGGCGCGCGGCAAGGTGGGCAAGGTCACGAAGAAGTGGTTCGCGTAGCTCGTATTTCACAGAAGGTGCTGCGATGAAATAGTAAGGCCGCAAATATACGAGGCATGCTTCGCAGAGGCCGCACATGAAAACGGCGGATGCATACCAATGCATCCGCCGTTTTCGAAGTGACGATGATCCGCGCGGGGTTATTTATTCCACCACATCGGAGTGTTGATCCAATTAGCATCGGTTGCACCTGCGGGAAGATTCTTCGCATTGTACAAACGTTGATTCTGGGCTGTCGGGAAACGCACGGGAACAGTCTTGCCATCTGTTGTAGGCGTAAGTGCAGGATAGCTCGTACGACGATAATCGGTGTACGATTCCTGTTGCGTATACAGTGCGATGTACTTCTGCTCCATGATCTGCTGAAGGGTGATGTCGCCGGAAGGCGTTACGGAAGATTGATCGGCGTAGGTCTTTTGATCTGCAGCCGAAATTCCGTACCAGTCCATGTTCGCAGCGATACCGGCAAGATATGCTGCCTTTGCACCGGTCTTGTCGCCCGTGTTGAACTTTGCTTCTGCCTCGATGAACTTCAACTCAGCATAGGAACACAATACCTGAGGCGATTCCGGTGAGGTGTGGAATGCACCAAAGGGCGTGCTATCGGCAATCATGTCGGTGCTCTTCAGGCCATCACCGATCTTCATGCGACGAGGATCGTTCTTAGCATTCAAGAGCTCGATAAGCTTGGGGCCAAGAGTAATGTCGCCGGTACGTGAGCTGATAAAAGCGTACAGAGGATTTGCATTGGTCTCCGATGCACCGAAATTCAAGATCAATCCATCTGCATTCGATCCAAATCCTTTGGCAAGTGCTGTAAGAGCATCTGTGGAGGCCTTCAAGCCGTTGGGCTTGGTAGTGTGAATCGCATAGCGAGCTTTCAACGACCATGCGGCCTTTGTCCACTTGCTCAAATCTCCACCGTAGATCAAATCATCTGCACCGGGCTTGTTCACGCTGGTGTTGTTGATGGTTGCAATTGCATCATCCAGCAATGAATTGATGGTGTTGTAGATGTCTTGCTGAGTATCTGTTTTGGGATACAAGGTGCTCTCTCCGCCGAATGCTTCAGAGAAGGGTACATCGCCCCACATGTCGGTAACAATACCAAGCGACAGTGCTTGCAAAATCTTGCCCACAGCCGCATACGCAGGAGAGCCCTCGGCATTTGCCTTCTTGATCATGATATCGCAATTGATCATGGTGGTGCCATACATGTTGTTCCATGCATTGTTCACATCACCTTCGCCAATTGTATAGCGATAGAAGCCCTCGTGCTGACGGTTAGCACCGAAGTACTGCTGCGTCCAGCAACTTGAAATACGAGAGATATCGCTGCCGTAGTTAAATGCCAGCGTTCCTTCCACCGATGGAAGAATAAGATTCAGGGAAACGTCCTGAGGATTGTTCGGATCAACATTCAGATCGTGATCAATCCACGAACTACAACCGGTCTGCCAGAGTCCGGCGCACACAACAAATACTGCTGCCATCAGCCGCATTGTTGTTGCTTTCGCTAGTGTTTTCATTATTGAAATTCTCCGTTGTTAGTTATCAAAGAAATTAGAATCCGGCGCGGATGCCAAAGTTGTAGCCTTTGGTTCCCGGCATGTTGAAGTAATCCAAACCTTGTGCATTGGCCGATCCGATCAAGTTTGTTTCGGGATCAACACCGGAATAATCTGTGCTTAACCACAGGTTGCGTCCGGTAGCAAATACCTCCAACGACTTGAACACACCGAGGCCGGAAATCATGCTCTGGGGAATAACGTAGCTAATGGATACTTGGCGTAAACGCATCCAACCTGCATCCTCGATAAAGGGCTCGATCAGCGAAGTTGAGAAGTTGTTGTAGGTGCCAAGGTTGCCCCAGAATTGCTGACCGGAAATAGCGGTTGTATTTGCGCTGCCGTCGAGTTCTACCGCATCTTGAACAACGCCGTCCTTGAAGGTTATGCCTCCGAAGGTACCGTTCATATTACCGCGGTTTTCAGACTCTTTAGACATACCGAAGTTGTTGAGTGCAGCACGTGTACCATTCCACATTTTGCCGCCCTCTTTCCAATCGAGCAATACCGATACGGTAAGTCCCTTGTAGCTAACATCAAGTGCGCCGTTCAGGATGAAATCGGGGATGTTCGATCCAAAGGAATACTCCTCTGTGGTAACCTGCGGTACGCCGCCGTCGGTGATAATCTGACCTTTATCGTTGCGCAACCATTTTTGGCCGAAGATAGAACCATAGGGCAAGCCGGCTACAGCGCGAACGGAGCCGCCTTCGAATCCTCCCAAGAAGATGTTCTCAACACCATCGGAGAGCTTTACTACTTCTTGCGTAAACGAGGTATACGTGAGGCGACCATTGATAGCAAGATCATCGGTCTTCAGAAGTTGTGCCTTGAGCACAGCCTCAACACCGCTGTTCTTCATTTCGCCGGCATTCACCAAGCGTGAGGAATAACCTGTTGCCGTGGCTACAGGAGCGCTGAAGATTTGATTGCTGTTCACGGTGGAATAGTAGGTGAGGTCCAAGCCTACAACATCTCCGAAGAAGCGAAGTTCTGTTCCGAACTCTGTTTCAACGCGGGTTTCAGGCGTGATACCGTTGTTACCCAAGCCGGATGATTTAGCAAAACCTGCTACACCGTTGAGCGGGTATGTGAGGTTGCTGTTTATCCAACCATCACCATGAATGGTTTGTACGTAGGGCGTGGTAAGGCTATAGATAGGAGCATCGCTGCCAATTTGTGAATTCGAAAAGCGAAGCTTTGCAAACGACAATGCACCGTCTCTGTCCAGTTCCAATGCTTGCGAGAGCACGAACGAGAGAGAGAAATTGTAATTCAAAAAGTTGTCGTTATCTACCGGCAGACTCGTTGAATATTCGTTACGAAGGCTTCCATTCACGAACAACATGTCCTGATATGCAAGGCTGGCTTGTGCGAACATACCAAGTCTGCGAAGCTGCGATTGCGACTCGAACACCGTCTTGGAAGTAGCATTGCTCTGATTGTAGAAGCCGGGAATAACAAGGCCATCGCCCTGTGCTGAAAACGAACGACCGAAGTTTTCGAAAATCTGCGAACCCAACACCAGGCCTAAGTCCCAATCATCAGAAAGTTTCTTGTTGA
>JBJOLU010000172.1:0-4168 GCA_046052705.1 Bacteroidota bacterium | reverse complement strand
TAATGTGGAAAAACCGGCAAAAAAAAGAGTGCATAAAACAGTATTTTTGCACATCACTTCAGACGTAATTCTCCCGCAGATATCATGGCATTACACAGCGAAAAAATTCTTCCCGTTTTGCTCGAAGAGCAGATGCGCGGATCGTACTTAGATTATTCAATGTCGGTTATCGTGAGCCGTGCGTTGCCCGATGTTCGCGATGGATTGAAACCCGTGCACCGTCGCATTCTTTATGCAATGCAGGAACTGGGCTTGACGCATAATCGCCCGTACAAGAAGTCCGCACGTCTGGTGGGAGAAGTATTGGGTAAATATCACCCGCACGGCGACTCGTCCGTGTACGATGCCATGGTGCGTATGGCGCAAGAATGGTCACTGCGATATCCATTGGTAGATGGTCAGGGTAACTTTGGTTCGGTGGACGGTGATCCTCCCGCGGCTATGCGTTATACCGAAACACGCCTTGCCGGCATTGCCGCTGAAGTGCTTCGCGATATTGACAAAGACACGGTTGATTTTCAACCCAACTTCGACGACTCGCTGGAAGAGCCGCGCGTACTGCCCACCGTGATTCCTTTGCTCATGGTAAACGGTGCCGGCGGTATTGCTGTTGGTATGGCTACAAACATTCCTCCGCACAATCTACGCGAGGTGGTGCGTGGTATCAAGGCGATGATCGCAGATCCGTCGATCTCGAGCAACGATCTGATGCAATACATCACAGCTCCGGATTTTCCTACCGGTGGTGTGATCTATGGGTACGAGGGTGTGCGCGATGCATACTTAACCGGTCGCGGCAAAGTGATCGTTCGTGCTCGTGCTTCTGTGGAGACCGCCAAGAACGGCAAAGAGTCTATCGTCGTTACCGAGCTGCCCTATCAAGTTTCTAAAGCCGGTCTGATCGAGAAGATTGCTGACCAAGTGCGCGACAAAGTTCTGGAGGATATCTCCGACATTCGTGACGAGTCCGATCGCGACGGTATGCGCATCGTGATTGAACTCAAACGCGATGGCGTGCCGCTCGTGGTATTGAACAATCTGTTCAAGCATACACAAATGCAAACAACCTTCGGTTGTAATATGCTTGCGCTCGTCGACGGACGTCCTCGAGTATTGGAACTGCGTGAAATGCTGCAGCACTTTATCGACTTCCGCAACGAAGTAGTAGTGCGCCGTACGAAATATGAACTGGCCGCAGCGGAAAAACGAGCGCACATTTTGGAAGGTTTCATCATTGCACTGGACAATATCGATGCAGTGATCAAGACTATTAAAGAGTCTCCGAATGTGGAGGTAGCGTCCGAGCGTTTGCAAGCCAACTTCAAGCTTAGTGAGATTCAAGCCAAAGCAATTCTCGACATGAGATTGCAACGACTCACGGGATTGGAGCGCGAGAAGATTCAGCAGGAGTATCGCGAGATTATTCAACTCATCGAAAAGTTGCGTTCCATTCTTGCCAGCAAGGATTTGCAGATGCAGATTATCAGCGATGAACTCACCGCAGTTGATGAAAAGTACGGTGATGAGCGCCGCACCGATGTGGTGTTTGATTCACGGGACTTCACCGTCGAGGATATGATCGCCAACGAGGAAGTAATTGTGACTATTTCACACAAGGGCTTCATTAAGAGAACACCGGTGAACTCTTATCGCCGGCAGGGCCGTGGCGGACGCGGCTTGAGCGGCGCGGGCACCTACGAAGACGACTATGTAGAGAATCTCTTCCGTGCTGCCACGCACGATTACCTGCTGTGCTTTACCGACAAGGGCCGCGTGTATCGCGTAAAGGTTTATGATATTCCTGAAGGCAGCAGAAACGCGAAGGGAAGATCTATTGCCAATATCGTGCAGAAGCCTGCAGACGAAAAAGTAACCGCATATCTGCTGGTGCAAGGAGCGTTCAGCGATGATCAATTCATCTTCATGTGTACCAAACAAGGCACGGTGAAGAAAACTCAACTCTCCGAGTTCGAAAGCGTTCGATCCAACGGAAAGATCGCATTGAGTTTGGATGAAGGAGACATTCTGCTGAGCGCGCGTCTTACCGACGGCACCTGTGATGTTATTGTGGGCACGCGCGAGGGCTCTGCCTGCCGTTTCCGCGAGAGTGATGTTCGCGCCATGGGCCGCACTGCCACAGGCGTGAAGGGCATTACCTTGCAAGACAATGATGAAATCGTTTCCATGATTACCATCAAACGTCCCGATACGCAGATTGTGATCATCGGGGAGAACGGATACGGTAAACGAACGAAGTTTGAAGACTTCCGCTTGACGCGCCGGGGCGCCAAGGGCGTGATCTCCATGAACGTTACTTCTAAGACCGGCAAGGTTGTGTCTCTTACGGACATCACCGATAGCGACGATCTGGTGGTGATGACGCAGAAGGGAATTTTGATTCGTCAGCCTGCCGATTCCATTCGTGTGATTGGCCGCAACACTCAAGGAGTGCGTTTGATTCGTCTTGATGAAGGCGATACCATTGCTGACATCACGGTTGTACCTCGGGATGATGAAGAGGGTGCCGAAGGCGGTGCTGTTTCCGAAGAATAAGACCGGGAACGTCGCGAATTCGAAGGTGACAACCCTATATACAGTCCGGATGAAATGGTAGTGAGCAACGATGTGCCGTGAATGCACGGCACATCGTTGTTGTTTACCGTGCCAATGACGCGCTCGGTGATCTTAAAGAAGCAGTAAGCAAACACGACAAACGCAGCAAACACAGCAAGTATTCTCACAGAGAAGTAAAGAGTTCCCAAAGGTGCAGCGCCTACAGTATCTGTACTACCGGCAATACCTACAACACCTACAAAACCTACTGAACAAACCAAACGTATGAGCACACATGTAGACGTAGCAATCATCGGATCCGGACCCGCCGGTTTTACAGCAGCCATTTACGCTTCTCGTGCGGGGCTGAAGGTTTCGGTGTTCGAAGGTACGCAGCCCGGAGGTCAGTTGACCATTACAACCGAAGTGGAGAATTATCCGGGTTTTGAACATGGGATCATGGGGCCGGAAATGATGGACGTGTTCAGAAAGCAGGCACAGCGATTCGGAGCGGTGTCTGTGTATGAGATTGTGGAACATCTGGATCACACTGCCACACCCTTTGTGCTCACCACCGACCGCCAATCAAAAATCACTGCCGATGCAGTGATCATCGCAACCGGTGCCAGAGCGCGTCTTCTTGGCACCAAGGGCGAGGATGAATATATGGGCTACGGTGTGTCCGCATGTGCAACCTGCGACGGCTTCTTTTACAAGCAACTGCACGTGATGGTAGTGGGTGGGGGCGATACCGCAATGGAGGAGGCCAATTATCTGACCCGCTTTGCATCCACCGTAACGGTTGTGCATCGTCGCGAAGAGTTTCGAGCATCGAAGATCATGCTGGAACGGGCAAAGGCAAATCCCAAAATCAACTTCATGACGAATACCATTATCGATGAGTATCTGGGGGAGACGTTACCCTCAGGTCTTCGTAAACTCACGAGCGTTCGCTTGCGCAATGTGCAGACGAACGAAGAAACAGTTCAGCCTATCGATGGGGTGTTCGTTGCCATTGGTCACGAACCCAACACTGCTTTAGTTCGCGAAATAGTAGACTGTGACGATCACGGCTATATCAACACCATCGGTAAATCGTCTCGCACCACCGTAGAGGGGATCTTTGCTTGCGGCGATGCTCAAGACAGCGTCTATCGCCAGGCCATTACCGCTGCGGGTAGTGGTTGTATGGCAGCAATTGATGCGGAGCGATGGTTGGAGTCTCGCCACGCGTAATCCTGCGCGAAGGTAAAATGGCTCGCATCTATTGTTTCAGTGCTCTACAGATTCCTTGCCATTCTGCATCGTTCATGTTACTCGATGCCACAGCTCACATTGTACTTCTTGCGAATAAGCTCTGCCGCGGCATTTGCGCGCTCTTCGGTGTCGTACCCCCAAAGCTTCACTCTGAAAGCAGGAGTGTTTTGTACGTTTACCGCTTCGTAATAGGCCTTGAACGAACGCTTGCTCCACGTCTGCACTGCCAGTTGTGCTTCCCGCTCTGACTCTACGTATTCTGTAACGAGTTCGTACGGCAACAACGAAGGATCCAACCATCGCATTTCAACACTACGATTGAGCTCGCTTTGCCACGCTGTAGTAGCATAGGGATAGA
>JBJOLU010000171.1:0-4715 GCA_046052705.1 Bacteroidota bacterium | reverse complement strand
CTCAGCGGCACGTTCTGCGATCGCGTGACAAACACGCAGTTTTGCGGATCGAGAAAAATCCACTTCCTCCAAAGATTCGAGTATACCTCTACTGCCACGTGGCCGGCGCCAAGCCCGGAGTAGGCAGCATCGGGTTTGCGCAATTGAATGACGCGAGACACGTATCCAAAGGCAGTAAGCACATCATAGAGAACATTAGAATACTCTTGGCATCGAAACTTTTTACCCGTATGTCCCAATTCCAGTATTTGAAGTGAGGTCGATCCCTGCGGTGGTTCGTTGAGTTGATCGTGCTCCCACGCCATGCTCACAAATTCCAGCAACGCAAGGAAAATCCCCGGCTCTGTGCGTGGTAGTTGCGGGATTCGCTCCTCCACATATGCCCGTAACTTTTTAATGTCGGGATCGATTGGCGATCGGGGAAGGAAAACGGAAGTGTAGCGGTCGCTGTAGTAGTAGTTATTGGTTTCAAGAATGGTGATCTTCTTTAAAACAGTATCCGGAGATTCCTTAACGGTTTTTGCGATTTCATTACCGTATAGAGAACTAACTACAAGAACTAATGCTACAAAAAAGCTGAAAAAACGTCGATTCATGGTGTTTGGTGATGAGATACCCGACATGCAAAAATGATACCAACTTATCGTTGGTGCCACCAGATTCGAACAAAGTTACGGAACCCGCCGCTCTGTTCGCGAAGTCTGCAATCTGAATAACCCCCTTTTGCGATTTCCGATACACCGTCGTGTGGATTTTTTGGACGATGTGACGCAAGTCACTTTAATGAAAACAGGTGGAAAAGTTGTTACTTCTTCCCCTCTGCACCTCGGCCGCTGCCCCTATATTTGCGCCCGGCTTTTTCCGACGGCCGGATTTCCCGATCATCCCCGATTACCGTCATGTACTTATCTAAACTCGAAATCCACGGATTTAAGTCCTTCGCGCAGAAAATCTCGCTACGCTTCAGCGATGGTATCACTGCCATCGTTGGCCCGAACGGAAGCGGCAAAACCAATATTGTTGACGCACTTCGCTGGGTGCTTGGCGAGCAAAAATCATCCGTGCTCCGCTCCGACGGTATGGAGCAGGTAATCTTCAACGGAACGCGCACGCGCAAACCGCTGGGAATGTCGGAAGTATCATTGACCATCGAAAACAACAAGCAGATACTTCCCACCGAATACTCTCAAGTAGTGATTTCACGGAGATTGTTTCGCGATGGCGAGAGTAACTACCTGCTGAACCGCACTCCCTGCCGCCTTCGGGACATTGTGGATCTGTTTACCGACACCGGTATGGGTGCCGATGCGTACTCGGTGATCGAGTTGAAAATGATCGAACAGATTCTTAGCGATCGTTCCGAAGAGCGCCGACATCTGTTTGAAGAGGCGGCCGGTATTGTGAAATACAAACAGCGTCGCAAAGAGACCTTGCGCAAACTTGCCTCCACGCAAAACGACCTTGAGCGTGTGCAGGATATTATTCGTGAAGTTCAAAAGGCCGTGGGCAGCTTGTCGCGCCAAGCAGAAAAGGCGCAGTCGTACACCGAGGTATCTTCTGCTTTGAAGCGCGAGGAAGAGCTGCTGTTTCGCTATGAATACACCGATGCACATCAGCGCTTGCAGGACGTAGAAGCCCTGCTAAACGCAGCCAACGGTGAGCGTGATACGGTAAACGAGAAATTCAATCTGTGCACAAGTGAAGTCACCGAGCTGGAAGCATCCAACGCTTTGGTGGAAACAGAGCTTCGCCGCGTGCTGGAGCACGAACGTTCAGAGAGCACTATCCTTGCCTCGGCAGAGCAGGCGTTAGCGGTACTTCGTGAACGCAGAACTGCCCTTGAGCGCGACTCCACCCGCATTCGCCAGGAGAAAATTTCGCTTCACGACCAAATGGAGCGACTATCCTCCGACCTTGCCGCAACCCGCCTGAAAACCGGCGAGCTGCAGTCGGACAAACTTGCTACCGAGCAGTCTGTAAGTGAGAAACGTGAGTCGCGTAATGCTCAAGCACAAGTAGTGAACGAGGCCAGAGACCGTGCGCGCATGGCAGCCGAACCCATCCACAGCCTTGAGAGCCGCTTGCAGTTTCTTGCCAGTGGCCGCGATCGCGTGCGCGGGCAAGTGCAAACCTCTACCGAGCAGAGCCGGCAAATCGCAGAGCAAATGCAAGCGCTGGATCATCAGCGCGAGCAGTATCGCGAGCGCATGGAAACAGCGCAGACGCAGCTGCAAGAATCCAGACAAAAGGTTCAAGAGAAAGAGGAGCAGCTGAACTCTGCTCGTCATAGAATCGAGGAACTGGCACACAGTATTGATGAATCGCAAATGGCGCTGTCGTCGTTGCGCGAGAACTTTAGTCACCGCCAGGCATCACTGGAGTTCCTTCAAGGATTAACAGAAGCAAGCGAGAGTTCAACCTTTCTTATCGACGCCCCCGAGTGGAATGTGCGCGAGAAAAAGTTGCTCTCGGACTGCATCATCTCCGAGGACTATTTGGGCATAGCGGTGGAGTCTTGTTTGGGCAATGCCGTTGGCTACTTTGTGGTAGACACTACCGAAGACGCAGCGTCGGCACGTGCTACCCTGAGAGCGAAAGAGAAGGGCAAAGCATCGTTCGTCTGCCGTAACGCTGTTCCTGCAGCCGCTGCTCCCACAGGCTTACCCCAGAACGACGGAGTATTAGGATGGGCCAGCGAGTTGGTTGCTTGCGACGACACCATCCGCCACGTGATTCGTCACTTGCTTGGTCGCACTGTTGTGGTACGCGATCTGGAAACCGCTTTTGCTGTGGTTTCGTCTGTGGATTGCGCGGTAACACTCGATGGCGAGATTTGCTACGCATCCGGTATTGTACGCACAGGATCGGTGGGAAAAGCCGAGGGTGTGCGTATCGGCAAGCAGGCGCGCATTGCGCAATTACAAGATGAACTGGTTACGGTGCGCACCAAGATCGATGAAGTGGAGCAACGCTTGCAGCAGTTGAAGTCCGAGCGCTCGCACATCAACGTGCATGCATTGTCCGATGAACTACGCGTTCGCGAAGCTGCCAAGGCATCACTGGAACAGTCCATCAACGAGCTCAGCGTGCGCCTGGAGGCCTTGCAAACACGCTCCGATCAGTTGCATGCTCGTCTGCAGGATTTGACCAACGAGAATGCCGTGTTTGTTCGTGAAGACGAGAACATTGTGCGGGAGTTGGAGGAGCTTCGCGCCAAGAAACTCGAAGCGCAGTCGGAGTACGAAGTTGTGCTAGGGCAAGTAACAGAAGCAGAGCGAAACTTGGCTGAATGCGAAGCCGAGCTACGAAACGCCGAGCTTGCGGCCGTGAGAATTTCAACGGAGATCGCTGCCGGTGAATCATCGATGGAGCGCATGACGCAACAACAGGCCGCGTTGTCTGCCCGTTACGAAAGCATCGATACGGACATCGCCTCTACGGATGTTGCTCTGGAGACCTGTGTTCGCGAGTGCACCGATCAAGAAAGTGTGTGCCGCGAGCTGGATGAGAAATTCAGAATGGCACGCGCAGAGCGGGTTACGGTGGAAAAGCAAACGCACCTATCGCGCGAGGCACTGCATGCAAAGAACGATGAGCTCTCGCACCTGCGTGCAGCGCTCGATGCCATCACCTCGCGAATTCACGAGCTTGATATTACCGCCAGCCAGAACAAAACGCGCCTGGAGGAATACGAGCGCCGCGTGGCTGAAGACGCCGAGGGCGCGGTAGACCTTACAACGCAGATTCCCTTGGAAGCGGCATCAATCGAAGAGATTCGTGGCCGCGTGCATTCATTGCGCCAGAAGCTTGGTTCCATGGGAGCCGTAAACTTTTTGGCGTTGGAAGAACACGGGCGTGAAGCTGAGCGACTTATGCAGCTCAAATCGCAATACGACGACTTGCTTGAGGCAGAGAAAAACCTCAACGACACCATCAAGGAAATCAACACTACAGCCAAGCGCCTGTTCCAAGAAGTGTTTGATCAAGTTCGCACGCACTTCAAAGAGCTGTTCTCCATTCTGTTCAACAACGATGGCGAAGCCGATTTGCAACTTTCGGGCGAGGATGTTCTGGAGGCGCAGATTGACATTATTGCCAAGCCCAAGGGCAAACGTCCTCACTCCATAGAAATGCTTTCCGGTGGTGAGAAGACACTCACGGCCATTGCATTGCTGTTTGCCATCTATCTGGTAAAGCCCTCTCCGTTCTGTATTCTGGACGAAGTGGATGCACCGCTCGACGATGCCAACATCGATCGCTATTTGAACCTGATTCGCAACTTCAGCAAGAACACACAGTTCCTGATGATCACGCACAACAAGCGAACCATGGAAGCTGCCGATACCTTGTATGGAGTAACCATGGAGGAGGCGGGCGTATCAAAGATCGTTTCCGTAAAGCTGCGTGATGGCAAAGAGCAGCGTGTACCGCTGGAAGAAGCCGACGATGTAAACGAAACAGCGCAGGCAGCGTAACTATTCTACCGCATCTTGTATGAAACCGGAAGTGGCCTCGTCCCGCGGAGTCTTTGAATGCACCGTCACAGCGGATATGTGTGCTACTCTGGACGGCACTCCTATACATCCTGTCTACTCAAGCTTCTGGTTAGCATACCATGCCGAGGTTGCGGCGCGTCGCGCCATAGAAGGATTTTTCGACGCCGGTGAAAATGCAGTGGGTGGCGAGATATCTATTCGCCATGAAGCAATGTGCGC
>JBJOLU010000170.1:0-14829 GCA_046052705.1 Bacteroidota bacterium | reverse complement strand
GTTTCAAGTACATCGGCTTGTTGGCCAATGAGGGAGTTCTTGAGATTTTCTTCCTTGAGTGAGTGCTGACCAAGCTCGGTGTCGATGCGCACACGCTCTTGGCGGATGAACTCGATCTCTTTGGTAATTGCATCAAACTCTTTGTTGTTGCGAACGGAGAATTGCGTGTCGCCAAGCTTGGCTTCTTTGTCCGTGAATTCTTGAAAGATCACGTGAGCCTGATTGCGGAAGTGCTCGATGTCCGATAGCGCCTTTTGAGTGGACTCTACCAACGCAACTTGCTCACGCAGTTTCAGCTCCAGCTTCTTTACCTGTTTCGGTAAGTCGCCCAAATCCTCGTGCATCTCGTCGAGCTTCTCGTCTATCTGCGAAAGAGCCGCAATACGTTGTACATCACTGTCCATAAAATCTCCTGTTGTGAAAACCTCTTTATGTGTATCGAAGCGGATTTGTGCTAACCGTGCTTACAAGTACCTCAATGGCCGCATTCCCTTTGAGTACTTCTTCTTCAATAATCTTTTTCATAGCAACCGGAACGAATTGCTCCATTTCAAAATGTCCGGGATCAACGATCGCTATTCTTCCTTCTGCTTCCAGAAAAGTATGATAGCGTACATCGGCGGTTACGAAAACGTCAGCTCGGGCATCGCGTGCCGATTGCAAAAAGGAGCTACCGCTTCCGCATACAACCGCAATCCTTTGAACATTCTTTCCGGAACCCTTACACCAACGCACCGGTGATCCGCATTCCGTGCGAACCAACTCTACCACAGATTCCACCGTCGCTTTTTCTTCTTCCGGCAGAGTGCAAACAACGCCCATACCGTGGCCATAAAACTTAGTGTCCGGCACAAGAACTGTTTCAACCTGCCATCCCATACGCTCGGCAAACACAGCGTTTGTTCCGCGGGGATGCGCATCAACATTCGTGTGTGCGCTGATAATGGCTATACCTTCCCGGATGGCATACTCCACGCACGCACCTACGCGGTGATCGCTCAGTACACTCGGCAATGGTGAAAAAATCAGCGGGTGAAAGGTGACAAGTGTGTCCACACCTTTGGCCTTGGCTTCTTCCAACACCGGCAGGGTTACATCCAGGCATACCATGACGCGTTGAACATCCGAGCGTCCGCTTTGTACAAGCAACCCAAGACGATCTCCCTCCATGGCAGTCGCCGGAGGAAGGCTTCGATGGAGTGCAAGAACAAAGTCTGAAATGTGCATGTCAACCTAAGTGTATCCGTGCACAAAACTACGAAGAAAGAGGCGCTGAATTAGGATTTCAACGCAGCTACAGCCGATACCAACTCATCGTAATTCGGTTCTACTCCCGGGTTCGGTGAAGCCGACCAAGCATAGCGAATAACACCGGCGGTATCTACGATAAACACAGCACGATTTGCCACGTTGTATCCTTCCACTCCGCCAAGGTTCGAAAAAGGAACTCCGTATGCGTTAACGGCAGTGTGTTGGAAGTCTGAGAGAAGCGTGAAGTTCAATTGATACTTAGCCGCGAATTCTTTCAGAGCAAACGGGCCATCGATGCTTATTCCCACAACGCTTGCACCGATTTCGCTGTATCGGGTCATGGAATCACGTAAGGAGCACACTTCCTTATCACAAACACCGGTAAAGGCTCCGGGGTAGAACGCGATCACCAGCGGGCCTGATTCCAGGAATGATGACAGGGATTTTTTTTCGCGGTTTGAATCATACAAAGTGACGTCAACAAATTGATCACCTACGGATAACGACATAATCGACCTTTAGTAGAAATGAAGAAAAAACTGTGTGCAAAAATACACTCGCTCATGCAAAGTTCATTTCGCGAGTGACGGCCTGCCGTGTATCTTGCGACGCACCCGTAGCAACGATTATTGTACGCACAATGGGAATTGTTTCCGGCTGCAGACAATCGACAAGGGGAAGGGGAATGTCGGACTGATGGTCATCGCCAAGATGGCCATTCATCGCGCCGCTCGTTTACACCTGTGTATTGATTTACAAGTCTTCATTCAAAAGAACATCAACTTTTTCTCAAAGGAGTTTTTATGGCTAATCATACGAAGTCAATTTCTGAACTCACGGCGGAGAGCGGCGACGGGCATTCCCTGAAACGCACGCTGGGTCCGGTGAATCTTGTTATGCTGGGCATTGGCGCGATTATCGGCGCAGGATTGTTTGTGCGCACAGCGGCTGCCGCAGCCAACAATGCCGGCCCTGCCGTCACCATTGCATTTATCGTCGCGGGTCTTGGCTGCGCATTTGCAGGTCTCTGCTACGCGGAGCTTGCCTCGATGATTCCCATTGCAGGCAGTGCATACACCTATACCTATGCCACATTAGGCGAGAGAATGGCGTGGATCATCGGCTGGGATTTGGTGTTGGAATATGCCATCGGTGCAGCCACGGTAGCAATTGCGTGGAGCGAGTATTTGAATAATCTACTGCGAACGTTCTTTGATATCAGTATACCGTATGCATGGAGCCATTCGCCCTTCGAACATGCGCTGATAGACGGGGCAACGGTAACCGGTATGGTGAATTTGCCGGCATTGTTTATCGTGTTTGTGTTGTCGTTGCTGCTCATTCGGGGCACACAGGAATCTGCCTTTGTAAATGGTATCATTGTGATCACCAAGGTTGCAATTGTGCTTCTGATCATTGGTCTGGGATGGTCGTTTGTGAATCCCGCGCACCACACGCCTTATATACCGGAGCCCACAACCTTCATCGACTCTGTTGGTGTGAGCCATCATTATGGTGGCATCATGGGAATTCTCGGCGCTGCAGGTGTGGTGTTCTTTGCGTTTATCGGATTCGACGCGGTATCTACCGCAGCGCAGGAAGCCAGAAATCCTTCCAAAGACATGCCCATAGGAATTCTTGGATCGCTGGTAGTGTGTACGGTGTTGTACATACTGTTTGCTCACGTACTCACAGGTCTTGTTCCCGTAGAGTTTTTCCGTACCACCGGCAGAGAAGCATCTGTTGCTATGGCAATTTCCGCTGCGATGCCCGGTTATGAGTGGTTGGGCAAACTTGTTACCGTTGCCATTCTGGCCGGATTTTCGTCGGTTATTTTGGTAATGCTCATGGGCCAATCGCGCGTATTCTACTCGATGAGTAAAGATGGCCTGGTGCCGGAAGTGTTCTCTGAGGTACACCCCAAATACAAAACACCATACAAGTCGAATCTTTTGTTTTTTATCCTGGTTGGCGCGTTTGCGGCATTTGTACCGGGAGACATTGTGGGCGACATGACAAGCATCGGAACGCTGTTCGCGTTTATTCTGGTGTGTGCCGCTGTATGGATGCTCCGAGTTAAAGAACCCGGAATTACGAGAGCATTCCGCACGCCGTTGGTGCCGCTTGTTCCTATTCTGGGCATGATCGTCTGTGCAGCAATGATTTACGGTCTTGGATGGACCAACTGGCTGCGCCTTGGAGCGTGGCTTGCGTTGGGAATGATATTCTACTATACGTACGGAATGAAGCACTCCAAAGTGCGCGCCCGGAATAATAATAACTAAGTAACACCGCCGGAGGTACCCGATGAGTCAAACGCAATTCAAGCAGGACATCACTTTGTTCGATGCTACCATGATGGTAGTGGGCATCATGATTGGTTCCGGCATTTTTATCGTGAGTGCAGACATCGCTCGCACGGTAGGTTCTGCAGGAATGCTGCTTGCGGTGTGGGGTATTACCGGATTGCTTACGCTAATCGGTGCGCTTAGTTACGGGGAGCTTGGCGGTATGTTTCCGCATGCCGGCGGTCAGTATGTGTATCTGCGCGAAGCGTTCAATCGCTTAGTGGCCTTCCTGTATGGCTGGACCTTTTTCATGGTTATACAAACCGGATCTATTGCTGCTGTGGGCGTGGCCTTTGCAAAGTATCTGGCGGTTCTGGTGCCCGCACTCGACGAATCGCGCATGGTGCTTGATATCGGGATACTCAAAGTATCGGTCTCTCAAGTTGTGGCTATTTCGTTGATCGTGTTTCTCACGTGGGTGAATACCGGCGGCATACGGCTTGGAAAGATTATTCAGAACACTTTTACCTTCGCAAAAATTGTCTCGTTGGTGGGAGTGATCCTGCTGGCTCTGGTGGTGGGCTACAATGCCGATGCCGTTGCGGCCAATTGGTCGAACTTTTGGCAGGGCACTCGCACCATTCTGAACGAGGACGGATCCATTCAACAGGTGATTCAGCTTTCCGGCTACTCGTTGCTTGCAGCGCTGGCGGTGTCGCAAGTGGGGTCGTTGTTCTCCAGCGATGGTTGGAACAACATCACCTTTGCAGCTCCGGAGGTTATCAATCCCAAAAGGACCATTCCGCTGGCTCTTACCTTTGGTACCATCATCGTTACGGCCTTGTATTTGTCCATCAACGTAGCATACATCGTCACGCTTCCTGTGCAGGGCACACCGGGTGCGGGGGTGTTTGCTCAAGGAATTCAGTTCGCATCATCCGATCGAGTGGGTGCAGCGTCCGTAGAAATGATGGCTCCGGGAGTAGGTGCGAGCATCATGGCAGTGCTTATCATGATTTCCACCTTTGGATGCAGCAATGGCATGATTCTGGCCGGAGCGCGTTGCTACTATGCGATGGCAAAAGACAAACTCTTCTTTACGAAGGTAGGAACGCTGAACAAAAACTCGGTGCCGGGAGTTGCCTTGTGGACTCAGTGCTTGTGGGCATGTATACTGTGCCTCTCGGGCAGGTACGGCGATCTGCTCGACTACGTTGTGTTCGCGGTGCTGTTGTTCTACATTGCTACCATCGTAGGAATATTCGTGCTTCGCAGCAAACGGCCCGATGCGGAAAGACCAATCAAAGCAATAGGATATCCGGTGATACCTGCATTGTACATTGCCATTGCAACATTTATCTGCCTTGTGCTCTTGGATCAAAAGCCCAACTATACTTATCCCGGATTGGGAATAGTTCTGCTGGGCGTTCCCGTGTATTATGTGTGGAGCCGCAAAGCCGCAAATGCGGCTGCGTAAGCGGGCGGTTTAGGTATGCTATGAGTGAGCGCGCCGAGTAGCATTGCTCAACACAACGGCGCCTCTACAGGAAACGCGCCTCTCAACTCGAGCTAAGGCACATCTCAACTCGAGCTAAGGTACCTCTCTCACAATCCCAGACCAAAGAGGTAGCTGAAACCAAGGTGAATGCCGGCCGGTGTGGAGTTCTTTGCCGAGTTATATACCAGGCTCACACCATTGTAATCGTAAGCGCCTACATAGTTTTTGCCGTCGGCAAATAATCCGCTCAGGGCGTACGATACCATGACATCAAGATTCAACGTGTTCTTGCTGTTGGTTGCCAGAGCTATGCGCGCTCCGGTCTTCAGGCAGGGAACAGATGCCAGATAGTCTTCGTACATCTTACTGCCATTGATTACCGTTGATACCTCCAGGTCTTTGTCGATATCCGTGCACTCTCCCGCTAAAGGCATATTGTAACTCACACCCAAAACGAAGCTCTGGTAATACAGGTGCGGGAACAACGACAGGTAGGTGTAGCGCTCGCGAATTCGTTGGTTGGTGCTGACACGTTGACTCTCGAAGGCCAGGGCAGAGTAGCCCAAATCCAAGCCCGCTCTCAAGGTGCCGGCGGAATTCAGTCCATACTGCGCGGCAATACCTATATCAGGCATTCCCGAAAAGGCCGGTCCCGTTTTCCAACCTTGAGCCACCGTGGTGTTCACTCCGGCGCCGGCATGAACAAAGGGACCGATATTCACATCGCCCGCAAGCACGTGTGTTTGAAATGAAACAAGTACAATTATGGAAGCTACTATGCTTGCCATAGTGCGAACAATCAAGCTTGAGTTCAGGCTAGAGAAGGAGCTCTTGCAGAGCCCTGAGCGAAGCATTGTTTTCATTTTGCGGATGAAGTTTGTGAATAAAGCAGTCACGGAGCCGTGAATGGCCCGGGCAATATAGCTCCGGAAGGTGTGCGTGAGAAGTGCATGCGGAGTTCCACCGCAAAATCATGCCTTGTACGGCTAACACTCCGGGTCCTTTATCCCTGTTTTCATAATCCTTCCTTCTGCCCGTCTTCATCCCTTCTTCAACGGTTAGCAGTGTGTGGTTGAGACCGGGCAAAAGTTTATGTAGTTTTGCAGTCATCAACGCAATGAACTGCGCGGTTTTTCGTGATATAGGGCTCAAGCAATAGGGCATCGACTGATGCTGAACTTTACCATTGATTTTTTGTATGGCCACTTCAAATTCTATGTTTCAATCTACTGTAATGCAGAAAGCTGTGGTTGCAATCAGCGGTCTGCTTTTCGTGTTGTTTTTGATCGGGCACCTTGGCGGCAACCTCTTGCTGTACACCGGCCCGATGGCGTTTAACAAGTATGCCCAAGGGCTCAAAGATTTGGGTCCGCTATTGTGGATCTTGCGCATCGTTATGGTGATGTCGCTGGTTCTTCACGTAACCTTCACCATTCGTTTGCGTCAGCGCAATGCAGAGGCTCGCCCCGTAGAGTATGCAAAGAAAACCCCGGTGGCTTCCACGCTGTACTCGCGTTCCATGATGTATACCGGACTCACCATTCTTGCTTTTGTGATTTTTCACCTTGCCCATTTTACATGGGGAAAAGTCCAGCCGGAACATTACACGGGAACATGGATGCTTCCGGATGGCAGAACAACACACGATGTGTACAAGATGACCGTGGCCGGTTTTAACGAGGCATGGATTAGCGTGGTGTATATTCTTTGCGTCAGCATGGTAATGATGCACCTTCAACATGCAATTCAGAGTGCGGTACAAACCTTGGGATTCCGCCATCCGCGGTATACCCCAATGGTGCTCAAAGCTGGTGCTGCAATAGCCACTGTGTTGTGGTTAGGTTTTGTTTCCATTCCTATCAGTGTAATGTCGGGTATAGTTCAATAACAACTGACGACTAGATCAACGGAGTAACAATGCAATTAGATTCGAAGATTCCTTCAGGCCCGGTCCAAGAAAAGTGGGACCGTCATCGCCGTGATATCAAGCTGGTGAATCCTGCCAACAAGCGTAAGTATAAAGTAATAGTTGTAGGAACAGGTTTGGCCGGTGCATCCGCGGCAGCCACACTTGCCGAGCTTGGGTATCAGGTGGATGTGCTCAGCTTTCACGACAGCCCCCGACGCGCTCACTCCATTGCAGCGCAGGGTGGTATCAATGCTGCGAAGAATTATCAAAACGATGGCGATAGTATTTACCGTTTGTTCTACGATACGGTGAAGGGCGGAGACTTTCGAGCCCGTGAAGCAAACGTGTATCGTCTTGCGCAAGTGAGCGTGAATATCATCGACCAATGCGTTGCTCAGGGTGTTCCTTTTGCACGCGAGTACGGCGGACTCTTGGATAACCGCTCCTTCGGCGGAGCCCAAGTATCGCGTACATTTTATGCGCGTGGTCAAACAGGGCAGCAGTTGCTTATTGGAGCATACCAAGCATTGATGCGTATGGTAGGCCAAGGCAAAGCCCGCTTGTGGAACCGAGAAGAGATGCTCGACCTGGTGCTTATCGATGGTCACGCAAAGGGAGTGATTTCCAGAAACCTGGTAACAGGCAAGATTACTCGTCATGCTGCCGATGCGGTGGTGCTCTGTACGGGTGGTTATGGAAATGTGTTCTTCCTCTCGACCAACGCGAAGAATTCAAACGTAACAGCTACGTATCGTGCTCACAGACGTGGTGCGGCATTTGCAAACCCGTGTTACACGCAGATCCACCCCACCTGTATTCCGGTGAGTGGTGAGTATCAGTCCAAACTCACTTTGATGTCCGAATCGTTGCGTAACGATGGCCGCATTTGGGTGCCCAAAGATGCCGGCGACAAACGACCTTCTCACGAGATCCCCGAAGATCAGCGCGATTATTACTTGGAGCGTAAGTATCCCAGCTTTGGTAATCTTTCTCCACGAGACATCGCCTCGCGCGCTGCAAAGCAAGTGTGTGACGAAGGCCGTGGCGTAGGCCCGGGCGGCTTGGGTGTGTACCTGGATTTCTCCGATGCTATCAAGAGATTAGGCAGAAAAGTTGTGGAAGCGCGCTACGGAAATCTGTTCGAAATGTATGAGCGTATTACGGCAGAGAATCCCTACGAGCAGCCTATGCGAATTTTCCCCGCAGTGCACTACACCATGGGCGGCTTGTGGGTGGATTACAACCTGATGAGCAACATCCCCGGCTTGCACGTACTTGGTGAAGCGAACTTCTCCGATCACGGTGCAAATCGTTTGGGAGCCAGCGCTCTGATGCAGGGCCTGGCAGACGGTTACTTTGTGATCCCGTACACACTTGGCCATTACTTTGCTTCGCATCCCAAAACCACGGTAACAACCGATCATCCGGAGTTTGTTGCGGCCGAAGAGTCCGTTACCAACGGCATCAATCGCTTGATGAATGTTCGCGGAAAACGTTCTGCAATGTCGTTCCACCGCGAGCTGGGAAAAATCATGTGGGATTATTGCGGTATGTCCAGAACAGCCGATGGTCTGAAGACCGCTCTGGAGCGTATCCCTGCGCTGCGAGAAGAGTTTTGGAACAATGTGAATGTACCGGGCAGCGGAGAGGAGCTCAACCAGAACCTGGAAGTAGCCGGCAGAGTAGCGGACTTCTTGGAGTTCGGTGAATTGATGTGCCGCGATGCTCTTCACAGAAATGAGTCGTGCGGTGGTCACTTCCGCGAGGAATATCAAACGCCCGATGGTGAAGCAGAACGAAACGATAACGAGTTCAGTTATGTGGCTGCATGGGAGTATAAAGGCCCGAATGCGGCACCGGAGTTGCACAAAGAAGAGTTGAACTTTGAAAACGTTCACTTGGCAGTTCGCAGCTACAAGTAAGAGTTCTACGAAGATCTCTGCGTGAATTTCTGCACCCGTGATGGTTTGCTATCGTACTACGAATAACAAGGATTGAATCTATGAAGTTAATATTAAACGTTTGGCGACAGGAAAGCAGTTCTGCATCCGGCTCTATGAAGCGCTACGAGCTGAACAACGTGAGCCCGGATATGAGCTTTTTGGAGATGTTGGATGTACTCAACGAGTCGCTGCTTGAGCGAGGCGAAATGCCGGTGGCGTTCGAGCATGATTGCCGCGAGGGTATTTGTGGTTCCTGCGGCATGATGATCAATGGTATTGCCCATGGTCCCGAGAAGCTTACCACCACATGTCAGTTGCACATGCGCAAGTTCAGCGATGGCGACGAGATCACCATTGAACCATGGCGCGCGCAGGCCTTTCCTGTGATCAAAGACTTAGTTGTGGACCGCTCATCGTTCGATCGCATCATTGCTTCGGGCGGCTATGTGAGCGTAAACACCGGCGGAGTTCCGGACGCCAACGCTATTCCCATTCCCAAGCCAAATGCCGATCGAGCGTTCGATGCCGCTGCCTGTATAGGATGTGGCGCCTGTGTAGCTGCATGTCCTAACGCATCGGCTATGCTCTTTACCTCGGCCAAGGTAATGCACCTGGGCCTACTGCCTCAAGGCCAATCAGAGCGCTCACAGCGTGTGTTGAACATGGTGTCTACCATGGACGGCGAAGGCTTTGGCGGATGCACCAATCACTATGAGTGCGAAGCTGCATGTCCCAAGGGCATTAGTGTAGAATATATCGCGCAGATGAATTGCGATATGATGCGGTCGTCGGTAGCCCGCAGGGATTAAGGTGAGCGAGGATGGTTTCGTTCAGGATCCTACCTTGTGAATCATGGGAATGATTAGCCCACTAATGTGTGAACTGTGTGCTGAGCATAAAGATAGTATCGTGGTTGCCACATCGTGCGGTTCTATCCACGACGATTCTTCACCGTTCGAGGCCCACTCCATGTTTGCAGCCGTTTTCAGAATGCCCGGCACTATAACGTGAGCGCGTACACCGTAGGACCTGCCTTCTTCCGCGGCTGCTTGCGTTAGTGCCACTACTGCTGCTTTTGCTGCCGTATATGCAGCGCGATTAGCCGCCGGATAAAGCACAGACTGTGCGCCAATAGTAATCACAGTGCCACCACTTTGCTTCAGCCTTGGCATAGTGCAATGCAGGATGTTGAAGGTGGATTGCGCGTTCAGATTGATCATTGCTTCAAAATCCTCCGGAGATGTTTCTTCTAGTGGATTTCCGGCAGAGATACCGCCGGCGCAGTGCACAACTGCATGTATCTCGGGTAGGTCCGCCAAACTCCGGCGCAACGCCGATGCATCCAAAAGGTCTGCTACGCCTATAGTGTTCGCGCCGTTTTGCAGCAGCAACTGTTCATTTCTTGAACTTCGTACCGAGGCATGCACATGCCATCCTGCCGAGGAAAACGCCAAGCATACTTCCTGTCCTAAGGCGCCATCGGCGCCGCTAATGACAACTACAGATGTATTCACTAGAAAATCAGAAGAGTGCGTGATGTTACCGAGCCGGTGCTGCGAAGAGTGATCTTATACAATCCCCGGGTCAGCGATGAGATGTTCACAAAGTTAGCCGTAGCTGTTACCGGCTGCGAGAGCATGGAGCGGCCCAACATATCGCATACATCTACATTTCCTTCCATGTCCTCGTGGCCAACTGCCACAAAGGGAGTACCGAAGGGCACGGCAGTGTGAAGGGATGCTCGTTGATTGGAATCGTCGTGGGTAGAGGGAACATCGCTCACCAGTTCCTCTACAGAGATGCCGCAAGGAATACGAGTTTCACCGTCGCGAATCATAATCGCCCCGGATTCCGGATACACGCGAGAGCGAATACTGTCTCGTACATTAAGCGTGATCTCAAACTCCGAACGTGGAGTACCGTATGGCACGCGAGCAAAGTACTGATGGGGTATGGCAGAACTTTGCAGAGGTATATCCTGATCGGGAAGGTCGGCACGACGAACAGTGATAGAAGCTCCCGTTAGCGCATACTCACTGCGCAGATGAAACACAACTGTTTGATACCACGACCCCGGGAAGGTAACAAGGGGAGATACCACAATGTTGTGCTGCTCTGCTGCTTTCATGATGTTCGGCAGACCATAACCTACAGCATTGTCGGGTACAGACTGCGACGATGCCCTGCGAAGCAAGGCGCGAACGGTATACGGAGTAAGCGAAGGGAATTGACTGAGTAATAGTGCTATGCCGCCGGCCATTGCCGGAGTGGCAAAGGATGTACCCTTGCCCGCGCTGATAGCAGTGCGGCCGGCAAAACTCATGGTGATTACGTCAGATCCAAGTGTGGCAAAGTCCGGTTTAATCAAGCCGGCTGCGTTAGGACCCTTCGAGGTAAACCCGGCTACGTTCAAACTGTCGTCGCGAAATGCGCCAACGGTAAATGCGGAGTCGGCGTCGCCCGGCGTAATAATCGTTTTCTCCGACCCGCCACTGTTTCCTGCGGCTGTAACACAGATCATTCCCATAGCGGTAGCGATGTTCACGGCACGCGCACAAATACTTGCGCGACCGTTCAGGGAATCGAAGCTGTAACTGAGGTCTGTGGAGTCTAAATCATAATATCCCACCGAAGATGAACTCACATCCACTCCTCTGGACTCAAACCACTCTATGGCGGCAGCGTACCGGTCTTCCTCTATGCGCCGCTCGTAGCGCATGTCCTCAGTCTTTGCCAGAAGTACCGAAACTCCGGGTGCCGTGCCAATGATCGAGTCTTGCAGGAAGCCTGCAGCAATAGAAAGGCAGGCACTACCGTGTCCGTCCTGATTAGGCACATCAAGGGAGTCGTTACCGGTAAGACTGTCGTTGAACATGTAATCGTACTCGGCAACGATGTTCAGATTATTGAAACAATCGTGCGCACGCCATCGAAATCCATTATCAATCACTCCCATGAGCACACCGCTGCCGGTGATTCCCATGGCATGAAGAGTTGTGGCACCCAGCATGTTGTTCTGCCTGTAAGACGGTCCGTATCTGAAGCTACCACAACCGGTATCCAAAGATTGGGCGATGAGTGCAGAAGATGATTGGTCCCAAAGTCGGGCCTCCGCCGAGAGGGTTTTAAAGAGCTCTGCAGTACGAGTAACAGCCCGTACGTACGGTTTGGATCGTAGAGTGTTTGCAGTAGAAGAGTCGCATTCCACTACCACATAATTACTCCAACGCAGACGCAACAACACCACAGCGCCGGTTTTTTTTATGTCTTCAACATAGGGTGCGTACAAGGGTGCATCTTGAATGCTGAAAAGAGCATCCTTGGGCAAAACTTTGGCGCGACGTTTCAAGCAACGATCACTGAGCAGATCTTTGGTTTCGTTGTACACTGTGCTGCCGGGAACGAAGGGTGCTATGCCTTTGTTGCTAAGGTACACACGGTAGGTGTCTACAGTTTGGCACAGAGCACATGGCGAGGTGACCAATGTGGAAAAAATAAGACCGAAAAGAAATGCCAAGCACGTGCGTCCTAGCAAGAGCGCAGCACGCAAACCGGCTATGTTTGTGATGTTCTTCATATCAGAAAATTACCCATTTCATTCCGAACATATGGCAGAGTCAATAACAGTTTTGTCAGAGCAAAAAATTCATCAGGCAGAGTGGTTACGGCGTTCTGACCTTAGCGTGCTTCGTCTTGAGGGATCGGATAGCATAGATTTTCTTCAGCGCATTTCTACCAACGATGTGCGTGACGTTGGCGGCAACGTAATGCGCACTACGCTCTTTTGTACAGACAAGGGACGAATACTGGACGTGGTAAGAGTTGTTCCTCACGAGACACATCTGCTGCTTGTGGTGTCGGCCGCCCGGCTTGAACAGGTGCAGCGATATCTGCAAACCTATATCATCATGGACGACGTTCGTGTTCGTGATTGCTCTGCATCGTGGGAGTGTTATGAGATTAGCGGTAGCGATGCTGCAGCGGCCTGCTCAGATGTAGTAGCCGGTGGCTTTTCCGCTGCGGAACACACAGTACAACCCTTTCCTCCGAACGCGGTCTATCGCGGAGTTCGAGATGACAAGCATCTGATTGTCTTTGGAATCGAGCCGCGTAATGAGCAATCGTATGTGGTCTTGGCGCAGACCGCGGATAGTCAAGAGGGTTCTGCCGCGTCTGCATCCGAATCGCTCTTTGCCCATATTCCGCATATGGACGATGCCGCCGCGAATGTTCTTCGCATTGAACAGGGAATTCCCGCAGTAGACAAAGAGCTGACTACAGATCATAATCCACTCGAAGCAAATCTTCTGCACTACATCAATTTTCGCAAAGGCTGCTATATAGGTCAAGAGGTTATTGCCCGCCTTGATTCGTACAACAAGGTAAAGGTTCGGCTTGTGGGATTGCAGTGTGCGGAAAGCATAGCCGAGGGAAGCGCGGTGATTATTCCGGACGCAGAGCCTGGCGTGGTGACTTCCTCGTGCGAATCTCCGCGCTTGGGACATATTGCTTTGGCGTACATTCGTACAGAGTATGCTGTAGCCGGTAGCACGGTTGTAGTAAGAGATTCAAACAGCGGCAACGAACAATCGTGCACGGTGCATTCCTTGCCCTTCAACCGCTGATCCTGCCTATCACACACCACATCACACTCCACATCAATCATGAATCCGAATAACGAAAAACCCGAGCCGCTGGATAGAGCTTCCAAAGCCTACGATAACAAAGAGTTCCTTCACTCACCCCGCGCCAGAGTTCTACGCATGATGGCGGAGTATCAACATCCCGACCTACACCTTCGGCTGAATAACATTCATAGCACGGTGATATTCTTTGGCTCTGCTCGTATACAGTCCGGTGTGCAATACGCAGAGCAGAAAGAAGCTTTGCACATGCACGCCAATAATACCTTGGGCGAGGAAAAGGCCGAAGCCGAGAGAAAAATCCATGCGATGACCATTCGCAGCGAGATGAGCGCCTATTACGACGACGCCGTGGAGCTTGCCCGTTTGATCACCGATTGGTCTATGCGATTGCCCGAGGGCAACGACTTTGTGGTGTGCACGGGTGGTGGGCCGGGTATTATGGAAGCCGGGAATCGCGGTGCCTTCGAGGCGGGCGGGAAATCCGTTGGTTTGAATATCTCGTTACCCTTCGAGCAATATCCCAATCCCTATATCACGCCGGAATTGAATTTCGAATTCCACTATTTCTTCATGCGAAAATTCTGGTTCGTGTATCTGGCAAAAGCATTGGTTATTTTTCCGGGCGGTTTCGGAACCATGGACGAGCTGATGGAAGTTCTGACGCTGGTGCAGACGAAGAAACTTCGCAAGAACATGCCTATCTGTATTTACGGCGAGAAGTTTTGGAAGAACGTCATCAATTTCGAATACTTGGCGGCTATGAATATGATCGATCATGCAGACTTGCAACTTTTCAAGTTTGTCAATTCACCGGCTGAAGCGTTCGAGTATCTGACGACAGAGCTAACAAGGATACACGGTTTGCCCGCGGTGAAGTAGTCTAACTGATAACGATTACAATGAATGCCTGACACAGCAAACATAGACCCCCAGATTCGTCCGCTTCTTGCGCTGCTCGATGATACGGACACAGCCGTGACAACGGCTGTTCAAACCAAGCTTATCAGCTATGGAAGTAGCATCGTTCCCGTGCTGCGCGAGGTCCTGGCTTCGCAAGCACAGGCCGATCATAAAGACTCCACCGTATCCGTGAATGCGCAAGCATGCATACGTGCTCTGCAAACCGAGGCACTGTTTGAAGTGATGAGCGAGATGGTGGATGCACACGCCGAACAGCGCGATATCGATTTAGAGTCGGTGTGTTTGCAACTATCCCGTTTCGGTTGCCCGGAAGTTGATGTGGCCGAGATGAAGGAGCAACTGGATCAGTTGGCGATACGCGTACACAAACTTG
>JBJOLU010000169.1:0-3298 GCA_046052705.1 Bacteroidota bacterium | reverse complement strand
GATTTCCGTCGATGAATACATGATCCGGCGACACCACCAATGCCTCAACGGAGCTTCTCATTGCCAGCATCGTTGCTTCAAGAATGTTCACATCATCAATCACATCCGGCTCTACAATTCCTACACCATAGTGAATAGCTATCTCGCAAATGCGTTCAAAGAGTTGTTCTCTCTTCGCTTCAGGAACCAGCTTCGAATCTCGAAGTCCGGGAATAGTGGTATCTGCAGGAAGGACCACGGCAGCTGCTACCACAGGTCCCGCCAGAGCACCGCGCCCGGCTTCATCCACTCCGGCAACAAGCCGGCCTGCATTCCAGTATGGCATTTCGTAATCCGAGTGCGGAGTGTTGCTGTACTTTTTGCTCATCGCCGGAAGTCTCGTTGATTTCAATGATAACTGATGCATACAAGTTCAGGGCACCTCACTCCTCTTGCGAGCGCTCCCGTGTGGTACAAAACACCGAGTGCGCCGGTGTTCAGTGTTGAGCCGTCAAAAGAGCTCGCGAACATTTGAGCACGCAAACTACCACACAAAAAAAAAGCGGGTTGCCCCGCTTCTTTTTTATCTGCCAATCAATTTCAAGAACTCGTTTCGCAAGTTCAGATTATCGCGAAGCTCCCCTCGCATTACCGACGTGATCATGTCGGCTCTGGATTCGTCGGCGTTGACGCCTCGAGCTATCATACAGTAGTGCTTGCTGGAAATCACCACACCCAATGCCTTGGGCTCTATAAGCTCCTGCAGGTAATCAGCGATCTGCTCGCCCAGCTCTTCCTGGATCTGCCCGCGGCGCGCAAACCAATCCACAATGCGCGAAAGCTTACTCAGCCCTATTACATGTTTGTCCGGCAAGTAACCTATACTGCATTCACCGCTGATGGGCTGCCAATGATGTGAACACACAGACATCACTTTGATGCCTTTGGATATCACGAGCTCGTCAACGTCTTTGCGATTCGGAAAAACAGTGACCGGAGGCGCTTGTTCAAAGCGGCCGGCAAAGAGCTCGTTCACCCACATGCGGGCTACACGGCGCGGAGTATTTGCGCTGTTTTGATCGTTGCGATCTATACGCATTATATCCAATACTTCTTCCAACTTTTTCTCGACGAGCATCAGGATCTCTGCGCGCTCGTCGCCGCTCAGCGGCATTGATGCATTGGCATCGAATACCGGATAGCCAAGACTGTTCACGAGAGGAAACTCGCGCGCTGCGGATTCTTCTATTCTCTTTCCACCGCGGATGGTAAATGTTTTACCCATGGGAACGCTCTCCTTCTTGAACTGATTGGTAACGCTGAATGGTTATAGGCTCGCCGAAATACTCAACAAAGTTGTTGTCGGATTCAAACAGCTTGATGCTGTGCAGTGTGCCCTGCTTGATTTCATTATTCAAGATCTGCCAAAAGCACAACACGATGTTCTCTGCGGTAGGTATGATCCCTGCCAGAAAATCGACATCGAAGTTCAGATGCTTGTGGTCTACCTTATCGATAATTTTCTCTTCCACGATATCTCGCAGCTTCTTCAGGTCGATCACATATCCCGTCTCCGCATCAGGCACTCCGCGCACGGTAACCTCCAGCGTATAGTTATGCCCGTGCCCTTTAGGGTTATTGCACTTATCAAATATCGCCTCGTTCTTTTCGTCGCTCCATGTAGGATTGAACAAACGATGCGCTGCTGAAAACTGGGTGCGGCGAGTTACGTAAATCATGGAGTTGGCCCGAAGGTAATCGAAACTGTACTGATAAATTGCCTTACAGCGCGCCGTAGCTTAATGCGGTAGTTTGCCGTAGTGAGTCTCACGGACGAACGTGGAGTTTTTTTCGTTTGAACGGCCAACCAACTATCACCATACCTCGATGAAAACTGCCTCTATTACGCTTTTTACGCTGCTTCTGCTGTGTGTTACGAATTCGAAACTCACAGCTCAAGGCGCTGATGCCTCTGTGCCTGCAACTCGCGCAGAACAAATCAACAACCGGGGACCTATGCCGCCAATCCATGTTCATGATTCCCTGCGGGCCTTTTCATTGACCTCTGAAGTTGAACTGGAGAGTGAGGAAACCGGAACAGTGCAGGGCAGCTGTGCCATAGGCATTTGCGGCATGGATTCAATGGCCTTGACAGTATATGGTCCCTTCGGAGTTCTTGTGGGAAAAATGGCAGCATCAAAGAACTCGGTTGTGTACTACGATGCGCTGCGCTCGGAGGCGGTGCAGGGCGATCCCGAATCACCAAAGGTTGTATCGTCTCTTCCCTTCCCTTTAACCTTCACAGACTTCATGCATCTTACCCGATGGGAAGTTCCTTTTCCCGCGGCCTCGTACAAGTATCTCTCAGCACAGGATTCATCGTCTGTATGGGCGTACACAGAGAATACCGCGTTTATTGATGTGGCAAAGGTGAGAACATCCGACGGTGCTCTGTATGGCTACCAGCGAAAGAGCCGAAAGGGAGAGATCATTTTTAGCATGCGCTTTGATGATGTTCGCAATAGAAACGGAGTTAATTTTCCATCCACACTGACAATGCAATTTCCTTCGCGTAATGCCAGCGCTCGCTTTGCGGTTATTGATTTTGTTCGTGATCCGGTAGGTGAACGCTATTCGTTTCGCCTTCCGAAAGGCGTGAAATGCAAACGACTTGAGTAACAGCCCGTGCCGGAAGTTCATCTGCGTCCATTGAAGTTGTCCTTGACGGCACCATCACACCGGTTGACGCCGTGTGTGCATGCGCATACCCACCGCTTAGGGACTATGCTTCCTAGTATTCCACGTACCTTTTTCCAATCTCTCTTCATCTTCCACTTCCACTTTCTCTTTCTCTTCCTCTCCCTCTTTCTCGGCATCTTCATTTTTGCGTCAACGCCCGCGCGTGCCCATGCTCGTCACTATGATGTAGCAAACTCTGCAGACAGCAGTTCCGGCCTACGTACTTCTGACTCACTTCAGGGTGTTTCCGCACGCGTGCCAATGCGCTCCTCGGGAGGAGTGGATACCGTCGTTACCTACAAAGCAAAAGACTCTGTGGTGTTCTCTCTGCGCAGCAAGAAAATGCGATTGCGTGGTTCGGCAGAGACGGCACTTCGCGCTCGAGTGTTGCAATCCGAAGTGATAGAGATTTTCTTCGACAGCGGGCTGCTCAACAGCACCGGTGCAAAAGATTCCGCCGGCAACATGATCGGGTATCCGGTGTTCAACGACAACGGCAGCAGCTATGCGGGCGAGGTAATCAAATACAATCTTCGTAATCAGCTTGGTACTGTATCGCTTGGCGAAACAACCATTCAAA
>JBJOLU010000168.1:0-9504 GCA_046052705.1 Bacteroidota bacterium | reverse complement strand
AGCACTGAGCACCCAAATGCGCAGCACACGCCACCACTCATACTGCACGTTGAATACCCTCTGCGAGCTCAGCAGCATGATGCACGCCGAAACAGCGTATGCGCCAAAGGTGGCCCATGCGGCTCCGGTGTACGAGAGTGTGGGAATAAGCAGCACATTCAACGCTATGTTCACGGCGGCGGCAGAACCAACCACCAACGGCAATCGTCCGGTTTTTTTTGTGATGTGCAAACCCGCGGAGAGGTTCGAGGTCATGCCCGCAAAGTAGTAGGCTGCAGCCACGATGGGAACAATATGCAGTCCCTGCCAATACGAAGGATGAATGAGGGTGCCACCGGGAAAAGGAAGCTGCACCACCACCGAGGCAAACAAACTGATAAGCAGAAACACCAGCGCGCTCATCAAAGTGAAGTACGTGAAGATGCGGCCGAACAACACCGGGGCATCGTCGTCCTCGGCATGTTGCAAGTAGAATGGTTTCCATGCATACTCAAACACCGACACGCACAACATCATGGGAATGGCAAGGCGATAATTGGCATTGTAAAGACCCACAATAAGCGGCGTCGTCATGGCAGTAAGTATAGGGCGATCGGCCACCTGCAGCAGCATCGAGGCAAAGCCCGACGGAATGGTGGGAATGCCAAAGGCAGCAAGCTCACGTAGGCGCGAAGCTCCACGACGCAGCCCGCGAGCAATGTGCGGCGCAACGAGTATCACCGAAACCATCGACGAACATGCGCCTGCAATAAACACACCGCGCGAGCCCAACGCCATACCCACAACGAGTATCACGTTCAATGCAATATTCACCACCACCGACAGCACTTTATACGTGGCGAAGCGTCGAGCTTTGCGCTCCATGCGTAGCTGCGCAAACGGTATGATAGAAACAGCATCCAGAAAGGGTATGAGCAGTACCAATGCGAAGAGCGAAGAGGGTGCATCCGGCCCAATGCCGGCAAAAGGTGCCGTGTGCGCACGAAGCACATAAAGAATACCGGACATGCAGGCCGCAATTCCCACCACGGGTACAAAGCTCTGCGTAAAGACCAAGGCCTTTTCGTTGTTGTCGCCTCGGTAAAATCTCATGAAGGCCGATTCAAAACCAAAGGCATAAAGAATATTGACAAAGGCAATAAGGGCGTACACGTTAGACACCACGCCAAGCTCCGACATCGTCAGGTAGTTGGTGTACAGCGGAGTAAGAAGAAACGTCAGGAAGCGCTGTATGATAGTGCTTGCTCCATACACTGCGGTGTCGGAGGCCAGTGATCGCAATTTTTCGCGCATAAATGATTCAGTGTGTCGCGGCGCAAAATACACAGGTTCGCATGTGTACCGGAATCTCAGCGATCAAACCTACCACCCGTGGCACCTTGCCGCTGCGGAGCTGTAGCTTCGACGCTGCCCGATTGCATCACGCAATCGCAGCGTGTAACTTGCATTGTCGATCACTTTACCAACTCACAATATGAGGTCTCCGGGTATGCGTTTTTTCGCTCGCGCTCTCAAACAAGCCACTCACACCGCTCGCGCCACACGCGCCACTTATGGCCTGGCACTGATGCTGTTGATTACACACTCCGTGTTTGCGCAGGACGACACTCTTGCCACTCGCTTGCGCAATCATGTGTATACGCTGGCGTCGCAAGATTTTGAGGGACGTTATCCCGGTACACCGGGCAATGAAAAGGCCGTGGCCTACATTCGCTCGGAGTTTATGAAGATGGGACTTCGCTCGGTAGGCAGTTCGTACACGCAGCAGTTCACCGTGCCCTCCGGCGTGGAGCTTGCAGGAGACAACTCTGTGAGCTTTGGCGTGATTATTCCTAAGCCTTTTGTTCCGGTATCGGAACTCAAGCCCATGAAGATAGGTTGGAAGACCGGCATAGACTACACGCCCGTCGGGTTCAGCAGCAGTGCAAGTGTAAGCGGCGGCCTGGCCTTTGTGGGATTTGGTATCACCGACAAAACCAAGAACCTCGACGACTACGCCGGTGTGGATGTAAAAGGAAAAGTGGTGGTGGTGCTTACCGGCGACCCGGCGAACTACAATCCGCACGCAGCTTTTAAAGGTACGGCGGCCATGCGTTCTCGCGCTATCAATGCCAGAGAACACGGTGCTGTGGGCGTAATCTTTGTGCATCCACAAGGAGACTCCGCCGAAGTATTGGTGCCGCTTCAAGCCGATTCCAAATCCGGTACATCGGGAATAGTCATTGTTCACGCGCGTCGCTCGGCGCTCGCGCGTTTCTTCCCTAAACATCCGGACAGCACGCTGCTTGGGGCGGAGCAGTATATCATGAAGTCGAAGGCATCACGGAGTTTTGATCTGCCGAACACTACTGTTGCTCTGAGCGTTGGATTAAAAGCGGTGGAATCTACTATTGATAACGTGATAGGCATGGTGCAGGGAACAGAACGTCCGGACGAGTATATCGTGGTGGGAGCGCATTTGGATCACCTCGGCTACGGTGATGAAAATTCGTTGTACGCGGGAACAGATAAGAAGATTCACTTTGGAGCCGACGATAACGCTTCCGGTAGTGCCGGCATGATGGAACTTGCAGCGATGGTAGCTGCGCATCCACTTCCCAGAAGCGTGGTGTTCATTGCCTTCAACGCCGAGGAGCGTGGATTGCTGGGCTCGGTTCATTACACACGCGCTCCGCTTATTCCCCTGGAGAAAACAGTATGCATGATAAATCTGGACATGATCGGCCGTTTGAAGGACAACAAAATCAACATTCAGGGTGTGGGCAGTTCCTCGCGCTGGAAGCCCTTGCTTGATAGTCTGAACGCTGCAAAGACCTTTACTATAACCACTACCGACGATGGTCTTGGTCCCAGCGATCATTCCTCTTTTTATTCGAAGGACAAGCCGGTGTTGTTTTTGTTTACCGGTTTGCACAGCGATTATCATCGCCCTTCCGATACGCCCGATAAAATCAACTACACGGGGCAGGCAGCGGTGGTGCGATTTACCGAGTCTATACTGCGCACGGTGGCAGGATGGTCTGCAGCGCCCGATTTTATCAAGGTGAAAACCGTGCAATCGGCCAGTGCCGGTTTTAATGTTGTGTTTGGTGTGATACCGGATTACGCTGATCATCCTAAAGGTCTGCATATCACGGGTGTGCGCGAGGGCGGACCGGCAGCAAAAGCAGGTTTAGCTGCCGATGATATCATCACGAAGTTTGGAGCAACACCGGTAAAGAACATTCACGATTTAACCTATTGCCTGGGGCAACACAAGCCCGGCGACATAGTGGATGTAACGGTATTGCGTGGCCCGCGCGAAGACAAAGAAGTTGTGATAAAAGTTACCTTGGAAGCGCGCAAGCAATAAGACGTTTGTGAGGAGGGCAGTGAGGTGGGCAGTGAGGTGGGCTATGGAACTACTCACCCCTGCGGTTCAAGTGCCGCCCGAACTTTGAGTACATCCTCCGGTGTGTCTATTGCTATGAGAGTGTGCAATGTTTCGATGCACATGTATCGGGCCCCATCGGCAAGTAAACGCAATTGCTCCAAGCTTTCGGTCAGCTCGTACGGGTGTGGTGGCAAGGCAATAAATCGCGCCAGCGCGGCCGGCGTGTAGGCATACAATCCTATGTGTTTCCAAAAGCGCACTGCTTCCAGCCGTCGTTCGCCCTGAATGCCGCGCACATGCGGTATTACCGACCGAGAGAAATACATTGCCGTGCCATCGCTGCGGCGTGTCACTTTACAAATGGTTGGATTATCCAGGTCGTCTGCCAACGTAAGCGGTGTGACAGGTGTACATACATCGGCCTGCGATTCTACCAAGCCCTGCACAAGCTCGTTGAGCAACGATGGCTGCAACAAAGGTTCGTCACCTTGAACATTCAGAATGACATCGTACGATGCACCAAGCACCGCTGCGGCAGCGGCCACACGATCGGTACCTGAGGGCAGTTCAGCAGAAGTCATTACACAGCCCACGCCAATGCGTTCGCACTCCGCCTCGATGCGGATGTCGTCGGTGGCAACGAGTACGTCCGTAATGCTCTGTGCCGCTTGGGCAGCACGCACCACGCGCTCCAGCATAGTGGCTCCGCATAGGTCTACAAGCGGCTTCCCGGGGAAGCGCGTAGAGGCATAGCGGGCAGGTATAACTGCAAGAGCACGCATAACGAGTACGTGAAAAATGGTAACCGATCCTATGTACAACGTGAACGTCGGTCCACGTACCTGCCTTATGCCAGGAACGGCATCTTTACTACTTCCGCGGGGAATGTTTTGCCGCGCGCAGAAATATCTACCATCGTTCCCGGTGCCGCCAAATGTGCGGGCAAGTATCCCATAGCAATTGCCTTTGAAAGCGAGGGTGCGATATTTCCGCTGGTCACCACGCCTACAGCTTCGCCGTTGTGATGAATCTCGTAACCGTGACGTGCGATGAACTTATCAACGTGAACAACCAAGCCAACCAGTTTGCGGCTCACGCCGGCTTCTTTAACGGCACTGATTGCTTCGCTTCCATTGAAGGGGCCTTTGGCAAGTTTGGTAATCCAGCCCAGGCCTGCTTCCAGGGGGTTTGTGGTTTCGTCGATATCATTTCCATATAGGCAGTATCCTTTTTCAAGGCGCAAGGTATCACGAGCTCCCAAGCCAACCGGCTCTATGCCGAACTCTGCACCCGCTTCGAACACCGCATTCCATACCTCAGTGCACACAGATTCATCGCCTTCAAAATATATTTCCATGCCCAGCTCGCCCGTATAGCCGGTGCGCGAGAGTATCATGGGCTTACCCGCCAGCGATCCTTGCACAAAGGAGTAATAAGGGATCTCCGAGAGATTCGTGGAAGTAAGCTTTTGCAGCGCGGCTAGCGATTGCGGTCCCTGAATGGCCAGCAGATTGATGTCGTCGCTTTTGTTGGTGATCACGCAATCTGCAAAGGTGGATGCATTGGTCACCGCCCAGTTCCAGTCCTTATCCATACATGCGCCGTTTACCACCATCATGTAGTGATTTTCTTCCAGCATGTACACAAGAAGGTCATCCACAATGCCGCCGTGCGGAAGGCACATAGCGGAGTATTGCGCTTTGCCCGGCGTCAGTTTGCTTACATCGTTTACCGTGAGTTTCTGAAGAAACGCCAAACTGTCTGCACCGCACACATCGAATTCTCCCATGTGGCTTACGTCGAACACACCCACAGCATTGCGCACCACACTATGCTCGTGCATGATACCGCCTGCATACTGAATGGGCATTTCGAATCCGGCGAACTCAACCATTTTAGCTGTATGAGCCAGGTGTAGGGCGTGAAAACGAGTTTGTTTCATGATCTTTTGATACGGTAATAATGGTAGAACCAAGGTTAGTTGCGCAAATATAGGGCAATGCGCGAAGCTGAACGGATATGGCGATATTCTCTGCCTGTGTAGAGGGGAAGTATCACAGAGATTCAAACATTAAGGAACCCTGCGAGTGTGTTCGCAGAGTGTTTTCGCAGAGTGTGGGCAGGGTAACGGCGGAGTAAACGCAAGGTAGCGCGGCGGAGTAGCTGATGTTCAGCATGCCAAAGGCAACGTGCTTACCTAAAGCGGTAGCCCACACCTTTTACGGTCTCGAGCATTTCGCTGTACGGACCAAGTTTATCGCGAAGCTTAGAGATGTGCACATCAACAGTACGATCCACCACGTACACGCTTTCGCCCCAAATGCGGGAGAGCAGCGATTCTCGGCTGAATACTTTTCCCCTGTTTGCCACAAGAAAGGCCAGAAGTTCAAACTCTTTCTTTGGAAGGAATTGCTCTTTGTCTGCAATGCGTACTGTGTAATTCTGCCTATTGATTTCAAGATTTTCCACGCGCAGAATTTCGGGGGCGGTAATTGTCTCGGTACGAACCTTCTCTGCGCCTCGGCGTATCAAAGATTTTACACGGGCAGCCAGTACGCTCGGCGATACCGGCTTGCGCACATAATCGTCGGCGCCCAGCTCTAAACCCAAGATCTGATCTATATCCTCGCCCTTGGCGGTGAGAAACATAATAGGGCAGTTGACGGTGCCGGAAGAACGTATCTGCTTGCACACATCATAGCCATCCAGCCCCGGCATCATCACATCCAGAATCACCACATCCGGCTGCATAGACTCTGCAGTCTCTTTGGCCTTGGTACTATCTGCGAGCGAAACTACTTCGTAGCCCTCCTTACGGAGGTTGTAGGAGATCAGATCCAAGAGATCCTGCTCATCATCAACAACTAGTATTTTTTTAGGCCGCATATGTGCTGCTTCCCACAGCGGATAAAGAGTGATTGCTCGGTACTTCTGCTGCAAAAATACGTTGCAATAGTGCGGTGGTGCTCGCGGAGCGCTTTACGAATACGTAACATCAGTCATGCAAGCCGGGGCGGATTGGACTACTCTTGCGCATACATAGCGCAGCGCATACACAGTGAGTCCTTAGCGCACACATATCGCATATCCAGTGCCCACATAGCCCGATCCGCGCCTTCAGTTTTTTGGTACTTTGCACCCGCTAATGAATCTGGGTGCCAACCTTCCACACAACTATGCCCGGTTACGGAAATTCAAAAAACAAACGCATGACTCTGCGCCAACGATACCTTCGGGTACCGCTGCGTGTGCGTTTGACTGTGTGGTATACCGTGATTCTTTCGGTGGCACTTGTTGCCTTTAGTTTATTCACCTACGTAACGGTATCCAATAGCTTGCATTCGAATATGGATGTGATGCTCACCGAGGTGTCGCGTTCTGTGGATGTAGTCATCTCTGAGCGAATTCGCCAGAGCAAATCGGAGACGGGAATTCAACGCGATTCTTCCGCCACCAATGTTGGCACTGCTGCTTCACAGAAGCCTGATTCAGTACCGGCTCGCCCGCCAAAGAGCAAAAACATCACGACGGATACCGCCGGAATTAGTATCGATAATCTTTCATTCGAAGAACTCAGCACGCTGGTATCGCAGGGAATATTTACACGAAGCGGTCCGTCGTTCGTGTTTATGCGAGCGGGAAATTTCTTTGTGCAGTTCGCCGACCTTAAGGGGAACATTTATTGGCGTTCCGAAAATCTTCGCGACTACTCCTTGCCCACGTACACAGATGTGTCCGACGGTATGGATGCCGGCCAGGTGTTTCTGGAAGCGCGCTTGCGGAAACAATCGTTACGTGTGTTGTGCATGCGCGGCGGCGTAAGTGAGCTTAGTGTGGGATATAGTGTTCAAGAGGTGGACGAGATTCTTCGTCAGCTTCGTAATACCTTCGAAGTGGGTTTCTCTATTGCGTTGGTTTTTGCCGTTGTGATCGGATATCTTCTTGCGCGATACTCCTTGCAGCAGGTTGATATTATTACCAACGCCGCAAAGCGTATCACGGCAGAGAACCTGAGCAAGCGATTACCCCTGCCCGTCACGAACGACGAAATTGCCCGCCTCACCACAACACTCAACGCTATGATTGCCCGCTTGGATATTTCGTTTACCCAGGTGCGGCAATTTACCAGCGACGTATCGCACGAGCTGCGCACACCGCTGGCTATTCTGATGGGCGAGCTGGAGCTGGCTCTGCGCAACGAGATGGAGCCGGACGATTACCATGTGTTGGTGGTAAGTGCGCTCGAAGAAGTAATGAGATTGTCGAAAATGGTGAGCAGTCTTTTGGAAATTTCACGTGCGGAAACGGGCCAAGTGCGCCTACAAAAAGCGTTGTTTGATATTTCTAAAGTGGTGACGAATATCTGCGACGACATGCAGATACTTGCAGAGGATAAATCAATTACGCTCGAGACCGATATTCAGCCCTACGTGACAATTGTGGCAGATGAATCGCGCTTGCATCAAATGCTTATTAACGTGATCGATAATGCTATCAAGTACACACCTCGCAATGGCTCGGTAAAAGTGTCGCTGTCTACGCGCGGTTCGCAAACGAAAATTGAAATCAGCGATACCGGCGTTGGTATATCGGACGAGAACCAGGCATTTATTTTTAACCGCTTCTTCCGTGTGGACCAATCCCGCTCCAACGACGTTGTGGGAAGCGGTCTGGGATTATCCATTGTTCGATGGATTGTGGAAGCACACCAGGGCTCGATCAAAGTAAAGAGTGAATTGGGCGAAGGCTCCACATTCACCATCATCCTTCCCTACGAGACTACCTGACGCTTACCGTAGGGGAATCTTTGAGCTCGGCAAATGAAAATCTAGTTTGCCGGTATTATGTACTTTGCGAATTCTTAACTCCTATCACACTACGCACATCAACGGTTCATGAAGTTTCGTACGGTAGTTGCTCGCAGCGTTCTGTTCGCATGGTTGTGTTTTGTCTCGCTTGATTGTTCAAACAACGAGTCCAAAAACGAGCCTGCGGAATCACAAACCACAGGCGCCGGTGTTTCGGCAAAAGATTCGGCTGCTGCGCGTTTGCGCGCTAAAAACGCTCAGGATTCCGCTCAGGGAAGTGGAGAGCTGCAAGCAATGTCGTCGTCGATGGCAAAGGTGCCGCCGCTGCAGGGCCGCTCGGTGTGCCTCTCGCTCTGCGGTATCGACAGCAGACTGAATACTCCTTCGGGTAGGGCCGATGCCAATCACGTGCTTCGCTTTTGGCTTGATGAAGGCGCGGTAGAAATTATCGACATTCCCAGAGGCACCTATGCCGATGTGGGACTGGACAGCGCCTTCAATTTTATAGCTAATCTTCGTGCGCATAAAGGTCGTGCGGCATATCTCAAGGCAGTTGCTCAGATAGCCGGCGTGCCACGCATCGACTACTACTGCGAAGTGGGATTGTCTCAAGCACTGGGCATTCTTGAGCTGCTGGGTCACAAGGACAACGCGCAGGAAACACTTCGAGCATTACGCACCCGCCATGCCTTTGCCACCGGCGATTTTCAGCGCTCGTATAATCAGGGAACCTTCTTGAAGCAAACCATGATGAAGCACTTCGGCAAATCAACATCGTGGTATCGCGATCCCTTGCTTCGCGCCGGCTTGCTCTTGGCAGATACAGACATTCCGTTGGATACGGTGAAGTACATTATTGATGCCTTAGATGCCAATGGTTTCCCTGCGAACGGAAAGTGTTATGTGTACATTAAGCCAACCTATTCTTACCGCCTGCCCGAGTATGATTTTACCGGCAGCGAGAGTATTGCCAAGATCGGCAAGAAGATCGATGAGCGCATGAAGATCGAAGGCTTGGAGCATACCGATGTGCAGGGCGATTATGTGCGCCGGCTGGATGCTATTGTGGCAAAGGCCGCTGCCGACAGTGCCCGCAGACCGCTGGCCTCAGTTACTGCACTGCGCCGCATCTTTGAGCAGCGTGCATGGATGCAGGTGAACGACAAAGCGCATCGTAAAGCTGTGTTTACTCGTATATGCATGATGATGGAGCAGTGCCTGATCAATGCCAAGCGAGCCAAAGATGCTGCGGTGATTCGCAAGTATTACGACGACCACCAGGCCGTAGTAGAGCCGGCCCTCTCGCGGTAGATCCTGCGTCGG
>JBJOLU010000167.1:0-12132 GCA_046052705.1 Bacteroidota bacterium | reverse complement strand
GCAGCGCAGGGGAAAAGCGCAGCAGAGAACAGAGCACCGGCCGTAGGGCTCATCCGCTATCCACAGCGATGCGGAACCATGTTGGGGAAATACATGCATTATCATTTCATCAAGGAGTATTGTATGAGAATACGATGGACACTGCCCGTTGCAGCGTTCCTGGGAATTCTGATGTCGTTGTCCGCGTCGGCGCAAACCGGCAGTATCAGGGCAAAGGTGTTGGATGTGAAAACCAAAGAAGCGTTGCCTTCGGCTACGGTAGTATTGCTGGAAAGTTCAAAGACTAAGGCCGGCGGCGGCAATGGCAGATCTACGATGGGTAGAGTTGCCAACAAAAACGGTATGGTGGAATTCAACGAAGTACCCGTAGGATCCTATGTGCTTCGCGTGAGTTATCTGTCCTATGCCACGCTCGAAAAACCGCTAACAGTTTTGAAAGGCGAAATGGCTTCTCTGGAACTCGGACTGATGCCCGACCTTAAAGGTCTAAGCGAAGTGGTTGTAACCGGTGTTGCATCGCGAACCGAGAAAAGTGTGTCGGAAGTTGCCGTTGCAAGGGTTGATGCCGCCGCACTCACCGAGAGCAATTCGTACCAGGATGTGTCGCAGTTGCTCACCGGCAAAGTGGCCGGCGTGCGCATGAGTACCACTGCGGGCTCTGCGGGCAATGGCTTCCGTTTTGATGTGCGCTCGGGCGGTGGCTTGAACGGTTCGGGTCAGCCCATTGTGTTTTTGGATGGTGTGCGTTTAAATCAATCGTACTTCGATGCAGGCGTGGGAGGTCAGGAGGGCAACGCTCTTTCTATTCTGGATCCCGAGTCTATAGAAAGTGTTGAAGTTCTGAAAGGTCCTGCCGCTTCGGCATTGTACGGTACGGTTGGCGCCAACGGTGTAGTGCTCATCAAAACCAAACATGGATCGCGCAAGGCAGCACCGGGTTCGTACGCACTTGATATTAAAACCACCATTGGTGTAAACGAACAGCAACGTCCCTACACACCCGGTATGATGCGTTCCTACATGGATGCTAACCGTGTGTTCCCCGATTATCTTTTTGGCAGCTCCTCTGCACGCCAGACAGAGCGCGGCCTTGCAGACTCGGTGCCTACACGCTATGCCATGATTAACGCAACGAATATCTCGTTCGGCGGCAGCAATCCTTTGTGCAATTACTTCATCGGTTACGACAAACGTGATGAAGAGGGCTTGCTTGTAACGAACAGGTTTCAACGCGATGCTATTCGTGCGAACTTCTCGGCCTTTCCATCCGACAAGCTGACATTGAATTTCAGCACCGGCTTTACCTTTAGCAACACGAATATTCCTATCAGCGACAACTCGATTATCGGATTGCTTGGTGCAACCACTATTTCCGCTCCGAAAATGGAGCGTGGCGTGGGGCAGGGATCGTACGCGCAAGTGGACAGTATGGCGGTTGTGAGCATTCAGAATATTCAGCGTGAGCGCCGCTTTGTGGGCTCGCTGGAAGCACTCTACGCACCAACCACCGAGCTGTCGTTCCGCGCGCTACTGGGTTACGACGGACGCCAGTTCCGTTACGACCAGTACTTCCCCTACAACATGGACTATCGCAACATCAACATCATCAACGGATCCAGATACACGCAGCAGAATGGCTCGGACCGAATCAACTTCGATTTGTCGGCATCGTATGCATGGAAAATTGACGCTGACATGCGATTACTCAGCACCGTTGGTATTCAGGGTAATACCGAGACCGATCGTTCCATTTCTTTCCAGAAGGATAGCTTGCCCAGCACGCTGATCGTTGATGCGGGCAGTGGTTCGAAATTCATCTCAGCGGGCGAGAGCTTCTTCGATTCGCGTCAGGCGGGTGTGTTTATTCAAGAGGAGTTCAGTTATCAGGATGCGTACTTCGCGTCGGTGGGTTTGCGTAACGACTACGCCAGCGCTATAGGTGTAAATGCTCCGAGTATTTTTTATCCTCGCGCCAGCGGAGCTGTGCGCTTGGACAAAGTGACGAGCTTGCCAAGTTCAATCAACCTTCTCAAGGCGCGTGTTGCTTATGGTGAGTCCGGATCGCTTCCGGGATTGCTGGACGGCTCGCTCTTGCGTTGGGGTAATCAGAATAGCGGTGAAGGTCCGGGTGCAGTTATCTCCTTCCTTGGTAATCCGGGCATTCAGCCGGAGCGCATCAAAGAGCTGGAGATGGGATTTGAACTCGAGTTCGAGAATGCTTATGGTATAGAGCTGACCTACTTTATGCAGAATGCAACAAACTCAATCTTCAACGTAGTTCTGCCGCCGTCGGTGGGTGTGCCCAGCGTTCGTAAGAACGTCGGTGCAATTTCCGGTACCGGTATCGAGACCAACCTCTACGCTCGTTTGTTCCGCACGGCCGATTACCAATTGGACCTCAACTTCATTTGGAACTACGCGAACAATGTGGTAGACGATCTTGGCGATGCTCCACCCATTATCTCGGAGCCGAACGTGGTGTTTGTAGGCCAGCCCCGCGCTGCGTTTTACACCAACCCGGTACGTGGCGCTCTGTATGATTCTGTTGGCATTTACCTCAAGCCCGATGTTGATACATCTGTACGAAAGTTCTTCGGTAATCCCGTTGCACCCAGCAATGGATCGTTTACCATCAACTTCCGTTTCTTGAAAGACTTCACGCTGAACCTGCTCACGGACTGGACCCTGGGCGGCACCATTTACAATCGTTCCAAGCAGTTCCTGGCCAGCTTTGGAAACAGCGAGGAATACAACAAACTCCATGCGGCTTTGGGAATTCCTACCAAGCCCGGATCGTTCTTCCCTGTGGATACCGTAACGCCTAAGCTCACTCCCGGAACAGCAGAGTACAAGGCCGCGGCCGATCGTTATGCGCAGATGGACCCCAATCAGTATGGTGCTTCCGAGTACTTCGAGTCGTCGGATTTCTTCCGCATCCGTGAGCTGAGCTTGCGTTGGGATGGAACATCAACGATTACTGAATTAGCACCGGGTATTCTTCGCTCATTTGCGTTCACCGTTGGAGCTCGCAACCTGGCTTTGTTCAGTTCTTATTCGTTCCCGGATCCTGAAGTGAACAGCGGCGGATCGCGTGTTACGGTGTCGCGCGGACGCGACTTCATCACGCTTCAGAACCCGCGCGTGTTGTATGCCACCATTGCCATTGGCTTTTAAGGAGTAAATCATGAAAAAAAGTATTTCAATAAAAAAATCAATGTCGCTTCTGTGGTGCGTGCTCCTGCTTGTTATGATAGGATGCCGCGACTTTGTGCAAAACATCGACGCACCTATAGACAGCATTAACGATGATCAACTGGATCAAGTAAGTGAGCTGCCATTTCTGATAAACGGGGTGAAGGTGCAGTACAGCTCGGCTATCTCGCAGATTAGTGTTTTGAGCGGCGGTTTGTCCGACGAGTTGGAGTTCAGTCTGGACATTCGCGGTGCCACATTCCCTACCTACGATGAATTGGAAACAGGCCAGGTGAATTTGAATAACACTTCTGTGGACAATGCACTCGTAGCTGTAGGCCAGCTGCGCATTCTGGCCGATACGCTTCTTACCCGTGTGGCCCGCCTTGATTCCATGAACAAGTTTCAAGCTTCCGATTCCATTCTCAAGAATCAAGCCCTCTACACCGGATATTTCTATGGTGGTATTGCGCGCTTCTTGTTCGGAGCATATTTCGGCATTGAACCCACACGCGGAGGCATGGCACTATACGGTGGTCCGTTCTTGAGCTCGGACACCATGTTTCAACGTGCGGTGGAGAGATTCCAACTGGCAGACAAGTATTGCGCCAATACAGAGTATCGTTTGAACCAAGCCTTCTTGTGTAAAACTCTACTCATGGCCGGCCGTTACAAAGAAGCATACGATGTAGCAGGTAATACACTTATCGATGCCGACAAACCATTCCAGCTGAAGTATTCCACCGAGCTTTCAAACTTCTGGTACAACAATGCCGGCAAAGGCCGCATGCAGTGGGCCTTGGCGAATCGTTTCCAGACCTATACCTCTGCAGACATCAACGATACCAATCGCATCAAGTTTGAATCGGTGAGCGGTATCTCAGGCACAAAGAAGTGGCTGCGCCAGCTATTGTATCCGGCAATTACTTCGCCCATGACATTAATGTCGTGGCAGGAGTGCTACCTGATGTATGCGGAGCTGATACTGCGTGTGGCACCATTCAAGTATCAGGATGCTTTGGACAACTTCAACTTTGTTCGGGATTCTCGATTCCTTCCCAATGCGCCGGACATTACCCTGGACAGCATCTACGTGGAAAGAGACAAAGAGTTGAACTGTACAGGCAACAGACTTTTGGATCAACGTCGCTTCAAGCGCTGGCACTTGCCGGCGGGAACGTGGCAATACTTGCCCATTACCGTAAGCGAGCGCTCACGGAATCCAAACCTGAAGTAACGCACCAGCAATCAATCAAGCGCCTCCTCGGAGGCGCTTTTTTTTTATCGCAGCTCTTAGAGTGCTTTCGCGATTGTTTCTTTGATGAATTCGCACCGGCCATGCACACGCATCGTGGAATTACGACGTTTACTTGATCACCGCGTGCTTTCAAGAACAAAATCACTGCTGTGCATTCTTGTAGTGATCATGCATAGTATTTTGAAACGATGAGCAGCACATCAGAACATACAGACCCGGTCCCGCTTTCGGACATTCACTTTGTTGTGATTGATGTGGAGACCACCGGCATGAGCGCCTCACAAGGGCGCATGACGGAGATCGCCTGTGTGGTGGTGCGCGATGGCGAGGTGCGCCACTCGTTCAGCTCGCTGATGAATCCTCGGCAGTTTATTCCTTCCTTTATCGAGAACCTTACCGGCATTACCAATGCCATGGTGGTTAATGCGCCGGAGGAGCGCGATGTATTGCACGAAGTGCATAAGCTGCTGCAACTTCCCAATGCCGTATTCGTGGCCCATAACGCGGCTTTTGACGTATCCTTTGTTCGCGAGGGGCTGCTGCGCCACGGGATGGATCTTCCCACGGAGTATGTGCTGTGCACCTGCAAGCTGGCTAATCGCCTGCTGCCAAAGAACAAAAAGAAAAATCTGGGAGCTGTAGCCGCGCACTTTAACGTACGTAACGATGCCCGCCACCGTGCCTTTGGTGATGCGCAGGCAACGGCGCATGTGCTCATTCAGTTTCTTGAGCAGCTGGAAGAGGAGCACGATGCGGAAACGCTCTATGATGTGGTGTCGTTTCAGAACAAGAGACTGAAGAACTTCCACACGCCGCCGCGCGTCGTGAAAAAAGTGCAGCCCTTTTTGGATGCCCTGCCCGAGGCACCGGGTGTGTATTACATGCACGATTCCGATGGTAATGTGCTGTATGTGGGCAAAGCGAAATCCCTTGCGGACCGCGTCAGATCGTACTTCCAGATGAGCGCGCATCATCCGGAAAAAATTGCGCGCATGGTGCGCAGTGTGCATAGCATTCGCTGGGAAGAAACCGGCAGCGAGCTTGCGGCGTTGCTGTTAGAGTCCAAGGAGATCAAACGATTAAAGCCACCGGCAAATACCATGAGCAAGAGGTTGCGCCGCTATCCGTTCTTGCGCATTACGACCAATACCGATTTTCCCGTTGTAGAATTGTGCGACCGCATAGCCCACGACGGCGCCGAGTATTATGGCCCTTTTCTGTATAGGGGAATGGTGTACGATGTGATCCAAACCATCGAGAAGAACTTTCGTCTGCGCGTGTGCCGCGAGGAACTGAACCCGTCGGAAACGGTTGCCCCATGTTTGTATTATCACATTCACAAGTGCGGTGCTCCTTGCGCCATGCGGCAGAGTAAAGAAGACTATGCCGCGGAAGTACAGCGGGTGCGAACATTTCTGAGCAGTTATTCCGAAGGCGTGCTTGCTATGGTGGAGCACGAGATGCATGCATGCGCAGAGCGTTTGGAATTCGAAAATGCAGCGGTGTTGCGCAATCGATTAAAAGAGCTGCGTAAGGTGTTCAGCGACAAGTCTGCATCGGATGCTTCGCTGAACAGCACCAATGTTGTGCTGGTGATTCCTGCCTCTGAACGAGAGAAAAGCGTGGAGGTGTTCGCGCTACGATCCGGCTTCCTGAAGAAGCAATTGATTGTAGGCCGCAAGGCCTCGCTGGATGGCCTGTGTGGTGAGCTTGCACAGCTCTATGCGCCGCCTGCTCCCGCATTAGATGACGAAACGGCGCCGCAACTCACACCCACTCTGCACGAGATCGACGAGCTGAGAATCCTGGCACAATGGATGTACCGTCGCCGCACGGATGCCACGATTATTCATGTCGACGACGAAGAGCGGTCGTCGGGTTTTGCGCGCTTGCAACAAACTGTGCGTAGTGCGTGGAGTGTCTCGGACGAACAGCAGGAACAGCAAGAGCAGCAAGACGCTACTGCTCAAAGTACCATTCGCAGCGAGTCCCGTCGCGTTGAAGATCAACATCGAAGCGGCACCATAGCGGAGCCGGCCCGGACATTCTACATTTCCGATTAACCAACCTCACCTAATTCTCATGACCATACTTCAAGCAATAATTATCGGATGTGTGCAAGGGCTCACCGAGTTTATACCCGTGAGCAGCACCGCCCACATGACCCTCAGCGCTTCGCTCATGAACCTTCACGACCCCGCGCATCCCGAACGGTGGACAGCCTTCATGGCTATTGTGCAGCTGGGAACTCTTGCTGCGGTGCTGCTGTACTTTGCACGAGACATTCGCACAATAGTGGAGCAATTCCTTAGGCAGAACCTGCAGCGCGTTCCATTCACGCAGCAGTCGGACGACGCACGTATGGGAAGATTTGTGATCATTGGCACTGTTCCGTTGTTTGCGGTGGGGTACGCAGTGAAGAAACTTATAGAGGGTGGAATTACCAAAGATCCGCATCTCATCGCCGTGGCTTTGATTGTGGTGTCGGGAGTGCTCTTTGCAGCCGATCGCATGGCCAACCTTCGTCGCAATCTGGCAGACCTTAGTCTTCGCGACGGCATACTCATTGGCATTGCGCAGTGCTTTGCTCTTATTCCCGGCACATCACGTTCGGGAGCAACCATATCAGCCGGATTGTTTTTGGGATTTACCCGCGAGGCCGCTGCCCGCTATTCGTTTCTACTAAGTATTCCGGCGATCGCTGTGAGCGGTGTGTACGAGTTTGTGAAGAGCGCACCGTTACTTGATACCTCGGATTTGACTGCCGTTGTTGTGGCATCCATTGTGGCAGCAGTTACGGGATACTCAAGCATATCCTTCTTCCTGCGATTCCTTCGCTCCAACACGCTCACGGCGTTTATCGTGTACAGAATTGCGCTTGGTCTTGCGGTGCTGTGGGCAATGTAGGCGATGTAGGTAGCATCAAATCCACGCATGCGATTACGCTCCACGATTCGTGAACATCAACAGAAATCTATGAACATAGTCATCATTGTAGCTAAAGACAAAAAGGGCGGTATAGGCGTAAACAACACACTGCCGTGGAAGTTGTCCGACGACCTCAAAGCATTTCGCGCGCGCACTATGGGGCATCACATTGTGATGGGAAGAAAAACGTACATGAGTATTGGCCGTCCCTTGCCGGGCCGCACAACGATTGTTGTGTCGCGCCGGCCACACTTGGATCTTGATGGCTGTGATGTAGTAAGCTCGCCGGAAGATGCCTTCGCGTTGGCGCGCAGCCGTGGAGAGAAGCAGTGCTTTGTGATTGGCGGCGGAGAGATATACGCGCAGTGCATCAACGACGCAGACACGCTTGTGGTTACCGAAGTGGAGGCCGATGTTCAGGCAGATACGTTTTTCCCGCCGGTAAATACCACCGAATGGCGCGAGGAATCACGCCAGGTAATTACGCAGAACGAAAAGAATGAATACAACGCCGTGATACGCGAGCTTGTTCGGGTGTAGGACGCATACACGCAGAGTTCAGCGCGCTTGCATGAGCTACGCTTTAGTGGCCCCTTCGTTCTTCCTGGCTTGCTCGCGCTCTATCTCTTGAAACACTTTGGTCATAAGCTGCTCCACTGCTGCTTTGAGTTCGCGCACTTCATCACAGGCAGGCGAGAACTCCGACAAAAACTTCTCCAGCGAACGCTGATTCTGTGCCACGGTTTTGTCCAGCCCTCCGAAAGTATCCTTGAACCAGTCGAAGAAACTTCTGCGCGATGCCGTTTGCGTGAGTTCTCCCAGCGAGAGATTGATCAGTTCGTGATCCTCGCGAATGTGCATGAGTAATGTCTCGAACGCAAGCAGCGTAGAAATTTGCTCAAAGCCGTGAGCCGAGAGAAGAGAATTCTGCACGGCATTAAAGGCCTTCTTGTACAGTGCTACATCTTCCGGCACGCCGACCGTAGAGAACACGAAATACAACTTGCTGATATCCTCGTGCGTTACCGATGTGCGCGCGCGCAGCAGGGCCAACGCCCGGAGCAAGTCGATGGACTTTGCCTGCGTGCGGGGCGAAATGTAAAAATCGTTGTAGTGTGAAGATGCCTGCCCTTTGTGCGATTCCCGCAGCGCGCGGTTCTTGAGGAACTCGTAGTGGCGCACTACCAGGTTCATGAAGTACAGATCTTCCGGACGAATTGAGATGCGATATTGGTCGTTCTTGCCGGTGATGATATCATGCATGGAACGCAGCTCGGAGAAAGGAATCTTTGCCGGTGGCGCCGTGGTACGCCCACCATGCTGCAAGTATTTCTGCGCAATCTTGAACTGGTTGTAAGGCTCTTTGTCCGGCAGTATAAGTGCCTTGAACATGAAGCGGTCCAGCAGAGCTTCCGTTACTTCGGTTACGCGCATGTAGTTCGTGGATGCCAGTACCGTGTGAATTAACGCCGGCTGATTCTGCACTCCGCGCAGCAGGCGGCGCTCATTCAGCAGGGAGAGCAGCGCTCGTAGGGTGAAGTCGTTGGCGTCGAAAATTTCGTCGATAAATCCGAACTCACATTCCACCAGCGATCCCTTGGTGTTGTGCCTAATGATACCGGTCTTGAGTTCTTCAATATCCAGTCCGCCGAAATAGGTATCGGGTTGTTGCTCCTTGCTTGCCTGCACGCGGAAGATGTTTGCGCCGTCGAACATGCCGAAGAGTTGTTCGGCAAGCAGCGTTTTACCAACACCTGTTCTACTTTGCAGCAACATGTGCTCGCCCGTAAGCAGCGCGCAAAACGCTTGCTCTATCACTTCTTCGCGATTCACCACACGCTGACCTATGAACTGTGCGGCCGACTTCAACTTGAGCGCGATTTCTTCTATAGACAGATTCATCGATTGTCCCCTTGCATGGTTGGTACTAACGAACCACTCTTACCACTCATATCGTGTCCCGATGCGAACCGATATACTAGCCATCACCGGTTTTGCGAGTTATCCCGCTTCATCGAATGGCTGAATATACGCGGAGCGCGAAAATCAACGACGCGCATCAGCAGGGCAGAGGGTAGTACCAAGCTCCTTTTTTTGCCCCAAACTGTGGCGCTTTTCTGCCATGGCACCCGGCGAACACGGCGATTTTCCCGTCCATCCGGCATTTGAACGGCCTAAAAAGGCTCAAAACGAAGAAAAACAACGAAAAGCGCAACGCCAAAACAAAAACCGCTTTGCTAATTCGGCTTTCTCCGCTATGTTTGCAGTCCTATGAATTCACCGCAAGGCAGGTAGTACTATGAATGCAATTGTAGAAATCGCCGGTAAACAATTCAACGTCAAAGAAGCGGACACCATCGTTGTTCCGTTCTTGAGCGGCAATCCTAATGACACCGTAGAGTTTACCTCGATTCTTGCGGCAACAGACGGTTCATCAACTCGCGTTGGAACGCCGTTGTTGAGCGGTTCGGTAAAAGCAAAGATTGTAGAGCACGGTCGCGGAGACAAGATTCTTGTATTCAAGAAGCGTCGTCGCAAAGGCTATCAGAAAATGAATGGCCATCGTCAGGATTTCACGAAGATTCACATCACACACGTAAGTGTAGCGTAAGGAGACTTTAACCATGGCACATAAAAAAGGGGCCGGTTCAACGAAGAACGGCCGCGATTCAAATGCACAGAGATTAGGTATCAAGCGTTTCGGCGGACAGCAGGTTATCGCCGGTAATATCATTGCGCGTCAGAACGGCACGCACTGGCATCCGGGTAACAACGTTGGTCTGGGTAAGGATTACACCATCTTCGCTCTTATCGACGGGGTAGTAACTTTTGAACGCAAGGATCGCAAACGTTTGAAGATCTCTGTTTATCCGCAAACAGCATAAGATCGCATTCATTGAAAGTTGTATACCCTGTTCAGGCCATCTGAAGAGGGTATTTTTTTTTCGCCAAGGCTGATAGAAGAATTCCTTCTTTCAACCTCGCAACAACCGAACATACATTCATCACTTTACTTACGAGGGTACTATGAAGATAACCGTTATCGGTGCCGGCAATGTGGGAGCAACCGCTGCCCAACATCTTGCCTATTACGAAATGGCTGAAGAGGTAGTAATTGTTGACATTGCCGAAGGCATTCCCCAGGGCAAAGGATTAGACATGTACGAGGCAATGCCCGTGCTTGCTTCCGACACCCGCGTTGTGGGAACCAACGGCTACGAAGAAACAGCAGGATCGGACTTCGTGATCATGACAGCCGGTTTGGCGCGCAAGCCCGGTATGAGCCGCGACGACTTACTCGCTGCTAATGCCAAGATCGTTTCCTCCTGCGTTGAGCAGGCCTATGCTCACTCGCCGAACGCGTTCTTCATCATTGTGTCCAATCCCTTGGACGTCATGACCTACTTGGCATTGAAGCGCACCGGTGCTCCGAAGAACAAAGTGATTGGTATGGCCGGAGTGTTGGACACCGCGCGCTATCGCACGTTCATTGCCATGGAGCTCAACTGTTCCGTGGAAGATGTGCAAGCTCTGCTGATGGGTGGCCACGGCGATTCCATGGTTCCGCTGCCCAGCTACACCACTGTAGCAGGTATTCCGCTGCGTCAGCTGATGTCTGAAGAGCGCATCAATGCTATCGTGGAGCGGGCAAAGGCCGGCGGTATCGAGATTGTAAACCACTTGAAGACCGGCTCTGCATACTATGCACCTTCGGCATCCGCAGTGCAAATGGTAGAGAGCATCGCCAAGAACAAGCGCCGCATTCTTCCCTGCGCTGTACTGCTGGAAGGCGAGTACGGCTTGAATGATGTATGCGTTGGTGTTCCCGTAAAGCTTGGCAAGAATGGCGTTGAGCAGATTCTCGAGATCGAGCTTTCGGACTCCGAAAAAGAGTTGCTGAAGAAGTCGGCCGACGATGTTCAATCGAACATTGCAAAGCTGCGCGAGCTTGGATTCTAAGCACAGACTGATTTTTTTTTTACAACGGCGATCTCCCTTGCGGGACGATCGCCGTTGTTGTTTTTATCATGGCCGAAGGAGCATTGACAATACCGGGAGCTAATGCCATGAGCAAATGCCATGAGCAAACTCCATGAGATATAATCTCAGCAATACGCTATTGCTTTGAGTGGCTGCGTAGTAGTTCCAATGCGGCTTCCGCTGAATGCACGGGCGCCATGCACGCGTGACGATCGCAGATGATAATGCTCAGTGCGTCGGCGTGGTTTGCGCCAACGGCGGCTTCGGGAATGCGTTGCACAAATACGTTAGGAAGATACTCGCGATACAACTGCTCCGCCACCGTACCTGCTCCTGCTCCGCCAACCTTTACATGCAAAGAGTTTGTTGTGGCATCAAGCAGCAACGATCCCCAATGAGCAAACGACGAGGGATACTTGCGGGTGTTTTCAACCACAGCCCGCAGCATACGCAGAGATTGGTCCACAAGTTCCTCAGTGTCGCTGAGGATGCCAATCTTGTACAGGGCTGTAGCAAGAACGGAATTCGAAGAGGGGATCACATTGTCATACACTTCTACCGTGTTAATCACCAGCTGCGATGCACTCTTGGGAGTAAATACCCGCAGCGGAGAATTCTGCGAAGCAAACTCCCGCTCTACTGTTGCAATTACGCTACGCGCAATGCTCAGTACATGTTCGTCTGATGTTGCCTCGTAAAGATCGGCCGCTGCTTGCAGCATGCAGGCATAATCTTCCAGAAAGCCGGGCACAACAGTGGTGCGCGAGCAAATG
>JBJOLU010000166.1:0-3096 GCA_046052705.1 Bacteroidota bacterium | reverse complement strand
AGTTGTGCGCCGCGCAGACTCTCTTCAAGAGCCACGATGGTACCATCGGGAGATACAAGGATGGGTTTGGGAATGCCGTTCACTTCGAAGATGCGGGTGGCGTCGTTTTTCCATACGCCCGGCGAGAAGCAGTGCATCCACGGCATCTTCCATTTGTTGTTACGGAAGCGGGCGATCTCCGCTGTGCCGCGGTCGAACGATACGCTAAGGATGGTAAAGTTTTTGTCTTTGAATTTCTCGTAGGCGGCGTGGAGCGAGCCCATTTCTCCAACACATGGTCCGCACCACGTGGCCCAATTATCTATAAGCACCCACCTACCTTTGATGTCGGCGTTGGTCACCTTGGCAGTGGAGTCGTCCAACGATTGAAACGAAAACGACGGTAGCGGCGCGCCTACCTTCACGGTGCGGCTTGGATTCAGCTCGCGTTTAGCGCGCTGCGCAGGATAGGTTTTGGGATACTCAGCCAGTAGGCGGTCATACAATACTCGGGCATCGGCATCGTGCTTCTGATCCATGGCCTCTGCCAGCCGGCTATACAGCACATAAGCCTTAACATTAGCACTGGGGCTCTCGCTAAGCACACGGTCTGTGTAGGAACGTGTGCGGGTACTGCCCATGCGCGTGAACTTGTGAAGGTCGCCGGCATAATTATCCCAAATGAGCGAGGCCGGCGAAATGGTAGCGAAGATGTCGTCTACCACCGTGCTATCCACACCTGTGGCCTCACCGGGCAGGGCAGGCAACGACAAATACGAAATCATGCGAAGCTGTTTTAATGTGGGCACCGCTTCTTTCTTCATTTCCATCCGAAGCTCGGCCCGTCGCTTGGCTGCATTCCAATTAGTCTTTTTACCATCAGCTATATCGGTGTTTGCCGTGAAGCATTTCATCATGTCGCCTCGCTGCGCATCCAGAATCCTCTTGGCTGCAGCGCCATAGGTATCAAGGAATGCGATCTCTGCATCACTCTTGCCTTTCACCAACATGCCGGGAGTAAACACAAGCGAGGCCACACCATTGTTTGCCGGTACAATCGAGCGATAATCACCGCCACCATCGTACTCGTAGCGAATCCCTTCCGTGCTGTTAAAACTATGAGCTTCGGTCTCGCCATTGGTATACACTATTACTTGATAACCCAACTCCTTTGCTGCAGGATCGGTGGTGACATTTAGCCTCCATGTGCCGTCGCTCTGCAGTTTCATGGCTCGCTGCTTCTCGAACGAATAATTATCCGCAGAAGTCACACAACACACCGAGTCGATTTTGCCTGTGGGTGCATTGGAAGCTAATGTGCAGCGCACACTCATGCCCGGATTGATGAAATACATGAGCGAGGTACGTTCACGCTGATGTTCCGTGCCGGTAAACTCCAGCAAATGCCATCCATAAGGTAGCGCCAGCTCAAAAGTGCCGTCGGCCGCAACCTCCGCCGAAAGGGGCTTCTCGTTGATACTCAAGAACTGCATGGCAAATACCTGTGCCTTCTTCATTGGCTTGGCATCAGCACCAAGCAATGTGCCACGAAGCGTGGTGGTGCCGGAGGAGGATTGAGCGAATAAACCTACGCTGCCCAAACAAACCACAACAACGAGGTACACCGGTATAAGCAGATATTTCATACGCGAGTATCTAAACTGGATGACTTAGAAAAACAAGAGACGCTAACGATCGTAAAACAACACTGGGCAATACTCATTCTCTCTACGCGATAAATCCCAACTCGCGTCCAACTTTGGCGAACACTTCAAGGATAGTATCTAAATGTTCCTTTTGGTGTGTGGCCATGTAGCTCGTGCGCATCATACTCATATTCGGGGGAACGCCCGGCGGCACAAAGGCGTTCACAAACACGCCATAATCGTACAGTTTGCGCCAGAAATACATTGCGCGCTCGGCATCGCCTACAATCACGGGCACAATACCGGTGCGGCTTTCATATACATCAAACCCAAGCTCTTTAAATCCTTTGCGCATATAGTCGGCATTGGCAATAAGCTTGTCTACCAACTCCGGTTGTTTCTCTAAGATGTCCAGAGCGGCCAGAGCTGCAGCCACCGAGGCCGGCGTGGGGCTGGCGCTGAAGATCAGCGCCGGAGAGTGATGCTTGATATAATTAATTACGCGTTCGGGGCCGCCCACAAATCCGCCAAGCGAAGCAAAGGTTTTAGAGAAAGTACCCATGGTCATGTCGGTACGATCAATTAAACCAAAATGGCTGGCGGTACCGCGTCCGCCCACACCTACTACACCCGTTGCATGTGCATCGTCCACCATAATCCGCGCGCCGTATTTCTCGCACACGGGAATTAAATCCGGAAGATTAACCAGTTCACCGGATACGGAAAACACGCCGTCGGTTACCACCAGCTTGGAAGCATTTTCCGGTAAACGCGAAAGAACTTTTTCCAGATCCTCCATGTCGTTGTGCTTGTAGCGAATAAACTCCGCAAAGCCGCCTTTGGCCAGCACACAACCGTTAATTATACATGCGTGATTTTCCTTATCACTAATTACATAATCGCCCTTGCTGACCAACGAGGAAATCACACCAAGTGCGGTTTGATATCCCGTGGAAAACAACAGCACCGATTCGTAGCCCAGAAACGCAGCTAATCGCGCTTCGAGCTCAATATGCAGATCGATAGTGCCCGTTAGATATCGCGAGCCGCTGCAACCGGTACCAAAGCGTTCAATGGCTTTGATGGCTGCTTCTTTCACCAGCGGATGCGAGGTTAAACCCAGGTAGTTATTCGAGCCGGCCATTACCACTTTGCGGCCTTCGATTTGCACCACCGGACCCTCATTTTCTTGAATGGGGCGGAAATACGGATACAAACCGGCTTCCTTCACTTCGTCAGCTCGTGTGAACTCACGGCATCGTTGAAAAATATCTGCCATAATGTGCTCTGCTATAGTAGTGATAAGTATTGTTCTTGTTGCTGCTATCGATGTTGTTTCTGCAGTTGCCCGCAATATGCACTCTGGGCCAACAACCGCTAAAAGTATGCGCGCCGGAGGATGCAGTCGAATTCAGAAGAGAACACAAAACCCTCTTCATCAACCTATGCTCATCGCTCACTCTTGGAAACC
>JBJOLU010000165.1:0-2984 GCA_046052705.1 Bacteroidota bacterium | reverse complement strand
GACTGCACAATCACGCAATTCTCCACATTGGATGCCAAGCACTGCAAGGAACTTTTTTCTCCTGCTGTTTTGCGAAGCAATCGTCCGCTGCGTTTCTCTACCTCGAGTATCACTCCGTGCTGTGCGTCGTCGGGTGCGGCCGCAAACAACACATAATCCCCTACACAGACCAGGGTGTCGTCGTCGTTGTTGCTCACCACCACGCCGGCAGTGTGGCACTCGCGCACAACGGTGAACTCACCTATTACTCCGTCTCTGGCGCCGTCGTCGGCCACCAGCCAGCGCGCACCGCTGGTACCTACTACTCTGCCGCGGCCGGTAGCTTTGTCCCGCACTCGAGAACTGTCTCGCTTTATCTCCGTACTGAATCTCTCGCGCGAGTACTCCACCGCTTCGTGCTGGTGCCGAGCGTCGTCTTTCTTAACGATAGACTTGCGGTTGGGTTTGCGGGAAATCTTTTTGTGCATAGAACGGGAATACAATGAACATCGCAGTCAATGATGCAATATCATCAATGATATATCGCTGACAATCAACGAGCAAGCAACTCGCGGGAACGGTAATGCTCGTTCAATGTAGTTTTGCACTTCCTTTAATGCCCCACTACGTAAACATAGCGCTCCCCATTCCGGCTCGACGAACCTTTACCTATGTGGTTCCCGATGAGTCGCGCGCCGAATGCGGAATGAGGGTGCTGGTTAGCTTTGGCAAGCGAACGCTTACCGGTATCATAGTGGAGACACAAGCGGCCTCGCTGGCAGATGCCAAAGCCGTGCTGGAGATATTGGACGTTGTGCCGGTATTCTCCGCATCTATGCTGGAGTTCACAAAGTGGATGTCGGACTACTACCTGGCTTCGTGGGGCGAAACTCTACACGCCGCATTGCCACAAGGAATGACACCCGAGTCCGTCGTCAGCGTTTCCGCAGCAGCTCCCATCAGCGACGACGAACTACGTGCAATGGAGAAACATGCTCCAAAGCGCGCTGCCCTACTTGCGGTGTTGGAACGGCACAAAGGTCCCGTGCAGGTATCCACTCTGCAACGCGTTTTACAAAGCGAGTCGCTGACTGCTCAACTGGATGCTTTGGAGCATGCCGGCCTTGTGCATATTCAGCGCGAGATTCACGGCAGAGCAAAAATCAAAACACAGAAAGCGGTAACGCTGGCACCAAAGTACAGCTCGAACAGCGAGGAACTGCGCACCCTGCTCGACGACCTCGATACACGCGCTCCGGTTCAGGCCAGAATTATCAGTGTTGTAAGTGTGTTCGAGCGAAGCTCGGCTGCTCCGATGCCGGTGCCGGAAGTGATTAAGTCCGCCAAAGCACAGGCGAGCTCCGTGCAGGCACTCATCGACAAGGGAATTTTCGATGAGCATGTAGTGGAAGTGCGCCGTCGCGGCGATGACGATGGTGCGGAATCGCTGGCCCACCGCGATGAGATTTCCCTTCCCTTACACCCGGAACAGCAGCATGCAACAGATGTTCTGGCCACAGCTATACGGGCATCGCAGCACAAAACATTTTTGCTGCATGGTATCACGGGAAGCGGAAAAACGTTGGTGTACATGCATGCCATCCGCCTCGCCAGAGAAATGGGCAAAAGCGCCTTGGTGCTTGTGCCCGAGATTTCCCTTACGCCTCAGCTTATTGATCGTTTCCGCATGACCTTCGGCGACGAGGTTGCCGTAGTGCACAGCCGCATGAGTGCCGGTGAGCGATTTGATGTGTGGCGTGCCATAGCCAAGGGCAGTATATCTATTGTGCTTGGTGTGCGTAGCGCATTGTTCGCGCCTCTCGTTTCCTGTGGGTTGATAATTGTCGATGAAGAGCACGAAAGTTCGTACAAGCAAGACTCACCCTCGCCCAGATATCATGCCCGAGACAGCGCTATTGTGCGCGGTGTACTCGAGCAGGCAGTTGTGTTGCTTGGCTCCGCAACGCCCTCCATGGAAAGCATGTACAATGCTCAGACCGGCAAGTATCATTTATTGGAACTTCACCAGCGCAGCGATAACGCCGTTTTGCCTGAGGTGCGGTTGGTAGATGTGCGCGATGCACGGAAGCGCAAGCTTATGGATGGTGCATTCTCCGGGGAGTTGATCGAGGAAATCAAAAAGCGGGTTCAGGCCAAAGAAGGAGTATTGCTTCTACAGAATCGTCGAGGTTTTGCTCCGCGGCTGGAATGCGTGGATTGCGGCGACATCCCTACGTGCACCCAGTGTAGTGTTTCTCTTACCTATCACAAGCACGCAAACATGTTGCGCTGCCACTACTGCGGTACCTCTCGCGTGGCGCTGAAAAGTTGCAGCGAGTGCGGTAGCGCAGAGGTAGCGGAAGTTGGCGTGGGCACACAGCGCGCCGAAGAAGAGCTGCGGGAGATACTCACGCGGGAAGGTATCGATGCCCGAATTGCACGTGTAGACTTGGATTCCACCTCGGTGAAAGGTTCGTTCCGTAAGCTGCTCACCGATTTCAAGAATGGTACCACCGACATTCTTATCGGTACAAAAATGATCGCGAAGGGACTGGACATCGATCGCGTTACATTGGTAGGTGTTATCAACGCAGACTTACAGCTCTATGTTCCGGACTTTCGTTCCACCGAACGCACCTTCCAACTGCTCACTCAAGTGGCAGGCCGCGCCGGACGAACAGGAGCATACAAGGGTGAGGTACTTATTCAAACTGCACACCCAACGCATCCCGCATTGCTGGCTGCTCGCTTGCACGATTATCACATGATGTACAACGACGAGCTGCAACAGCGGCGCGAAGCTTTGTACCCGCCGTTCAGCAGGTTTGTAGTGATTGAGCTTAGCAGCACCGACATGCAGATGGTAGAAGCACACGCTCAGCATCTGTGTTTTGCTCTTCCCAGAAATCATGCGGCCCTGGTTGTGCTGGGTCCCACTCGGCCCGTCATGGACAAACTGCGTGGTCAGTATCGCCGCGTGATCATTATCAAGAACAAGAAAAGCG
>JBJOLU010000164.1:0-7143 GCA_046052705.1 Bacteroidota bacterium | reverse complement strand
CGCTTGCTCTCGCCCGGGTTCAAGACAAAGGGCAACTGATGCTGAGGTATAGAGAAAATCTGGTTTTGCAGAAGCGGTAACACATCCAGCACTTTCGTGAAAGTACCGTAGTTACGTATGGTGATTGTATCGATGGTCAGTCCCAGAAATCTTGTTCCGCGCAATCGCTTTACACCTAATGTATCCGGCGCCGAAAAGGCCAGTGTAAAACCTTCGATTGTATCTGTGAGCATGGACGTATTACCGGCAGAGTCCGTCACCGCCAGGGTGTACCATGCATCGTTGTTCGCGTCGCGAACCGCCGCCGTGAGCACGGCGCGTGTGGGCGTAAAGGACACATTGAATGTACAATTCACTGAATCAGTCACTCGAATACTTCGCACGCCGGTTTGGTACCTGCTGTCCTCGCGCACGAGCACGTTCCGCTGCGATCGGCAGGAATTGTCTGTGAAGGAAATTCGTGGAGCAATAGTATCTATACCGGCGGTTACCGAAGAAACAATCAGAGGCCGTGGATAGCAGCCCACATCTACTAGTACGGTATCATTATAATCGCCTTCATTTTCAAATCGACAACAAACTGAGAATGGTACCGTATCGCCCGGGTTAACAACTATAGGCAACGATGGAGCACTGATGCTGAAGTTCGACGCAGCACTTGCCATACGAAGGTCGTTAATGGTCTGCGCAAACTTTCCGTTATTCACAAAGTAGTAGTCGTCACAATAGGTACGGCGTAATCCCAATGCCTTCGATTCAACTTTCACCACATCCACAACCCTGGCCGTGTCAACAATGCGAAGGGTATACCCGGGAATATCTACGCGTTTACGGGACACAAATCCCTCGATATCTCGCGACTCAATTTTGAAAAATCCGTCGCGAAGCGGATCCACAAGCACAGCCGACACGGCCACACTGTCTGCGGGCGGAATGAATTTTTCAATAGTAACAGCAACGTTGCTCACTGAATCTCGCATCAATACCACAGTGGCCACTTTGGTGTCGGCCAATGCGGTATCGTACACAAATCCTTTGTAGGCATAACACTCGGACCTGCCGAACAACTTGGGCGGGTTGAAGTCGTAGCGCTTGTAGGCCATGCCTCCCACGTATCCGTAAGAATTGGCAATGCCGTATCCGTACACGTAGATACCCACACCGGTATCCGCCTCTACGGTGTGAATGCCATCGGTCATACGCAATTGCAAATAGGAATACATCGATTTGGGAATGGGCCTAAAGGTTACCGACGGTGTTATACCATCAACTTTCAGAGAGGCCTTGGCGCTGTTTGGCAAGACGATGGTGAGCCACTGCTCTTCGTAGGTAATAACATCTTCGCCGAACTCGTTTTGTTTTGCCGCTTGTACATTCACAAAACGATAGGACGACAAAAACTGATTCGACGGGGGTATTATCATCATAAAAGGATCGCCGAGTTTGTTGGCACCACCTCCGCTTCCGGGTGTAGACAACGACGACGTATGTTTAAACTGCGCCACCATTACAGCTCTGGTAGCCAGCACTGCCTGGGGCTTAAAGAGCTCGCTCTCGTAGAACTCACCTGCATTCAGCGTAGTAACATAGGCACTATCGATAAACACTTCGGTGCTGTCGTATGCAGCCAGGATGCGGTATCTGTCTCCGGTAAATACTACCGCATCGGTAGGCTCCGGATATGGCACGAGAAGCGCACCTCGGCCCCAGGTACTAACGGGAGTCATCTGCTCAATAAGGCAATCGCGAGATTGACGTTGTTTGTCTTCGATAGGAATCCTAGCTCGTTGATGTCCGGAGAATACGGCTATAGGCTTCGTGGCTTCCACGTAGGTGCCGGTCAAATCGATGCGACTGCCTTGGTCTACCGCTTGCGATTGCACTAAGTACACATCGCCTTTGTTCAAACGTACCAACGATGGCACGGAACCGTATCTGTAAATGGGTTGGTCAGTTTGAATTCTGATCTCAGTGCTGTCTTCAGTTGCAACAACCACGAACTGCGAAGGTGTTGAGTTGTCGGACGATCCCGATGGATCGGCAGGATAGCTCATCACATAATATTGATTGCCCAGAGCATCAGTAGGCAACACTAAAAACGCATCGCTGGTAGTTAGCGCCTGAGACATAGCATACACCGTGACATCTTCGTCACTCTGCACATGAAAGTACTGTTTTGCCACTCGAAGATTTTGCCCCGCAGTGAGATCTAATCGGTCGCCGCAGCGATTGAACCCCATGAGTTCAAAGGGATAGAATTTCTCTCCGAAGCTCAGCACTTGCTTAGGATCCGTGATACGAAATCGCTTCGAATACAGTGTGCCCGCGCTGTCGCGATATTCAATCGTAACGTTGGTTGGTTTTTCGGCCGCTACAAATACATACAATGAGTCGCGGCGCTGCACTACCGGTTCGTCTATTCCACCGTTGTGAAAGTTTGGAGGAAAGCAAAACCAAAAGTCTTTGCCGCGGCTATCCGGCAAGGAGTCCGTTACCGCAAAAACAATTGTCGAGGCACTAAAAAAAAGGCAAACAACACTGACTATGTTCTTGAGGTTAAAAACCGACATAACAACTCCCTTGTGGTGCGTAGTTCATTCCGGCCAATGTACCGATGCATTCAATTGTTTGTTCCTGATAAGACGTCCGGCGGCGAAAAAAGTTTCACGAGTTTCATCTAATGTAAGAACGGATGCTTGCAGGCACTGCAGCCATACCACAAAAAAAAACCCGCGCACCAAACGATGCACGGGTTTTGATGTTTCACCGAGACTCGATTACAGTCCGCGGCCGTAAATCTTACTGCGGTTATCTTCGATTTCCGCTTTATCCTTTACGGTGCCATACCATTGGTAGTAAGCATTTTGCTTTAGCTGTTGGCGCATACGAGCTTCGATTTCTTTAGACTCCTTCGCCAAGTCCTTGGGTTCTTTACGAACGGCCAAAACTTGGGCTATGTAGTAGCCTTTCTCGCCGCGAATGGCTCCCGAAATCTTGCCGGGCTGAAGCTTCATGAGCGACGCCGTAAGCACGTTGTCGCGGCCTACAGCAGATACATTTCCATCGTCCTTCACACCGGTAGCAGTACGCACCGACAAGGTTGAATCGATAGTCTTCACTGCTTCTAGCGCTCCGTAGGATGCCAGCTTCTGCGCCATGTCGTCGGCCTTTTTCTTTAGGGCGTCGATCTTCTTGCGACGCAAAAGTTTATTCTTGATCTCGTCTTTCACATCGGCCAGAGGCTTCACGCCTGCTTCGCGCTTGTCTGTTACTTGAATGATGGAATACGAACTTCCCTTCATATCGAATGGCTTCGATACAGTGCCAACATCATTGGCAAAGGCAAAATCCGAAACTTCATAACTGCCAAGCATTTGTGAACTCTTCTCGAAGAAAGCCGTCTCGATTGCCATGCGCTTATTTTTCCGAGCAATGGTATCAATGTTCGCGCCGCCTTCAACTTGTTCCTTCAGTGCCATCGCTTCACGCATCAGATTTTTTCTGGTAGCAGAAGAAATGGACGGGGCCATGGGGATCTCGCTGTACTTGATCTTCTCGAAGCGCTTGTCGGTTACCTTGATAATGTGGTATCCGAACTGCGACTCCACGGGACCCACAATTGAACCCACCGATGCAGCAAAGGCCGCCTTCTCGAACTCAGGTACCATGCGGCCGCGACCAAAATAATCCAGGTCGCCACCACGCATTGCCGATTGCTTATCGATACTGTTCTCTGAAGCGAGCTTTGCAAAGTCACCCTTCTTAGCCGAAGCATAGAGCTTATTAGCCACTGCTTTTGCGCTGTCTTTATTCGTACCGAAACCAACCAAGATGTGCGAGGCGCGCACGGTGGTATCGCCACCCAATTCACGAGCATCCAAACGAAGGAACGCAGCTTTTCCGCCAACCACTACGGGGCCTATAACTTCACGCTGTGCAGCTCCGGCTAGCAATGCCATCACTTGCGGATCAACTTCGTTAGCGGCTTTGAAATCGTTGGTCTTGCCGTTGTATTCGTTTAGGTAATATTCAAAAACGCTGTCTTTGTTGGCACCGGGCGCCGCCAACAATCCCGAGAAAAATGTTGCTCGTTTTTGTACAAGCAATGAATCTTCCTTAGAAGGTGTGAGCGGGAAGGTTACATACTTGATTTTGCGAGCAGGCTTCTGCTTATAGAATTGTTTGTGCGCATCGTAGTAAGCGGAGATTTCCTCGTCGCTAACGTTCACGTCACGATCCGCAACTGTTGAGTAATCAAGGAATACCAGGTTAACATCCATGTTTGTATTCTCAATCTCAAATTGACGGCGCACGTGCGAGGGCGAAATCACTGCACCCGAGCCAAGAAGCGCTTGAACATTGTTCATGAGCTTTTGTTTGGTTTCGCCATCGGTCAGCTTCTTGATTTGGCGCTTCCACTCGCGAATGGCCTCTTCTTTGTCCGCATCATTGCGCACATAATCGCCGTAGCTGTCGGGATTGCGGAGCAACTTTTCGTAGATGCTGCGCATAAAGGTTCCGCTGGAATCTTTGAAGGCATTCTTCAAATACTCAGGAGGATTTTCAAACAGAAGGTCGGCAACTTCCTCAATAGAAACGGTGAGGCCTGCGCGCTGAGCTTCCTGCGCAAGCAACTTCTCCTGTACCATCTGGTCCCATACCTGTTGGCGTATGGAGGCCTCGTCGATTTCAACATCCTCGCGACCTTGCTGCTTGGCTTGGTTGCGCTGCTGCTCAACGATATCTGCTACTCTGCTATCAAGCTCAGTGCGGGAAATCTCCTCGCCGTTTACCGATCCCACCGAAGCCTTGGCACCGCCACGCTTAATTGTGTTGATGGTTTCCTCAAAATTGTCCGGCTTGACCATTAATATCAAAAACAGCACCATGACGGTGGTAATAATTACCGGCGACAAAGTGCGGATGCGATGCATAATGCCCATGAAAACGTATACTCCGAATGTGTGTGAATCAGGGTCAACGATGTTGATTTTGAACGGCAAAAGTACGCCCAAGTGCTGAACTATGCAATGTTAAGCGAAGGCGTATCGGTATTTTCGCCCTATTCGAAGCACCGGAAACCGGATACTTCCCTCTACGACCAACTTCAACACCTATGATAAACATCGGAGCATACACAATACACGCAATAGAAACCGGGCGTTTTGCTCTTGACGGTGGCGCAATGTTCGGCGTTGTACCGAAGAATCTATGGACCAAATCCTATCATCCCGGCGACGAGCAAAACCGCATTCCAATGGCAGCTCGATTGCTCCTGGTGCGCAATGGCGACCGCGTTATTCTTGTTGATACCGGCAATGGCACGAAGCTCTCGGAGAAACTTCAGTCCATCTATGCTATCGACACATCCACATGGAGTTTGCAATCATCGCTGGCAGAACTTGGTGTAACCGCAAACGACATCACCGACGTTGTTCTCACCCACCTGCATTTCGACCACGTGGGCGGCGCTACCGTTATGGATGGAACAACGGCTATCCCTGCATTTCCCAATGCGCGATATTATGTGCAGAAGAAACATTTCGACTGGGCAATGAACCCCAGCGAGAAAGATCGTGCGTCCTTTATGCGAGAGAACTACTTGCCCCTGGTGGATGCCGGAGTTCTTGAATTCACCGATGGCGATACGGAACTGTTTCCGGGTTTCGGCCTGCAGTGCTTTCACGGCCACACGCCGTTCTTGCAGATGGTAAAAATCTACGACGACGTTACTACACTGATTTTCCCGGCAGACCTTATGCCAACACACGCCCACGTTCCCATTGCCTACGGCATGGGTTACGACAACTTCCCTCTTACCACCATCGAGGAGAAAAAAGTTGTGCTGCCTAAAGCTGCCGAGGGCAAATGGATTGTGGTCTTTGAGCACGATGCACTGGTTCCCGCCGGCGTCATAGCGCGTACCGATAAAGGGTTCTACTTCGAGCGTGAGATTACTCTATGAGCGTGGACTCGCTAACCAGAGACGGACAGCTATTTACTAAAGCCTGCACCGTGCGGGATGTTCCCAAAGTTGGGGGGTTTTGCGCTACCATGCCGGACGGAATGCAGATAGCTGTTTTTCGTACCGAAGAAGGATTCTACGCGGTTTCTCATACATGCCCGCATCAACGCTATCGCGTGATGGCGCGCTGCCATGTTCATGCACATCGTATTTCCTGCCCCATGCACGGCTGGACTTTCGACATTCGCAACGGCGAGGAGATTCGGCAACGCGGGCGTATCCCTACATACATGGTTTTGTTGGAAAATGAAACAATCTATGTACAGTATAATCCGGACGCGGAGCCCTTGTGGATGAAGTAACACGAAGTCGCACCTCTACTCATATTTTTTCCCTATATGAACTCCCCGCACAATGAATGGCTGCAACGCGAGCAACTTCGGATGCGTGTGATGCAATACGGATTCGACGACGTGCGCTTTGCTGCGGCAACAGAGCTTAGCGAGGAATCGACACGCTATGAGGAGTGGATTCAGCGGGGATTCCATGGCTCGATGCAGTATCTGGAACGAAACATCGACAAAAGAAAAGATATTACTCTGGTGCAACCGCAGGCACAGACAGTGATCGTTATTGCCAAGACATACTATACTCCTCACACGCACAACAACACGCAGTCGCCCACGCCGAATGACGGGATCAGTGGGAAGGTAGAAGATCACGATGCCGATACCATAACAGCCGATAACGTCATTCACAATGAGTATGGTAAGATCTCTCGCTATGCTTGGGGTGATGACTATCACGAGCTGATAACCAAACAACTGGACTCGGCCATTGAGCAGCTGCAAATTGATTATCCGCAACATTCATTCCGGAGATACACCGACACCGGACCGGTCATGGAAAAAGCATGGGCGGTGCGCAGCGGCATAGGATGGCAAGGAAAAAACAGTAACATCCTGTCTCGCTCACTGGGCAGTTACTTTTTTCTGGGGGTGATAATTACTACACTCAAGGTAGAACCCGATGCTCCGGTGCAGGATCATTGCGGCACCTGCACTGCATGTTTAGATTCCTGCCCAACGCGTGCTATCGTTCAACCGGGAGTTGTAGATGCCACCCGCTGTATCTCGTATTGGACTATAGAAACCAAGGGCCAGGGCGAGTTGCCGCCG
>JBJOLU010000163.1:0-5233 GCA_046052705.1 Bacteroidota bacterium | reverse complement strand
GCTACCGGTGCTTTTTTAATATCAGTTCCCAACCGCTGCAGGTAGGCAATCAGGGCAACGATTTCTTTGTCAGCGCCAACGGCATTTCCGGACTTAGCGATATCTGCCGCGATGGTTGCTGCCTGTGCTTTGGCACTATCTAATGCTATACGTTCGAATCCCTCCGGATAGGGCACGCCCAGTTTGCGAAGTGTCATGATTTTACCTTCGGTGCTGGCCCAATCGGTGTTGTCGTCGTAGAGCCACGTATAGGCAGGCATGATTGAACCCGGCGATGTTGATCGCGGATTATTCATGTGCAAAAAGTGCCACGAGTTCGGATACTTCCCGCCCTCGCGATGAAGGTCCGGACCGGTTCGTTTAGAGCCCCACTGAAAGGGATGATCGTACACGAACTCCCCTGCTTTGGAATACTCTCCGTAGCGCTCTGTCTCGGAGCGGAAGGGACGAATCATTTGGGAATGACAGGTGTAGCATCCCTCGCGTATGTACAGATCGCGGCCCTGCACTTCCAGAGGTGTGTACGGATGCACACTGCTGATGGTTGGGATATTGGACTGAACCAAAAACGTGGGCACAAACTCCACAATGGTTCCTACCAGAATTGCCACCAGCGAAAAGGCCGCAAGTTTGAACGGCTTGCCTTCCAACACCCGGTGCCACGATTCGTTTGCGTGATGTTGTTGCTCCACAACTTCTCTGGCCGGAGCTTGCGCTGCTTCGTTGGCTACCAGCGTTCCGCTCTTCGCGGTACGGTACAGATTGTACACACCAAGCACGGCACCCACGATATACATGGAACCACCTAGGATGCGTATAAAGTACATCGGTAAAATTGCTGTTACCGTTTCCAGGAAGTTCGGGTAGCGAAGAATTCCATCGGCGGTGAATTCCTTCCACATCAACGATTGCGCGATGCCCGCCCAGTACATTGGAATAGCATAAAAGAGAATTCCCAGTGTGGCAAACCAGAAGTGCCAGCTGGCAAGCTTCTTCGAGAAAATCTCGGTGCGATACATGCGTGGGAAGATGTAATACAACACGGCAAAGCCCACCCCGCCGTTCCATGCAAGAGCACCCAGGTGTACGTGGCCGATGATATAATCCGTGTAGTGTGTTAGTGCGTTGACGTTTTTCAACGACATCAGCGGACCTTCGAAGGTGGTCATACCATAGGCGGTCACACCTACCACCATGAACTTCAACACCGGACTCTCGCGTACTTTATCCCAAGCACCACGCAGAGTAAGAAGACCGTTTACCATGCCGCCCCACGATGGTGCAATGAGCATAAAGGAGAACACAGTACCCAACGACTGCGCCCAATCCGGCAGCGCCGTGTACAACAAGTGGTGCGGGCCGGCCCAGATATACAGAAAGATCAACGCCCAGAAGTGAACAATAGATAGTCTATACGAATACACCGGACGATCGGCAGCTTTGGGAATGAAGTAATACATTATTCCCAAGAACGGTGTGGTGAGAAAGAACGCCACAGCGTTGTGACCATACCACCATTGCACCAGCGCATCCTGCACACCGGCATACATGGAGTAGCTCTTCAGGAAGGACACCGGCAGCTCGAGTGAATTCACAATGTGCAGCACTGCCACAGTAATGAAAGTGGCGATGTAAAACCAAATAGCTACGTAGATATGCTTCTCACGACGTTTGTAAATGGTCATGAGCATGTTCACGCCAAACACAACCCAGATAAGTGCGATAAGAATATCAATGGGAAGTTCCAGCTCGGCATATTCCTTACCGGTGGTGAAGCCCAGGGGCAGCGTAAGTGCGGCAGTCACGATAATCAACTGCCAGCCCCAGAAGTGAATCTTGCTCAGCGTATCGCTCCACATGCGGGCTTTGCACAAGCGCTGCAATGAATAATACACGCCGGTAAAAATTGCATTGCCGGCAAAGGCGAAGATCACAGCATTCGTGTGTAAGGGGCGTAGACGGCCGTACGATAAATAAGGTATATACCCCAGGAATGATGGGAAGTAGAGTTTCAAGGCTACCAATAGCCCGACAACAAATCCCACCAGGCCCCAGGCCATCATCGCAATGCTAAAGTTGCGAACGGTCTTGTTGTCGTACTCGAACTGTTCGATACGCAACGACGAAGTATCCATAAGTATTCTCCCTGACAATGATGATAATGATATGTTTTGCACGTACAATTGATTTCACACTACTACAGGCAGCGCGTACCTACCTGCTCCCGGTGCCACGCCTGTGCCGGCTTTCCGTGGGAGTATCCTCTTCGAACAGCATACGCATGGCAGGTGTAATGCCGTCGTCGTACTGCCCGGACTTCACCGCCCGCAAGAACAACCACAGAAACATGAGCGCTAGTCCCAGACTAAAAGCAATGAGCATGTAGAGTATTTCCATAGTGGTATCTGCGATTGTTTATGAAGCATAGGTAAAAGGGGCAGGCCGCATTCCATCGTGGTGCTGCTTCGCAAAATTGACCTTGGCGCCGGTGGCGCCCGACCAACTGCGTGTTTCTTTGCGGGCAACGAGTTTCATAAGGCCGTAAGCAATGCCAACCACACTCCACGAACTCAGGGGCATGAAGAAGGCTGCAAAGACCGGCGTTAAATGGCCATTGCACGCCATGGCAAGACCAATCATGTTGTACACTACTGATACCGCGAAGGCAAGCACCAACACTTTATGCGCGCTTTGCGCCAGTCTCAGCATTAGGGGTAAGCGATACAAGGCACTGCCGCAAAGAATAGCATCACTGGCCGGTGTGAATGCGCCCGACTCTTCGCTCACGGCTATACCACAGTGTGCTTGGCGTAAAGCTCCGGCATCGTTCACGCCATCGCCCACCATCAGCACCTTAGCTCCGTTGCGTTGCAGCTCTTCGATGCATCGCAGCTTATCAATGGGTTGTTTGTTGAACAACAAGTTCTGTGGATCCACCAGGCCGTTGAAGAGCGATGTATGCCGCTCGCTGTCTCCGCTCAGCACATACACGCGGTAACGTTTACGTAGACCGATGAGCATTTCACGAATGCCGGGGCGTAGCGCACTCTGCACCAGAAACATCCCGCGCCGGCGCCCGTCTATGTGCAGGTACAAGGTAGATACGGCGTCGTCGCCTGCATCATCACCACGATTAACATGATTACCATCATCAACATGATCAACTAGTGCGTTGCTTCGGGCTGCTAGCTCTTCATTGAATTCTCTGCCTTCCGAGTCTATGCATCCTTCCAAGTCTTTGAAGCCATCGGAGTCTCTGAAGCCATCGGAGCATTGATTCACAAAGTGCTCAGAGCCAATGCGGATGTGGTGACCGTCGATGCGGCATTCAATTCCCTGCCCCGGTGTTTCCGCGAAGCGACGCACACGCAAGCGAAGATCCTCCGCGCTTGTGGGTAGGGAATTCTGTAAGTACGCCGCCACTGCTTTGCTCAGGGGATGATGCGACGAGCGCACTGATGCAAGCACGAGCAGATGTTCTTCGTCCGTTAGATGTGTTCCGCGGAAGAGCACTTGCTGCGTATCACCGGCGGCAGTAGCGTTGGTCAGCGTGCCGGTCTTATCGAATACTATGGTATCCACTGCACTCAACTCTGCCACAACACCGGCCGACCGCAGGTACAAAGCTCCGCGTCCCAGAATTGACATAGCAGCACCATAGGTAAATGGCGCGGCAAGAGTAAGCGCGCAAGGACACGCCACGATAAGCACGGCCACCGCAGCGCTTAGTGCCATGGAAGCGTTTGGCCACCACCACAGCGCGGTAGCTATTGATACAACGATCACCGTGAGTGTAAAGGCTAAGGCAAACACTTCAGAAATCTTCTCTGCACGCTCATGCTTGCGCGTGTGGAAGGTGCTTTCGTTCCAGAGTTGTGTCAGGTAACTGTGCGATGCCGTTGCCGTAAGTTCACAGCGAAGCTCAGCGCCGGCAACTTTACCACCGGCAAAAACTCGGGCGCCCTTGAGCACTTCCGAGATCTCTGCTTCGCCCGTTACAAAGCTGTAGTCCACATGAGCGTGGTCGTCCAGCAGTATGGCATCGGCGGGAATAATTTCCCCATGACGAACGCGAACGATGTTCCCCTCGCGTAGCTGCGAAAGTGGCACACTACGAACAGCTCCACCGGCATCCTCCACGCCGGCCGAGATGGGAAAGAACGATACAAAGGTGCGATCGAAGGCTAAAGCTTGGAAGCTCTTGGTCTGAATCACTCTGGCGGTGAGCAGGAAGAATACCAGTCCGGTAAACGAATCCAGATATCCGGTGCCGGCGCCAAGAGCAATGTCTGCCATACTGCGGACAAACAACGCCAATAGTCCCATTGCCACAGGCACGTCCAAAGACATACTCCTGTTGCGAAGAGCATTCCACGAATTCAAAAAGTAATCGGACGCACTGTAGAGCAATACAGGAATGCTCAGTGCTATACGCAGTGCCGCAAAGAGCCACACAAATGCAGGCGTGAGCGCGCGTAGGTTTCCGTGAAACGAGGCCAGATAGTCCGGTGCACTGAAGATCATCGCGTTACCAAAGGCAAAGCCGGCCACTCCTAGTTTCATATACAGCGAGCGCATGGTATGCGTGCGCGTGTGCTCGTCTGCTCCCTCGCGGCGCAAGTCCGGTTCGTACCCAAGCCTGGTGCAGAGCTCCACTAACTGGCGAATACTCAGCTCATCGTGCAGAAAGCTCACATGCAGTGTGCGCTTCAGAAAATTCACTTCGCTGCGAATCACAGCGGCATCAATACGATGAAGATTCTCGAGGGTCCAAACGCACGAAGCGCAATGAATACTTGGCAGCTTCAGTTCGCATCGCGACACTCGGGCATCGCGGAAGTTCAAAAAGCCCGCTGCCGTCTCCGGGTGGTCAAGAAAGGCAAAACGCGGGATTCCGATGCGGGTAAATCTTTCGCGAGAGACGGCATCATTGCCAACCACATCGCAGACGGCATCGCTTTGTAGCAGCTCGTGAACAAGCTTGCAACCGGTACAGCAAAATGTGTGTCCCCCGGCGGCCACTCCGGCACCGGCGCATACTGCGCCGCAATGATCGCAGAGTAATTCCTGCGCGTCGAGGCTACGCTTCAATGCCTTGGCTGTATTCGGGGAGACCGGTGAATGACCATGTGCAGAAGCATGCGCATGACCATATGCGGCAGCATGCGCCGGAACATCTGTAGCATGATCCGAGACCTTCCCTTTGGTTTCTTTTGACGCACGAAGTTTCATT
>JBJOLU010000162.1:0-15425 GCA_046052705.1 Bacteroidota bacterium | reverse complement strand
GTAGGTAGCGCCGTAGCGGTACATATAATTTCCCAGTGGTGCCAGGAATCTGCCGCCGTGAATAATCACCGCTCCCGAATGCTCCGCCTGCGGGATGCGCACCGTGAGTAGCTGTCCCTTTGCACACATTGTAGGCACACTTGCGAACAATGGGTGCGACGACAAATGCCAGCCGTCGCAGATAACAATTTTATCTGCTTCAACGCCGCCAAGAGTATGAGACTCCATATCCCAATCGCTTAGAGAAACTACGGCGGTAACGAGCTCGTTATTCTCGGCAAGCACGCGCTTTCTTTTATGTATTACGGCTGCTGTATTCAGTAATCCGGCTTGCGGAACAGTAACGATCGTGCAATCGTCCACGCTGTTGCTCATGCACGGCAGGTGTTGCCGAACGTCGGCGGAAGAGGCAGCCATAACCGTGTTCAAAGCCCGGTACTGCTCCTGCTTTTTTACCCACGAATCATGTTCAATTCGCTCCGAAAGAACACGAAAAACGGGCAAGGTTTGCAGTGCGCCGGGAACATCGGCGTAGGCTTTTTGCGCTAGCTCGAAACGAGTGCCAAATTCTTCATCGAGCACTAATCGCTTACCGGTGAGCGGATTCATCAGTCCACCTGCCACCATAGACGACGACTGCGCGCCGTTGTCGATTACCCGAACACTACGGCCGCGAAGGCGCAGCAACTCGGCGAGCATCGTTCCGGCCAGCCCGGCTCCAAGAATGATATAATCGGTTTTTTGGGTCATTTTGCTGCGCAAAATCACGAATATTTTGCTTGCGCCCGTTAATACTCCTCTCGTAACTTTGCCGCGTGACACACACTCTATCCATACAACGACTACTACTTCAGCTAGTACTTATACTGGTCTCTGTTCCGGCAGTATCTGTATATGCCGCAGATGTGAGCATGGAGTACTTCACAACCAAGGCCGAGGGAACCAGTGTTTCCATTGAATGGCTATGCACCACGGAAAAATCCGTAGCACGTTTTGAAGTGGAGCGCTCAACCGATGGCCAGACCTATAGAAGCGTTGGTGTGGTGGAGCCTCGCGGTGCCTATCAGGTGTATCGCTTTACCGACCCCGACGTCTTGCTTAAGGGCGGCGACACACAGCAGAAGGTTGCCGGCCGCAGTTATTCGTATCGCATCAAAGTTGTTGGATCCGACAACACCATTTCCTATTCCTCCGTCTCTTCAATTGTTCAGAATGTCAGCAGTGTGCGACGCACCTGGGGCATGATTAAAGAGATGTTTAAGTAGTTAAGGTCCATCATTGTGACCGCACAGCGTCTTTCCTTCCTGTTCTTCCTCTGTAACTGCTTGCCCGTTTGGGGCATAGTGCCGCATAGTGGCTTATACGAACACGCACGTGTAATCGAAACTATTCAGAACCGCGTAGCACCTGCGGCCCACTCTGCGGCCCACTCTGCGGCCCACTCTGAGGCCCACTCTGAGGCCCACTCTGAACCGGAAACGGAATTTCAAACGGTATCGCAACCGGAATTTCAAACGGAATTTGCTACCAGAAAGTCGTGCCTGGTACGCCCTGCAATTCGATCGGGGAAATCGATAGCCATACTTTCTGCGGCACGACCTGTGCTGGATACCATGGTTACAAGTGCCGGCGGAACATTTCGCATACATTACAGCCTACGCGGCACGAACGCAATTGCCGGCGCTGATCTCAACACCAACGGCATACCGGACTACATCGATTCCGTGGGGTATTACTTAGAGTATGTGGCGCGCGAACAAACAGGCCGCATGGGATATCAACAGCCCTTAGCATACACCACCGCCGACTCCTCTGCCTGGGATGTGTATGTGATGGAGATTGGCAACGATCCCGGATCGGTGATAGACGGTGTGGCAATGAGCGGCTTTTATGGCCTCACCTATCCGGTAGATACACGTGCGCAGATTTGCGATGCGAATCGCTTGCGCACTGCGGCCTTCCTGGTGTTGGACAACAACTACAGCCCCACCGATTCGGTATGGGAAGGAAGCAAGAAGCGAAGAGTGTATCGCGACACCGGAATGTTGGCGCTTAAGGTGACCATTGCGCACGAGTTCCATCACATGATTCAATATGCGTATGCATCGGACCTCCCTTCCACGATGATCAACGAAATGACAAGTGTGTGGATGGAGCACCGAGTGTTTCCCGAAAGCATGGATTACCTGCAATACCTGAAGCCACTCCTTGCATCAACGGACACCCGCTATTGGACAGACGCTCAGAACGCGCAATCAGCCGGCTATGCACACGCATTCTTTTTTCAGTATCTGCAAGAACGCGGTAAAGATTCCTTGGTGCGTCGCACATGGCAAAACCTTGGAACATGTTTCGCAACGGGTTGGCAAGCCACCGACGCCTTTGCTGCCTTAGACAGCGCCTTTGTTACCGCAGGCAGCAGTTTGTCCGGTGAGTGGGTGCACTGTTTGCCCTTGCTGTATGCCACAGGGCATCGTGCATCCCGCAGCAGCAGTTCCTTCTCCAAAGCGGCGGCCATGCCATTACTAATTCCATATAACAACTCCTCATGCGAATACACCGATCCCTCGTTGAGCATTGAATGCCGCTTAGAGCCATTTCAGTTCCGCCTGCTTCGCTGCGTATTGCCCGCGCGGGACAATCGTGCTACCGATACGGTGGATGCACTGTGCACATCCACGCGATACAAGGCATCGAACATTGTAAGCTTTGTAGTAAGTGCTACACCGGTGGCGAATTCTCGGCCACTGGGATCCACTCCCTATTACTACCGTTTGGAATCCATTGGCGGAAACGGCGTTCTTTACGACACCGTATTTTTTGCCAATGGTTTTGCACTGCGCGCGGATGCGTCGCCCTTTCCCCAGCCTTTTTCTCTACGCGAGAGCGGACTCATGTGGTTCCCCCTGCCTGATGCAATGGCAGCCGGCAGCACCGTGCGCGTCACGATTTTAACGCCCGATGGTGTTGTGGTAAGCGGACAGGATAGACATGTGGTGCTGGACGCCCAAAGCCGTTTGCGGGTAGCTTCGTGGAGTGATATACCGCAGGATCTTTCGTCCGGCGTGTATGTGTATACGGTTGAGTCTGCAGATGCTAAAATCACCGGAACTTTTGTGGTGCAACCATGATGAGCGAACTACATCTACGCGATTTGCAGGTATCCTACGACGGCACTCGCGCTGTGTTCGCTCCGGTTTCAACCACAGTATACAGCGGAGAAGTTGTTGCCGTAACGGGAAGCAACGGTGCGGGAAAGTCCTCCCTGCTTGCGGGCATTGCGGGCCTGCTGCAACCCTTCGGAGGCAGCGCGAAATTGCATGCAAACAACACCCAATTCAGCGACGCCGAGCTGCGTTCCTTGTGCGGATATGTATCGCCGGGAATGTCTCTCTACGATGAGCTTCAGGCATGGGAACATGTGCAGCTTGATGCGGACCTTCGTGGCAATGCTGCAGATCATAGTGGCATGGCTGCAGATCTTCAGTACGCAGAGGAACTTCTGCATCGCTTTGGCTTGCACCATCGCCGCGAATCACTCATCGGAGATTTCTCTACCGGAATGAAGCAGCGCGTAAAACTTGTGCTTGCTATGTATAGCAGACCCGCGTTGTTGCTGCTGGATGAACCCACATCGAACATCGACGACGATGGCTTCACGGTGTTTGCCGATGTTGTTGCCGAAGCAGCATACGCCGGCTGCATCGTGATTATCGCCACCAACGACGAACGCGAGCGTGCACTATGTGTTCGTGAAGTCCGTCTTGCCTCGGCGGTCTAAATCGACATAAGACATTCGACGTCATTACATAAGCATACACCACTCATCCCGGCAATTCATGAACAGCTCACGCCCCGGCACCGGCATTACGCAGCGCGAAGTATATAAGCTTATAGACAAGCTGCTGGGCGGTCATTTCGATTCCGAGGAAGACTTGCTCAAAACTTTAGTGCGAGACCTTTGCGCGCGCACGGAGTTTGGCTTGGAGGGAGCCCGCATTTGGGAAATTGACGAAACGGAAGATCGATATGCCATACTGTTCCAGTACGGCAGCGTGGCCCGCATTCCCGACGACTATAATGTTTCCATTGTAGACCAACCGGTGTTTCGTTCTTTAGCGGAGAAGCGCGTGATTATTGGCAATGAAACAGATCCGCTGCTGTTGGAAAAAGGTATTACGCAATATGCTGCTACGGGCGTGGGAGAAGTTGTAAAGAGAGATGCTCACCCCTACACCAGATATGTGCTTGCCTTCAATGCGGCCGAGTCGGTAAGTGAGTTGACGTCTACCATGACGGTTATCTCCAGTGCCACCACTACGGCATTACGAAACCTAGCCATGCGCAGACAGCAGGCAAAGCTGAAACGGGATTTGGATCAGGCGTCCGAGATTCAGCGCTCGCTGCTGCCCGATCACACGTTGGAGTTTTTTGAATACAGTGTATTCGGAATCTCTTTGCCGGACAGCGTGGTAGGCGGCGATTACTTCGACTATCTTACCACTACCTCCGACGACGACGAACAGCGCTCCGGCATCGTGATCAGCGATGCAGCCAGCAAGGGATTACCGGCGGCTATTCAAGCGTTGTTTGTATCCGGCGCATTACGCATGGGAAGCGGCTTCCAAACAAAGATCACCTCGTTGATTTCCCGCTTGAATAATCTGATCTTCGATACATTTCCGTACGAGCGTTTTGTTACGTTGTGCTACTGCGAACTCACACAATCGCAAAACGGTTTGATGCTGTATTGCAACGCAGGCCATTGCTCGCCTATTCATTACCGACGTTCTTCCAACACCTGTGTGGAGCTGGAACCTACCGGACCGTTGCTGGGCATTGCACCGCATCAGAAGTATAGAGTGGAAGGAGTTAATCTGGAGCGCGGCGATATTCTGGTGCTCTTTACCGACGGCATTCCCGAAGCGCAGAACGAGCACGAACAGCAGTTTGGTGAGAAGAGAATTGAAGAAGTAATCATGGCGCACAAAGATGCATCCGCGCGCACACTGGCCACCATGCTGTTGGAAGAAGTGCAAACATTCAGTGCCCACGGGTCGTATACCGACGACCGCACTATCGTTGTGATCAAGCGCGACCGTTTTGTCAATTAGTCCATGTCCGGGCCGTCGGCTCCGAGCACGTCGCCATAGCCTTCATATCCAAACTCACGCAGGTCTCGTTCGCTGTCTCGCCAGTCTGATTTTACACGTACATGCAGTTCCAGGAACACGCCTACCCCAAGGTGTTCCTCTATACGAGCACGGGCGCGGCTGCCTAGCTCCTTGAGCGAGGCACCTTTGGACCCTATAACAATAGCGCGCTGCGCAGTACGGTCCACCACCACTTCGGCTTGAATAAAGTACTTACCCTTTGTGCGCTCTTCAAACTTGGTAACTCGAACTTCCGTGGAATAAGGAATCTCTTCGCGAAACAACTCGAAGCACTGTTCGCGAACGTACTCGGCTACAAAGAAGATCTCCGGCTGCGTGGAGAGTTGCTCGGGGTCGTACGCGAATTCACCCTCGGGCAAATTGGCGTCGATTACGCGCACAAGTTCCTCCACAAATTTGTTGTACTTGGCGGAGATCGCCACATTCTCTTTGAATAACCCGGTCTTCATCAGCTCCAGAATCTTCGGCAAAGCAATGGTTTTGTCGTCCAGCACATCCATTTTATTTACCACCAGAATGCATGGCTTTCCGCTGTCGCGAATGTCGTTTCGCAACTGTTCGGTAAGCACATCCATGAGCGTACGCATAGACTCGGTGATGTCCACAATCACAAGAATAACATCGGCCTCCTGCACGGCTTGATGGATAAACCCAATCATCTGGCGGTGGAGCTCGAACTTCGGTCTGGGTACAACGCCCGGCGTATCAAGAAACACAGCTTGCATGGTTTCGTTGGTAAAAATTCCCACCACACTGCGCCGCGTTGTTTCGGGCTTGGAAGTAACGATAGAAAGCTGCTCGCCAAGAAGTGCGTTAAGCAACGTTGATTTACCCGCGTTGGGCTTGCCGATGATGGCTACGTATCCGAATCGTGACATGTATGTACCAGATGTGATGAAGGTGAAGCAGCAGTTACGTCAACATGTGAAGCAGTAAACAATCCGTGCCGGCCGCGTGCAAAGATACTCAGTGTTTGCCGCCCTCTTCTCTGATGCTATTTTGCCGCGGAGCAGCTGCCGCACATGAACCTTGCCTTCCGACTATATCAAATTCGCACCGTAGGGTGGCGCGTGAGCGCTGCAAAGCTGGGTCGCGCACTGAAAAAACGTATGCGTGGCGCCCTTGGCAATACACTACATGCACACGCTCCTAAGAATTCCGCGACGTTCCTGACGAACATTCCGGATTCACTGCATATCGTACTGCCAATGCTTGGCGGCCCGAGCGCGCCTGTGCTTGCGCCCTTTAGTGCGGAGCTTGAGGAACATGCCACACGCTATGCCAACGGCGAATTGTGGTTGAGCGGTATTGGTTGGAAGAGTTTTACGCACGGTGCGCACTGCCCGGGAATGGAGAACTACCGGTATAACCACGACGCCGAGCCATTACACATTGATGCCGGCGGCGAGTGGATGCAGCGCCTGATAAACTCTGCCAATGTGCAGGAAGCACAGCGCCGTTGGCTGTGCATTGGCCAACCATACACTGCATTGGATTGGCAATGTGATCATCGCAGCGGATATACGTGGAGCGAAGGCGTGGCGAGCAGCGATACACGCATCAGTCCGCAGCCGGGAGTGGATCCGAAGAATCCATGGGACCTAGCCAGAATGCACCATGCAGTGCACCTGGCTATGGCTAGCGTGGCATGTAGTGATCTTGCCAGGAAAACTCAGTATGCCGAGCTTTTCCGCTCGCGAGTGTTGGACTTTATTTCCACCAATCCGCCGGGCTACGGAATCAATTGGACCGTTCCCATGGAAGCATCCATTCGCATCGCCAATGTGCTTGTGGGATATTATGTATTCTGCGCCGCTGGTGCGCAGTTTGATACAGAGTTCAGCGACGCGCTTCGGGCGTCGGTGGCAGAGCATGCCGAATGGATACTTGAACGATATGAGTGGTCTGAAGGAATGCGGGGCAATCATTTCTTGAGCAACATCGCCGGCCTCAGTGCCTGCGCGGCCTTCATGAGTCCCTGCCTGTTGCGCGATCGCATTGATCAGTTCGTGCACAAGCATCTGGATGCAGAGTTATTCTATCAATTCCAAAGCGACGGCTCGCACTTCGAAGCATCATTGCCCTATCATTGTTTTTCGGCCGAGATGATAGCGTGGAGTTATCTGTTCGCGGCCTCGCGTGGTAGCTCCTTTACTCTCAGTAATCAGGTTCGCTCGCGCCTACGAGCTGTACACGAGTTTACTGCCAACATCCTTAGCGCCGGCGGTGTGGTTCCGCAAATTGGCGACAACGACGGCGGGCATTTTATTCCGCTGCTTCCCTTTCATCAAACACCGGAGCAGCCGCAGCGGCCGCACCATCGCCGTGAAGCCAAGGTTCTGTGCGGCTTAGCGGCACATATAGGACACGCGGAAAACAGTACCCTGTGGGATGACATTCTTCGTGCAGTTGCGGCGGATGCTAAGTGCGGGAGTGGTGCCGAGAGTGCGGCATCAACAGTGTCAGAGAGTCCGTCATCAACAGTGTCGAACGCATCATCCAATAATGCGGATACGATTTTCAGCGCAGCAGACTTTGGTATTAGCCTGCGGCGCACCCCCAACTATGCCTGCTATCTGCGTGCAGGTTCCGTGGGCCAGCATGGCCGCGGCGGACACTCGCACAACGATCAGCTCTCGGTGGTGCTGAGCGTTCACGGTAAAGAGTTTTTTTGCGATCCCGGCACCTATGTATACACGGCACTTCCGCTTAAACGAAACACCTTTCGTACAACATCAATGCACAACACCCTGAGTGTAGGCACGCGGGAACAAAGCCGTATACCACAGGATCTTCGCGAGGGATTATTCTGGATTCAAAGCAACACATCCAAAGCAACCATACTCCACGCCGACACGCTCACGTGGAAAGGCAGGCACTCTGCCTACGGGCCTGATCATACGCGCACGGTGCACTTCCATAATCAGGGAATTGTCATTGAGGATCATTGCGACACGCAGGATGACAAGGTGATCTACATGATTTGCCATCCCGATGTACACGTTGAGCTGATTGGCCCTGCTCATGCGCGCTGTTCTCGGGGCACCACGGTCGTAGATCTGCATGGAACCGGCCCGGTAGCACGCATTGATGAAGCATTGTATTCTCCCGAATACGGCGTGTGTGTCCCAACTCGGCGCTTGGCCTTTAGCATGGACAAAGCACAGCACGAATTACGCTGCATAATTGCAGAGAAATAAGCCACACGTAAATTGCGACGCAGCATCTGAACATACGGTCAGAATAGAACATCAGCACAGAACATCAGCACGCACCATCAGCACGCATCGTGGATTTCCGACATCACCTCTCAAAACTCTCGTGGACTGCACTCGATAAAGTATTGTTTATCGTGTATGGCTTCGTGACCCTTCTGCAGATTCGCCTGCTCGCGCCGGAGGAATGGGGCTTGGCTGCGCAGCTTGTTACCTTGCAGACATGGATTTTCATCATTTGTGATGGCTCTGCTCTACAGTCTATTATTCAATTCGGTGTAGACCCCGCAGACCGCGGGCGTGTGAATTACCTGACGCTGATCTTTTTGCTATGTATTGCTCTGGGCATTTCTCTGGCAGTTATGCTGTTTCAATCGCCCTTGGCGTTGCTTTTCAACGAACCACGCTTTGCGGATGTGGCCGGCACCTTGCCGGTGTTTGTGATACTGACATTACCCAGAGCAATGGGGATGAAGCTTTTAATGCGCGATCTGCGCATGCGCGATGTATTCCTTGTGGATCTGGCATGGTTTGCAGGCATGGGAGCTATCACAGCCACGTTGATGCTGCGCGGCGAGTTTAACTCGTACGAGGACATGAAAGTGATTTCGCTTGGTGGAGTAGCAGCAAGCTCTGTGGTTGCATTGATATGTGCCAAAGATGTAATGCTGTTGCGCCGTGTGGGCACCCTGAAGGTGGCTCAGATACTGCACTTTGGACTACCGCAGGCATTAATGATGGCAGTGAATCACTCAATTCGCCAGCTCGATGTTTTCTTGGTGCAGCCGTTCTTCGGAACCGCAGCTGCGGGAGTGTACAACTCCACGAAGATGTTATATAGATTGTTCGAGACCGTCACAGATGCCGGTATCGCGCTCATGTATCCTACGGCGGTAAAGCTGTTGGCAACAGATCGTAAAGACCAAATTATCACAGTGTTCTCTAAAGCTATTTCTCTGCTGGTAATTGTCACTATACCCGGTGTGTTGATTTTGGAATTCGGTGGCACGAACCTTATCGTGCAGTTTTTGGGTCCGCAGTATGCGCCCGTAGCGCGCCAGTTCAATGTGATGATTCTGGGAGCGGTGTTTTTGCCGCTGTTTATTCTGCAGTCGGTAGACCTTGCGTTACATAAAGTGTGGAAGCTTCTTGGAATGGTGCTGTTCAGCTCTCTGGTAGGTATTGCTACCTTCATCTTCACCGGCATGGCTCATGCAGAGGAACTGATTTCCTTGGGAGTGGTCACGTACACTGTCACCTTCGCGGTGCTGCTTATCTTCAGTGTGCGAGCCGACCTGCATTTCCGAATGTCGCAGTTGTTCCGCACAGTACCGGACGCAATGGCCGCTCTGCAATCCAGACGAAACCGCACGGATGCGCAGAGTGACTCGTGACGACGCCCGCTGATATGCAGGAGCTCAGTACGTCAGTAGTTATAGAATCATCAAATCATCTAATCGCAGAATCACAGCAATTACATTCTTCATGTCACGATCGTTTCATTGGTCTATTGGCTGGCGCAGTTTTGTTTCTTCGCCCTTCACCTCGCTTCGGCTGGCTCTCGTTACCGCAGTATGTGTATTTGTGGCCTTCGGTGCCATGTGGTATTACGAACGCTCCTGGAGTGCCCTTCGGGACAAGGAAAGCGAGTTACTGATATCTGTGGTGCTGAATCCCATGGAGGATGCGGCTTCGGCATTCCGCGCAGCCAACACTCTGCGAGGGGTATGGCCGGTAGCGGAAGTTCAGGTGATCACGCCCGAGATGTGGCGCCGCGAGTTTACTCTGCGCTACGGAGTGGAGATATCGGAAGTTGTTCCCGAGAATCCCTTTTCGCATACCCTACGTGTGCGGCTTGTTCAAGGATCCATCAATGCAGAGAGTTTTATGTCGGTCTACCGGCAATGCTCTGCTCTACCCGTTGTTGCTGACGAAGTAACCTATCCCTCGGACGTGCTTCGCTCTGTATTAGAAATGCAATCGTCTATCGTTGGACGTGTGAGCGTAGTGTGTGTGTTGTGCGGGCTATGCATCATTCTGTTGTTGTCGTCAGCCTTGCGCTCGGCGTTGTATCTCAGCTCCGACGACCTTGCACTTTTCGACTTCATGGGTGCCACTAGGTTCTTTGCAATGCGATCGCTGCTGTGGCGCAATCTCATGGTGTCGGTAATTGGAATTGGTTGTGGAGTGACGGCGGTGAGTATGATTTCTCCACAGGTGCAACAGCTATGGATTCTTCCCGTGCAGGTGCCGGTACATATCATGCTGGGCATTGGCGCGGCGGTGGTGCTAGTGTGCGTTCTTGTTGTTACCCGCTTTTCCCGTGTTCGCGCATAGAGCTATCGACAAACTTTTGATTCTTCTTAACACATCCTCTCACTTTGGGTCTTTGCACAAAAGAAAAACGCCACCGGCTACTGCCGACGACGTTATTCAGTTATGAGTTCAATGAGAAGACTAATCAGCCCTACTTTTACTTACCGGCCGGTTGCTGCGGAGCGGAAGCAAAAAGTGCATTTTTTACCGCAAGAAAACGCTCAGCTGCTGCACCCTGAAGGTTCGCTCGCTTGAAAAGCTCCAAAAAATTATTGGCGGTCTGTATTGTCATCTCCACTGACACGGTATCGCCTTCTTTCTTCTGATCCTTCCTCGCTTGTTCGAACACTTTCATAAAAGTGTTCTTAACATCAACATACGCTTCAACTTCAGCACCGGTAATATTCACCGTAGCAAGTGTTTGAAGAGTGAATGCTAAATCGCCAAGCGTCATTTGGGGCTTGATCGTTTGAGGCTTTTTGTCGACGTCTTGTTGCTTGGCAGGCGCTTGAGCGCGGGTTACAACGGGTGCTGCTACAACAAGCGCACACATGATCAATGCTGTTCGGGTAAGTACTCTTACCATACTATCTCCTGTAAATGAAATTGGACATCCTGTTATCTAGATACTAACATTTCTTGTTCTGAATGCGGACATATCTGCATATCAAAGCGCAATTTTCTTCTTTTCTTAAACAATTCTCTACCACTAGAGAATCGCCGTCATCAATACCGGCAACCACAGTAATCGATTTTTCCGACGCTATCCGATAGAGAACTTGGCTAGAAAGCCTCACAAGTTAACTACAACGAATCCACAGATGCCTGTACACTGAGCCGGTGCACCATAATGCCGCTCATCATATTCGTCAGGGCATAATCAAGGGTAATTTTCTTCGTAACAATGCCCACACCCATACTGATGCCCGCCAATCTGGAACTTACCGGGAATGACGAGGCCCGGCGCAGGGTATTGTTGTAACCAACGCGCAGTTGAAGCACCTTGCCCACATAGAACTCGCCGCCAACGGAGAAATTCTTGAAGCCGTCGAACAGAGCAACATTGCGCTCAGCCAAGTGATGAAACGAAAAATTGAACAACAACGGCAGTCCGCGCAAGCGATGTGTTGCGCCCAGGCGCACATCCGTAGGAAGCGGCTCGGAGTTGTTGCCCACCTTGCTGAGTTGCGTGCCTACATTCAGAATACTCAACCCCATGTTCCATCGGGAATTGGGTATGTGATACAGTAAACCGCCGCTCAAGGCTATAGCGGTGGACTGCACATCGGGATATTGTGCAGAAATGAGATTCACTCCCACACCTGCATGAAAGCCGCTATCAATTTCTTGCGAATACATGGCATTCATGGAGAGAGCTCCGGCCGTGAGTGTGCGCCCGGTTGCATTCCCGAATGCATCGCGACCCTCGAAACTTCCCAACGACATATACGATGCAAAGAAGGTCAATTTGGCCTTCTTTGCGGACTCCATCGTATAGCCCGCCATGCCACCGTTGATGTCGGCCACGTGTTTAATGAAGGTAGCAGAAAACTTACCCGCCGGTGTAAAGAAACCGCTTGCGGGGTTGAGCATGTTATAGGTGGTGTCCTCTATCGATGCAACCGTGGCCTCTGCCAAGGCAGCGGCACGGGCGGAGGTATTCACACGCAAAAATTGATAGGGAGAATAGGTTTGGGCACCGGCCTGTATGGTCAAGGCAAGCAGCACAACGAACACAGCGCTTCGTTTCATCACGGATACAGAGAAAAATGTAAAAACGCTGTAAAGAAGATCCATCAAAAAGAAAATCATGAACCTGAGAATGCCTGCAAAGCTGCCCGACGAGCTTTTATCTAGGAAACCAGACGAACAAAAACGCCCGGAGGCCGCACCGGGACACGTTTTTCTGCGTCCACAAAACAGTGCTTTGTGCTTCCCTGTGCGATAAGATCGTCGCCGCGCAATATACGATAGTGCATAGTTATAGAGGCCGACCGCTCCCCGGTGAAGGTAGTCTCGATTGTGAGCTCATCGTCGTAAAAGGCCGGCTGCTTGTACTGCACATGGGCTTCCATTACCGGCAGTAAAAAACCACTTCGCTCAAGCTCCGAATACGGCAATCCTATAGAGCGTAATAATTCCGTTCTTCCAATTTCGAAGAGGGTAAGATACTGGCCATTGTACATGTAATGCATGGTGTCGGTATCTGCGTAGCGAACACGATACGGATATCGGTGAACGATAGTCTTGGCCGGTGTAGTCATGCGGTAAATGGTGCCTCGTGGTGATTGGGGTGTTTCGCAGAATCTCTCTGTGTACTAGGATTTTTGCGAATGTTCAACCACCGCAAATAGTTCAATTAGCCGCTCAAGATCTTCCAAGGAATAGAATACTATCTCTATCGATCCTGCACCGGTGTCGTTCTTTGTGCGAACGTGAACCTGCGTGCCGAACACGGTACGAAGCTGGGCTTCGATATCCGTGAGCGTTGTGGTTACTTCGGGCCGCTCACTAGATCCGGCCGAGGTAGACTTTGCCGAGGAGCGTTTGGACTTGTCTTTACCCTTGCCGGCGGTTATGTCTTTCACCAGCTGTTCTGTGGCTCGAACAGATAGCTGGCGCTTCTCGATTTCAAGAACGAGTTCGTTCTGGATCTCCGGCATTCCGATGCCCAGAAGAGCCCTGGCATGACCCATGGTGAGCGACCGGCTTCGCAATGCTTCCTGTGCCGCTGTGCCAAGTTTGAGAAGTCGTAGAAAGTTGGTTACGGTGGATCGATCTTTACCCACTTTTTCCGCTACTTCTTCCTGCGTGAGGCCGCACTCCTGAATGAGCCGCTCGTATCCCAGCGCAACTTCAATCGGATTGAGATTCTCACGCTGAACATTTTCGATGATGGCAAGCTCCAGCATGTCGGCGTCGGTACCAACATCCAGCACATAGGCGGGGATATTAGCCAGACCGGCTTCGATAGATGCACGCACGCGCCGCTCGCCCGCTACCAGCTCATATCCACCCGGAACACGGCGAACCGTGACCGGCTGTATCACGCCTTTTTCCCGAATCGACGACGTTAACTCTTCGAGCGCGGTGGGATCGAAATCTACTCGCGGTTGAAAGCGATTTGGGCGAATCTTCGTGATGTCTACATGCGCCACTCCCGCATCGCCACTTTGAGTGCTTGGGCTTTGAACTGCTTCTGTTTCTTTGGGCTCCGGCTTGGGAATCAATGCGCCCAACCCTTTACCTAATCCATGCGTTTTCATTGAACTTCTCGTGTGTTAATAGAGAATTGCATCGCGGGCAATGTTCACGAAGGGAAACTCTCGCCCCGCTAACAACCAATACTTAGGCCGGCTGCATCATGCCGTTACGTTCCAGAATCTCGCCGGCAAGCTCCAGATAGTTTCTGGCTCCTTGGCTCACGGCATCGTAAAGAATCACCGGCTTGCCGTGGCTTGGCGCTTCCGCTAATCGAACATTGCGATTGATCACCGTTTGGCAAGCACGCTCACCAAAGTGATTGCGAACTTCTTCGAGTACCTGATTCGACAATCGTAATCGGGAATCAAACATCGTTAGGAGCACACCTTCCAATTCCAACGAGGGATTCAGGTGGCGCTTCACAATAGAGATAGTATGAAGCAACTGCCCTAAGCCCTCCAGAGCATAGTATTCGCACTGCACCGGAATGAGTACGGTGTCGGCAGCGGTCAACGCATTCAGCGTGAGCAATCCCAGCGATGGCGGACAATCGATGATGATGAAATCGTAGCGATCTCTGATGGTTTGCAATGCTCGCTTCAAGGCCATTTCCCTATTCTCAACTTCTACCAATTCTATCTCCGCTCCAACCAAGTTGATGTGCGAAGGAATGATCTCCAGGAACGGCATTTCTGTGCTCACCACAGCTTCCGATGCGGGCACGCCGTTGATCAGCACCTCGTAGATGCTTTGCTGAATCTCTTTGGTGTTCACGCCCAAACCATTGGAGGCGTTCGCTTGGGGATCGATGTCGATCATCAAGGTACGCTTCTCTGCGGCAGCCAGCGAGGCCGAGAGATTTACTGCAGTGGTGGTCTTGCCTACGCCGCCTTTTTGATTTGCAACCGCTATAATTTTTGCCATGCGTTTCTACGAAAACATCTTATTTGTAAAAGCAGGATTCATCCAGTACAGCATAAACGCGTTGAGCACCAACGAATGTGCAATGCGTCCGCTTCGAATCAACTCCGCCACGTGTTCCAGTGGTATCTTCTCTACCACTATATCTTCGTTTCTGTCCAACTTCTGCTCGCCGCGAAGCGTACAATTCAACCACACGTAGGAATAACAGGTATTGCTGAGAAATGCCGGGTTGGGGTGAACCTCTCCCAGATACTCTGCTATCTCTATTCCCGCAAAGCCGGTTTCTTCGGTGCATTCGCGCATGCCCGCTTCCCGCGGATCTTCACCGGGCTCTACCATTCCTCCGGGAATCTCCAGCGTAACATCATCGATACCATGACGGTATTGATGAATCATCACCACCTCGTTTTCGGGGGTGATGGGTAGAATATTCACCCACGAATGCGGGTGCACTACCACGAATTCACTCACATGCGAATGCACGGGGTGACGACGTTGCACAATATCCGTTCGGAAGATTCTGTACTCGCTACCCGGGCGTTGCCCAACCGTCTCCCATTTAGGAACCATAGAATAACGCGCAGAATCAAAT
>JBJOLU010000161.1:0-3823 GCA_046052705.1 Bacteroidota bacterium | reverse complement strand
CGAAGATTGCCGATTATCCTTTTACAACATTGATTCCGAATCCGGGTATAGTAAGCGTGGCCGAAGACAAGAGCTTTGTGGTGGCCGATATCCCCGGGTTAATTGAAGGAGCCAGCAGTGGCAAGGGCCTGGGAACTCAGTTTCTGCGCCACTTTGCTTCTCCTCCCTGGGAAATGACAACCTGGACACGCTGAAGTGACGCATGTGGGAGTTCGTGCAAAACGAAATGCAATCCGAGGAATAACCGGCTTTAGTCATCAGATATAATTCGCGCTCGCTACGCTGAGCGCGAGTCTCTAACATGGGTGCCTTCTCCCCGTCAGGTATATTCCCGCGAGGTATATTCCCGCGAGGTCTTCGAGCGCAGTCGAGAAGCAAGCGGGGCTGGACGCATGGAAACTCTATGCTCGAACGTCATAGTCGCGCGAGGCCTGCCCCCGCGAGGTCTTCGAGCCCTTCGACCCCGCTCGAAGACCTCGCGGGAAAAATGTCTCGCTAACGTTACTTCGCTCGAAGACACCGCGTTGTGGTGGTGGCGGCAAGAATAAAGGAGCAGGTGCATCAATAATGTCGGCACGAACTGTACGTACTCTTCTCAATGAATGTACGAGCGCTAGCTTCTTTTCAGCGACGGTACATGATCTCTCAGCATTATCTGCGGTGACTTGCAGCCCACGCATCGAATGCAGCTTTTTGTTCATCGGTCAGGATCTCTCGCACTGCCGCAAGGAACGCATCGCGACACGCTTTCAAGTCATCTGCGGCAACCACGCGATCGGGGTTGTTACGCACTGCGGTGCGCACGGTGGCAGAGAGTTCAAGTAAAGCCGTACGAGCTGCGGCGGAGTCGATGGTGCCTAATGCAAGCTCGGCTTTAATGCTATCGAACTGCGGAGCGAATCCGGCAACGATAGTGCTATCCGAAGCGCGCAGGTTCGCAACGGCAGCTCGGAAACACTCTTCGTGTTGAGCATGCAATTGCTTGATAATGGTCTTTTGTGAGTCCGTGAGATTAGGAATGTGTCGAAGAAAACGTGAGCCGAAGTCTCCAATGCGACGGCGGTCGCTCTCAGGGCCGTGCGAGCGGCAATGCCCCATAGGAGTGGCATCGCTTACTTCGCCCGGCAACGCTTCGGCATCGGGCAAGGTGAGCGCATAAATGGGATCGCTGTCGCGATCGTCGTGATCGGGTCCGAACAACGACATATCCTTACAGCTGGAAAGTGTCAAAACCAAGAGAACGAGCGCTGCAAGTGCAAGCATCGACGGAAAGCGCAACTCAGGCGCTGCTATTTGTATGTTCTTCATAAATCCTCCGAGAAAACCGAATGGTACATCTGTGGTGTGATGCGGGTTCAATGTTTTCGGTGCACACAAAAACAAACGCGCTCCCCCTAAAGACACAGGAAGAGCGCGTTCGTTACAGAAGCGAAATGATAATTTTCGTTAACGCTTTTTTATGGCCGGATCTTAGTGCCCCATCTTCAGCAACCATCCTCCGTTCGAAACGAAGAAGGGAACGAATACGAGCGAGATAATTGCCATAAGTTTAATAAGAATATTCAGCGCGGGACCGGATGTATCCTTGAAGGGATCGCCCACGGTGTCGCCTACTACAGCAGCCTTGTGTGTTTCGGACCCCTTGCCACCAAGCTTACCTGTCTCGATATACTTCTTTGCATTGTCCCATGCACCACCGCTGTTTGCCATTGATACTGCAAGCATCACGCCAACGATCAACGATCCAATTAAAACTCCGGCGAGCATCTGCACACCGAAGAGAAATCCTATAACCAGAGGCGTAAGAATTACCAAAGCTCCGGGAGCAACCATTTGGCGCAGTGATGCAGCGGTAGAGATATCAACGCAGGCGCGATAGTCTGCTTTCACACCCGGCTTACCTTCCAGCAATCCGGGGATCTCGCGGAACTGACGACGTACTTCGGCGATCATATCAAAAGCAGCTTTACCTACCGAGCGCATGGTCATGGCCGAGAATGCAAAGGGTAATGCAGCACCCACGAGCAATCCTGCGAGCACGGTGGGGTTTGTCAATCCGATTTGCTCGGGGGTGATGTGCGCGCGTGTAAGGAACGCAGAGGTCAAGGCCAACGATGTGAGTGCAGCCGATCCTATTGCGAAGCCCTTACCGATAGCGGCAGTTGTATTGCCGGCAGCATCGAGTGCATCGGTGCGCTTACGAATATCTTTACCCATCTCTGCCATTTCCGCAATACCGCCTGCATTGTCGGATACCGGGCCGTATGCATCAATGGTCAATCCAACGGCAATTGTACCAAGCATACCGATTGCAGCCATTGCTATACCATACATGCCCGCAAATGACACGCCTATCACTACAGTGATGGCGATAAGAATCATGGGGAGTACGGAAGAATTATATCCCAGCGAAAGACCATAAATAATGTTCGTGGCCGAACCTGTCTGCGAGGCGTCGGCTACTTCGCGTACCGGACCATAACGATGCGATGTGTAATACTCGGTAACCAAACCGATAAGCATACCGGAAATCAAACCGGCAGCCAAAGACCAATACACACCTGTGTTGTGATACACGGTAGAGTTTCCTTCCAGCATGAAGTCTGCAGGAATCATCATCATGGTAAGAGGCCACAGCATTATTGCCATGAGCACGGTGGACACAATCAACGTAAGCTTCAACGATCCTTCCACTGCATCTTCGGTTTTGGGACGAGCAAAGAACAACGAAATGATGCTGGCCACAATGCCGGAAGCTCCGGCCAACATGGGGAACAACATTGCATTCATTTTCATGTCGGCGGGAACGGTGTTGAAAGCCACCGCGCCAATCACCAAGGCAGCACAGGTAGATTCTGCTACCGAGCCGAACAAGTCGGCGCCCATGCCGGCAATATCACCCACATTATCGCCCACATTGTCGGCAATTACTGCAGGGTTGCGAGGATCATCCTCGGGAATACCTGCCTCAACTTTACCCACAAGGTCGGCGCCAACGTCTGCAGCTTTAGTATAGATACCACCGCCTACGCGGGAGAACAACGCCACCGACGAACCACCCAAACCAAAGCCGGAGAGAATCTCCATAAGCACATGGCTTTCAATTCCGGGAAGCATAGCATCCAAGCCCAGGTACACGAGTACAAGGCCGATCACGGCAAAGCCGGTAAGACCGAAGCCCATTACCGCGCCGGAGCGAAACGCAATGGAGAATGACTTTTCAAGGGAAACCCGCGCTGCTGCCGCCGTGCGCACATTGCCAACGGTTGCTATGCGCATACCCAGGTAACCACTAAGCATGGAAATACCCGCACCGCTGAAAAAGGCAAGCATGGTGTGGAAGCCGTGGTCGACGGCAAGGAACACGACCAATCCGAAAATGCCCATGAACAAGGCAAGGATGCGATACTCGCGACCTAAGAACGCCATGGCGCCTTCCGCAATAGCAGAAGAAATTTCTTGCAGACGATTCGCCTCAGCCTCTCCGGACGCACCCTCGCTGACAGCGATGGATCGAACCTGACGTGAGAAGATAAAAGCCACCGCCAGCGAAAGAACTCCTAACCCGATAATTATGGGTATAAGCATAGCATGAAACACAATGTGAAACAAACACGAATTCTGTACTTGATCGAAAGGAATGGTCCCCTGCGCCTCCCCGTGGCCGGCGCGCGGCAAATATACGAAAACGTGCGAAAAAGACTTGAGAGGCGGGTTTTTTTGGCTATTTTGGCCGCCCGCTGCGATCTTAGCTCAGTTGGTTAGAGCGTTACGTTGACATCGTAAAGGTCACTGGTTCGAATCCTGTAGATCGCACTTTTGG
>JBJOLU010000160.1:0-17926 GCA_046052705.1 Bacteroidota bacterium | reverse complement strand
CTTGGCGGGCCGGCAGAGATTTTCGAGTGGCGCTTATAGGTCCCGGTGTGGCGGCCTCGCATGGCATGGAGCGTACCCACCGCGAAGCACTTCAGGCCACCATCGATCTGTGCATGCTGGCAATTGCGCGTTATTGATTGGTTTTGAGTGCAGTAGACGGCTATTCAACGTCATTGACGGCTTATTATCCACAATCAGGATGAGAAGCTACGGTTTTGTGGAATAGATGATCTGTCGTGCATGCTGATTAACCCAAGTATTCGCCCCGAGTATTCTCCCCAAGTATACTGTTGAAGAGCGTTGCCTGTAATGTTGTAACTGACATTAAATCAAAAAGTTAGTGCGTTATCCACACATTCTCCACATACCTCGCCAATACGGGCACGATGTTTGCAACTCCTTTTGCAACTGCCTAGTGTCTTCGTTCACGCTTAGGAGCTATGGATGGCGCCCTATAAACAGACCGTTTTTGATGGACATTTTGGTCTGAGAAAATCTTCATTCTACCCTCAAATGTTCGTAGTTTTCCACATACTCGGGGGAAGGGAAACACTTGGGGAATGCAACATCGGGGAAAGAATCGGGGAACAATCAATTACGAGCAATTACGAGGGAATCAATACGATGACGTTTTCGCAACGATCCGCGCGCACATGTTGGATGCGGGTGGCATCGAGGGTGGTGCTTGCATTTATCCTTGTGGTTATTGCTGTTGTGGCAGCTGTGCCTACGCACGCCCAAACACTCTCGCTTGTTTCGGTTAAAGTAAATGCCTTTCAGGATCACAGCGCCGATTTTTACGCCTTCGATGCGCAGAATAAACTGGTGCGGAACCTACAGCCCGCGGACTTCGACGTTCGCAATAGCGTTCAAGCATTTTCTGTTACAAACGTTACTTGCCCGCCCGTCTCTGCTCCCGAGCGCCTTTCGGTGGTATTGTGTATAGACGTCAGCGGTTCCATGAGCCAGGGTAATCCCACGCGCATGAGCCGCGTGCGCGATGCAGCGTCACTCTTTGTGAGTATGCTGGATACCACATTGCACGAGTGCGCCATAACATCCTTCGACCATCTTAGCTACATCAATCAAGACTTCACTACCAGCAAAAGCTCTCTGCTTTCGGCTATCTCCACACTGCAGCCGCAAGGAGCCACCGATTACAACAATGCACTGCTGGCAGCTCCCACCGGAGCGATGAACGTGGCCACGCAGGGCCGCTACAAACGAGTGGTGATCATGCTTACCGACGGCGACGGCGGCGGAAAACAAGACTCCATCCTGGCCTTTGCACAGTTGTACAACATTCGTCTCTATACTATTGCCTACTTCTTGCAGGCACCGGGAATTCTTGCCAACATTGCTTCGCAAACAGGCGGACTGCTGTTCGGCGAAACCGGCTATGAATCGCTTACCACACCGGAGCAACTCAAGGCTGCATTTCGCGCAAGTCTGGTGCATGCCGAAGGCGCCCAGCCCTGCACGGTAAGTTGGTTCGCGGACAAGTATTGTTATCAAGATTGGCGATGGGTTTCGATAGCTGTACCGTCGCAGAATATGGCGGCCGTATCACAGTATTACATACTGCCCTATGCCATGATACCCTATGTGAATTTTGCGCCGGCCTCACTTACCTATGGCGCTGTTCCACCGGGAACCTATCAGGAAAAAACAGTACAGATATATGCGCCCAACGCGCCCATCACTATTGCCGACGGCTCCTTTAGCAATCCCCTGTTTACAATTACAAGTTGGGGTGGATCCTCGCCGCCGTTTGTAATACAAAAAGGACAATCGCGATTTATCACCGTGCGCTATACGGCTGCAGACACCGGCTATCAATACGGCACCATGAATATCCAAAGTAACATGTGTGTGTATTCATTTGTGGGTGCATCGGCGGGTTACCAAGCGCGCTCCGTTCCAACCAAAACAATCAGTGTGTTGCGTCCGGTTGGGCCCGACAACTGGAACTCCTGCTACTATCTGTATTCACGCTGGGACGGTATTGCTGCCAACGATTCCATGCGCATCGAATGGACATTCGACGACGGCAAAACATGGACCATGATGGCAGACAATTTCTCCGGTAATATCGAGCAATGGTTTCGCACACCACAGCGTACAGGCGGCGGTAACAAGATTCGCATTTCTCATATCAAGTTTCAGAATGATAGGCTGCAAGCCCTGAAGGTAGGCCATCCGGGCATCATGAAGATGTGCGCCATCAATCCGAGCAATGCATCACAAGCAGTCGTGATGCTGTCACCGGACAACACCTACTTGTCCACGCGCAGGGCATATGTTGTAAACCTGCAAACAGGCGATACGCTTGCCACGCTCACTCCACCAGGAGGCAAGGTGGTGCAATCAGTAATGTGGAGCGCCGATGGTTCTACCATTATACTGTGCCACAACGGAATGCCGGGCGGACAGCTCACGTTCTGGAATGCAAGCACCTACCAGCTGATTCGAACCATTAGCGACAACGTCACGAACTTCACTTGTGCGGCAATAAACCCTGCCGGAACCCGCATTGCTGTTGGCCTGCAGAACATTACGAACACCGTGCGTGTGTATGATGCAAGCAATGGCACCGTGCTGGCGAACATGAATTACCACACCGCGCTTGTGAACAGCGTAGCCTTCAGCGGCGACGGAAGCCGCATTGCCTCTATAGACAATGTGGGCCGTATCAACGGCTGGAATGCGGTGTCGTACACTCGCGTAAACACCATCGATGCGGCGCGGCCTTCGCCGGGAAGCTCGGTGCAGTTTCATCCTTCGAACAACGATCAGGTAGTGGCGGCTTTTCAGGAAGGCGTAACACGCATACACACGTTGACTTCCGGCGCCGAGGTGCGGAGCTACAACGGCAACATCGGTGCGCACTTTTATGCAAGCTTCAATCCGGCAGGCACGAGAGTGGTTAGTGCCGGCGAGATATCACTAACCGGCGGCGGCTACACCGGCACCTGCGCGGTGTGGGATGCATCCACAGGATCGGGCATCACAACATTCGACGGTACGGGCAAAGTAAACAACCACCAGTGGCGCTCGCTGTGGGCAGGCTACACGGCCGATGGCTCGCAGATTGTTACGGCGAATTCTTTTGGCGGTGTGAACGTATGGTCCGCTGCGGGTGCGCATCAAAAGCAACACCTACTGCGCCACGCGGCACGCGGCGCAGTGGTAAGCGCATGCTTCTTCAACGACGATCAAAACGCCGCAACGCTGGGAGAAGACGGCAGCGTGGTAGTGCACACAGTACAAACGCGCGACACCGTGCGCACACTCAACGACTTAGGTAGCATTGCCTCCAAGGTAAACACCTTGCGAGCAAGCCCCAACGGCGTGTATCTATGCGCTCTGGCAGCCGACGGCACTTTGGCCTTGTGGAACGTGCTTACCGCACAGCTCATCACGCGTATTCCCAACGCGGGATATGGCCCGGCCTTCAGCAACAACAGTCAGTACGTGGCTATTACCAACAACAACCTTGTGCAGATTTATGTAACAGCCACGGGCCAGCTGTACAAGACCATCACGGTCAACAATTTTCTCTCGGGCAAGGACCTTACGTACAACTACGACGACACCCGTATTCTGGTAGCCGGTGCATCGTCTGCTACCAACATGAGCGTGGTATCGCTGAACGTTGCCTCGAGCGCCGAGACCGGCCGCTTCACGGACATCTTTGCCGTGGGTGGCGATGTCATGAAACTATCCTACGCACCGGGCAGCCGCTATGTAAGTGTGTATCATCAGTCGGGATCGCGTTCGTATGTAATCGACTCCACCATGACGCGCATCAACACCATCAACGACATGGTGCATGCTATTACTCCGAACTCCGGCTATCAAATAGGAACGGTGCTTGCCAATAAACAAGCACGTGTGTGGAACACGGCGAACGGCGCAGTGGTGCGCACCGTGAACCCGCATCAGGGCTACGAAGTATCGCACCTTGCGATGTCGGCGAATTCTTCTCGCAGCATTATTTGCTCGCACGATGGCAACGCTTGGCTGTGGGATTTTGCCGCAACGCCTATACAGTCAGATATCTCTTCGTCGCCATTTACCATTGGTACGTCCATACTCAAGAAGAAAGACACCATCAACTTTGGCAAAGTGCTGAACAACGGATCCAAAGATTCGGTGATTAATCAGATCATCATGAACATCGGATCCGCGTGGGACTATATCTACTCGGTAAGCATATCGGGTTACAACAAAGACGAGTTCCGCATTGTAAAGAGAAACGTGGGATTGTACTTGTACCCCGGGCAGAGCCTCACCTACGAGCTTGGCTTCATACCGCGCACCAAAGTGGTGGGTATTAAGCAAGTAGAAATGATGGTAGTAACCTTGTGTGATACTCTGCGCTTTGTGCTCATCGGTGAGTCGGTGAATCCACCCACCGAGAATCTTGTGGAGCAAATAGACTTCGGCAAAGTGGAGATTACAACCCGCAAGGACACTACGGTTTCGCAAACCATACGCAACGTAACGGCGGCCCCGCTGAATATTACAAACACGCGCATCTTGGGTCCGGACACTCTGCAGTTCTCTATTGTGAGCGGCGGTGGATCGTTTGTTCTGGCGCCGGGAGAGAGTCGCATAATCACCCTGCGCTTTGCGCCCACACGCATAGCCCGCACAAGTGCGCGGCTTGCGTTCTTCCATCCCTTCTTGGGATCGCCCGCCACCATTCTTCTGGCAGGAGAGGGCATAGGCGTGCCACGAATATCTGCCTCGCCCAAAGAGTGCGCTATGGTGTCGCCCATCTGTTCTGCTCTAACCCCCATCGATACAGTGATACGGGTAGAGAATATCGGAACAGGTGTAATGAGCATAGACAGTGCGGCATTTGTTGGCAACGACTCTACCTTCTTCCGTGTTGTAACATCGCTGCCGGATACGGTAACGCGTGGCGGCTGGAAGAATATCCGCATTCAATATCTGCCGCAGATGTCCGGCCAGCGCGCTGCCTATTTGCGTTTGTACACAAGCGCAGCGAATGTATCTAAGGGCATACTGGATGTAAAGGTGACCGGACAGCGCGATACGGTTGTGCTGTTCTTCCCGGTACAGAATCTTGTGCTGACCAACGTGCGGCCCTTCACATCCGTGGATGCGTACCTGAATCTGATCAATCGCGGCACAGTGCCTATGACTCTTCCTGTGCCGATGATGCTGGGCAACTTCACGGTGGTAACAATGTCGCCGAATCCCATACCGCCGGGCGGTACAGCTCGGGTGTACGTGAACTTCAACAACGGCGACACCTCTGCTACCTACGATACATTGTACACCGTGCGCGACAGCTGCGGCGGCCTTAGCTCGGTTCGTCTTCGTGCATACACAATGTCGCCGCGGCCCACCATCGTGATATTATCCTCGCTTGATATCATCAGCGAGCCATGCAAAACGTTTACCGATACTACCATTATCGTCACGAACGCGGGTATGACAGCAATGACCATCAGTGATATTTCTCTGGTTGGTGATACGCTCAAGCAATACAGCATTCGGTACAAGCCGCCGCAGAAGCTGGAATCGAACGCGGTGGATTCCATTGTGATTCGCTACACACCCACCACCGACCTCAAGCAAAACGCTTCGTTGGTTATTCGCTCCGATGCGCAAAACACCAGCGGCGGAGTAACCACCATTCCTTTGAGCGGCACGTGGAAACGAACATCGTTTGTGCTGGATACCAATCGCATTGTGCTGGATAATATTCAGCCCAACATGCCCGCAGTGCAAACAGTAGGACTGCGGAATACGGGCACGGCTGCGCTCACTTGGAACCTGCCTATCACACGCGGTAGGAGTACCATCACAGCCATCACACCCAATCCCACACCGGTGGGTAGCACCGCTACAGCTACGGTGCGCTTCTCCGGAGCGCCGAGCGGTACGTTTTCTATAGACACATTGTTTGTGCGAGATCAGTGTGATAAAGGCCAGGAGCTGCGCGTGCAAGTGCAGGTGCAAACCACCAGGCCGCTTATTCGCATTCGAACCATGCCCACGGTTACCTTGCCTTGTATTGTCTCGCAAGACACCTTTATCATTATCGATAACGGCGGACTGGATACTCTGCGAATTGACTCCGTAACAGTGGAACAACCGGCCGGCGTTCGCATCACGGTGCTGGGATTCTTCCCGCGGCGCATAATGACATTCCGCCGAGACACCGTGTACTTACGCATTGATGCCTCCGGTGCCGGCTCGGTATCGCAGCGCTTAACACCGCGCGTCAGCGTGTATTCAAACAGTGAGCGCGATAGCGTGTACACGCAGCCCTTTACCTTGAACATCAACAAATCCGATCTGCGCTTTGCCACTGCAACCTTTGCGTTGCCCAAGCAGAAAATCTACAGGTCCACCACACAGCCACTAGGTGTGACCAACACCGGCATGGTGCCCATGCGCTTTGCTACGCCAATCGTTCGCGGACGTTTCTCCATCGATTCCGTTTCGCCCAATCCATTGGCCGCCGGCGGCACAGGCACTGCATACGTGCGCTTTGCCGGCGACACCGTTGGCTTCTACAAAGAAACATTCCGTATCACGGATAGCTGCGGTAACACCCACACTCTTGATGTAACCGTGGAAGTAGCACCGGTGGTGCCTGCGCATTTGCAAACCCTGCAGAGCGTGGACATCAGCGAGCAGTGTTACACCGCAATTGATACCACGGTGTTGATCACCAACACCGGCGCGGAAGACCTAGACATCAGTCGCATATATCTGCGTGGAGCAAATGCCGATGAGTTTGCCATACTCACCGACACCGCTATGGTACTGATGCCGGATGGCACGCACTTAGTGCTGGTGCGGCATACATCCAAAGGCGTCACCGGACTGCGCACGGCAGAGCTGGTGATGGTGTCGAACACCGACAGCATGGTGAACAAAGAGACGGTGGTGAATCTCCGTGTGATGAAAGACTCCGTGGATGTGCGATGGGAGTTTAACCAATTGCATTTGGGAATCGTCGATCGCAACACCCAAGCGCGCGGCACCATACAAATCACGAACTACGGCACGATGCCGCAAACTGTTTCTCTGCCTCTGGCAGGAAAGTATGCGGTGATCGACTCCATTGTTCCGTATCCTATTCTGCCGGGCAGTACATCGGTGGCGTATGTCACACTGAACATTCCGGACTCCGTTGGTGCTATCAAGGAAACGCTCACCTTCATGAACCCCTGTGTTCGTGCGGTGCAGCTGGAAGTAGCGGCGCAGATACGCGGCAATGCCGAGCTCACAACACCGGATACGACCGTGATGATTGGGGATGAATTCTTGCTGCCAATTCTTCTATCCGATCCGCGCGGTGTGAAGCTGAGCGGCGTCGAGAGCATTCGCATCGATCTTCGTTGGAATGTTACCATGATGCAACTCTTGGGTGTGGAGAATGCCACACTGCAGAGTACCGCCGAAGATGGCATATGGCGCACATGCCGCATTGTTACGAATCCTATCAATGGCACCGACAAAGCAATTGCTACACTAAAGATGCAAGCCGCACTCGGAAACGATACGGTGTGCACAGTAGAGTTCAGAGACATTTACAACTCTCGCGGTATCACGGATCTAATAGGTCGTGGCGGCCGCGTTACTATTGGCGGACATTGCCACGACGGCGATACACGCTTAATGGATCGCTCTGCACCTACCGCAGTACGCGCGGTGTATCCGAATCCCGCAAGCGATGATGTTACCTTGGCATTCACCACGGCAGAGCGCGCTCCGCTGAGCGTGATCCTGGTGGATGTTCTGGGGCGCACACATCGTGTGGTGTATCAGGGAATGCCGCCGGCCGAGGAATGGACGGTAACCGTGCCTGTTGCCGATATTCCTAGCGGAGTGTATCAAGTAGTTCTGCAAACACAAACACAGCGCCGTTCTCACCGATTGGAGATCCATAAGTGAGTACTGACAACATTCGTTCAGGGAGATATTTCTCTTTAGACGCGAGCCGCATTGCTTCGCTCGCGGCTCGCGCAGCTCTGCTGCTGTGTGTGTACCTAACAGTTCAATGTGTGGGCACCGGCTCCGTGATTGCGCAGCAATTGCCCACGGAAGCGGAGCAGGCTGCATCGTTGCATAGCACGCGTACGCACTTGCCCTACAGCTTTGGCGGCTTCGTGCTGGGCGGCATGAATATTCACACGGCGAATTTTCAGAAGATACCCGGCTATCCGAATTGCTGCCCAACTTTTACCGGCGGCAGCGGTGTTGGAATTCACCTGGGTGTGCTTGGCGAGTATATACTGCAGCCGGGCATGAGCGCCGGACTACGCATTGGATATACATCGCTTGGCGCCGAGCTGAGTGCGCGCGAGCAGAGTATACGCACAACGATCACCACGCCCACCGGTACAGAGCAAGCACGTATCGACCATCGCATCAACGCATCAATCGCCAACATCTTCGTTGAACCGCAGTTTGTGGTGGAGCTTGTGGATGGCTTGTCCCTGATGCCGTCGCTGCCGCTGTGCGTGGCCGTGAGCCGAAAGTTCGATCAGGTGGAGCAACTCGCCGACGATCAGTCCGGGGTGTTTTCTAACGGACTTCGTTCGCGCAATGCATTCAACGATCAAGCCATTCCCGATGCGCCGCTTTTGTATCCTATGGCCGGCATTGCGCTGCGCTATGATATCCCCGTGGCAAAGCACCGCACAGTACTGCTCTCTCCGGAGCTGCGCTTCACGGCAATGATACCGCGCCTTAGTTCCTCTATAGACTGGCGAGTATCCGGCGTACAAGCAGGTGTGTCGCTTCGGTATAATCCTATAGAGCCGCCGATCATGCGCTACGATACGGTGTTGCACCGCGACACAGTGGTAGAGAAATCGTACGACATCACGGCCATCACTATCGAGCGCACGCGCGATTCCACCGTAACGGAAGAGATTGAATCGGGTAACAACATCGTGACGGTATTCACCGAGCGATGGGAGTGGTACACCAAAACACTACCCGAGAAGCGGCCGTATTTCTTCGATGCAAGCATGACCCTTAAAGCCACCGATACTTCCGGTGCAGAGAAGGATATTTTTACCGTGCGCATCGAGGAAGTAGTGGCTCTTACCATTCAGCCGCTGTTGCCCTATGTGTTCTTCGACGAAAACAGCGATGCCTTGCCCGAGAGATACGTGCGCTTGAGAAGCGAGTCTGCATCCGGCTTTGCGGTGAACGACGTTCGCAAGAGCACAGCGCTGGAGTTGTATAGGCAGGTGCTGAATATCGTGGGCCGCCGCATGACAGACCGCCCGCAGGCAGTGCTTACGCTTACCGGATGCAATCAAGATATGGGTGCGGAGAAGTCGAACACGGCGCTGTCTAAATCGCGAGCCGACAATGTGAAAGCATACTTTGAGCAAGTATGGAAGATCGATCCTTCGCGTATCAAAGTGCGTGCACAGAATTTGCCGAACGTGCCCTCTAGCGCCAAGAGCCAGGATGGTATAGACGAGAATCGCCGCGTAGAAATGAGCTCCAACGATCCCGAGATCTTCAAGAACGTGGTATTGCTGGACACTATACTGCGCGCCGAATCTGTGAGTGCGTTGCGCTTCTACCCGAAGGTGCGAACGTCGGTGGGTGTGAAGGAATGGTCGGTACGCAGTGAGCTCAACGACACCGTACGCATAGCACTGCAAGGAACCACCATGCCGGAGGAACGTCTGGAATGGGATGTAAACCGAGATCTGTCGCGGGCTCCCAGAGACTTGCAATCGGTGCGCATACGTTTCGACGTCAAAGACAAACTCGATAGTGTTCGTACCATGCGCCAGACATTCCCCGTGGAGCTTGTTACACGGCAGGATCGCGAGAAGATCAACAACAAATACATCGATAAGTACTCGCTTATTCTATACGACTTCGGTACCTATACGCACACGGCGGCGCATCAGTCTATGTTGCAATACATACGCGAGCATTCCACGCCCAAATCCACATTTACCATCAACGGTCACACAGACCGCTCGGGTAGTGCCGACTACAACATGATGCTTAGTACTAAGCGTGCGGAGTACACAGCCAAGGCACTGAACGTGTCGCTGAAGAACGCCAAAGGTTTTGGTAAGGAGCAGGAATTGTACGACAATAATTACCCCGAAGGGCGCATGTACAGCAGAACAGTGAACATCGTAGTGGAAACGCCCGTAGAGTAGAATTCATGCGGTGTGCGGGAGTATATGCGCGCGGTATTCCTGTAAAGTTCTAGCCAAAGAAAAAAGGTGTTGCCGTATTAGGACAACACCTTTTTCATTTCGGTACTGCGTGTGCACACACGCAATGCACATGATTACCGAACAAACTTTGCGCTGCGAGCTCCGTGGGGAGTGTTCAAACGCAGCAGGTACATTCCGTGGCCCAGAGCAGAGGTAGAGATAAAGCGCTCGTGAGCGCCGGCGTCGAGCCATTCGTTTTGTACCGACTGCACCATGCGGCCATCGGTAGAGACAATACTCATACTCACGGTGGATGCTTGCTCCAGAGTAAATCGCACACGTACTTCATCGCCGGAAGTATTCAGTACCTCCACATTGCTGTTTTGTGTTTGCTCACGAACACCGGATGTTTCGCCAAGGGCCCATACGCGGATCTTGGCTATGTCGCATGCCGAGAGCGATGCGATGTTCGGCGGCATTACCACTTTGCCGGTATGAGAAACCGTTTTGTAGATGGCTTCTTTGAGCAAGTCGTTGTTGTCGTCGTTGTCCAGATGCAGCCCGCCACCTGCACGAGATGTTTGGTGGCAACCCATACAGTTCAGCTGCAGAATGGGCTTGATGTCGCGCATGTATTGCACGTCGGATGTATCGCAGGTAGCAGCGGGCGCGCAGGTAGTGTTTGCAGCTCCGGCATTGATCCATGCAATGAGCCGGTTCTTCAGCGAGTCCGGAACCCGCAGGTACGGTGCTTCGGGCATGGCACCGGAATTCATCTCGCGAATCATACCGCTGCCGGCAGCGTTGCCCGCGCGCACTGTGCGCACTGCGCCGGCATAGGTGGTAAGGTTGATGCCACTGGCCTGCGACGCACTATTGTGGCAGCCGCTCATGGCGCAGTTCGAGTTGAGTATAGGCAACACATCGCGCTGAAAGCAGAGGGTGTCTGCCAGCGGTAGATTTTGTGTTTCGGGTATAGTGCGGAAGCCTTGTACCGCAAGGACAACAGGGATGGCCAAGGCCAAAAGAAGTAGAAGTTTTTTCATAGCACGCGCCGTAAACGGATACTACAGATATTGATAAAAAGTTGTCGTGAAGGTCTATATGCTCGCCGATTCGGAGTAAGATACTAAATGCTCCGAAAAAACTCTATGCGCAACAAGGTAAACATCACGCGTAGCGCTGCCTGCCGCCGCTACCACAAAGGCGTCGAGCAACTTCGGGAACTCATGAAACCTCGCCATTACTCATCAGGATTTTATGAAACCGTAACGCTAAGCGCACCGGGCAATGCTTGGCCGAAACTTCGCTATTTTGCAGCGTTATGGAAACACCAAACACAGTACAGGGCGCGCCCAAAGGCGCAGCCGTGCCGTCGGAGATACGCACTCTTGTAGCCAAAGCCAAGAGCAGTGTGGGCGACGGCGTGTTCTTTGCCCTTTGTGCATTCGCTGCCATACTTATTGTGCTCGTAATAGCCGGACTGATAGGCCAGTTGGTTTCCAGTTCGCAGCTATCGATTAACAAATTCGGCTCGTCGTTTTTGACATCGAAGGTCTGGGATCCGGTGAACGAAGAGTACGGCGCTGCTACCTTCATGTACGGCACCGTGGTCTCGTCGTTGCTGGGTTTGTTGCTTGCTTTGCCGCTCAGCTTAGGCATTGCAGTGTTCCTGGTAGAAGTGTCGGGGCAAACCATGCGTACTGTGCTCTCCTTTCTTGTGGAAACACTGGCAGCTATTCCAAGTATCGTCTACGGCGTGTGGGGAATCTTTGTGATGGTGCCCTACATTCAGGAGCATGTGGCCATGCCGCTCTCCGAGAAATTCGGCGCAAGTATTCCCTTTTTGGCAGGCCCGGCTATGGGCCCGAGTATGCTTAGTGCCTCGTGTATTCTGGTGGTAATGATACTTCCTATTATCACAAGTATTTCTCGCGACGTGATGTTGTCTATACCGATGTCTCAGCGGGAAGCCGCTCTGGCACTGGGCTCCACGAAATGGGAAGCAATAAAGATTGTACTTGCAAATGCTCGCTGGGGAATCCTTGGCGCAATCATTCTTGGACTGGGCCGCGCATTAGGAGAGACCATGGCTGTTACGCTTGTGATTGGTAACTCGCCGCAGATCAGCTCCAGCATTTTGCAGCCCGCATATACCATGGCATCCGTAATCGCCAACGAGTTCACGGAAGCCACCACGGAAATGTACACCAGCGCACTCATCGAAGTAGGCTTGGTGCTGCTTATTACCACCTTTGTTGTAAACATGCTTGCGCGATTGCTCGTATGGAGTGTGGCGCGCCGATCATCCACGGGAGGCCGCTCATGAGTCAACGCCGTTTGCATTTTTCCCGCGGTACTATTCTGCGCCGGAAGATCACGAACTATGTAATGATAGGGCTGTGCGCCATATGCGTGGTACTTGCGCTCATTCCTCTTGCGCTCATTCTGTTCTATACCGTGCGCGAGGGTATAGGCGCTATCAATCTTGACTTCTTTACTCAATTGCCCAAGCCCGTAGGCGAGCCCGGCGGCGGAATGGCAAACGCTATTGTGGGTACGCTGATTATGATGGGAATGTCGGCAATAATTGGTGTTCCTGTCGGTATACTCTGCGGTGTGTATCTCTCTGAGTATGGTCGCAATAAATTCGCCTCGGTAGTGCGCTTCTTAGTGGAAGTAATGAGTGGTTTGCCATCCATCATCGTTGGCATTTTCACCTACGCATTGGTGGTGAAGCCCATGGGCCGCTTCAGCGCCTATGCCGGTGCGGTTGCACTTGCGGTGCTGATGATTCCCACCATTACAAAAACCACCGACGAACTTCTGAAATTGGTTCCCAACACATTGCGCGAAGCGGCACTGGCACTTGGTGCACCGCAATGGATAGTGAATACTCGAATTGTCTTGCGTGCGGCTGCGAAGGGTATAGTAACTGCAGTTATGCTCTCGGTGGCACGCGTTGCCGGAGAGACCGCACCGCTGCTGTTTACCGCAATGAACAACCGTTTCTGGCATAACAATCTAGATCAGCCTATTGCATCGCTACCTGTTCAGATATACACCTACGCCACATCGCCCTACGACGACTGGCACGCTCAGGCATGGGCAGGCGCCACCGTGCTTATCGTGATTGTGTTCGTGCTAAGTGTGGTGGTACGAGTGGTGAGCGGCGGTAAGTTCACCGTGCAGCAGTAACAGGCAGTCGAACACATTGTCATATACAAAAACAGATCTCTACGCAGAAGACTAACAAGGAATCGTATGGCAGAGAGCACAGAGTCGCAAGCAGCAGGAGAAACCTTGCTTCAGAAGCCCATGGTGGCCGCAGACACAACGTCCGGCACAGACCACGAGCACCTCGAACACCGCTTGCAGGTGCGCGGGCTGGGCGTGATGTTCAATGGCAATTATGCTATTCGCAACATCTCCATGAAGTTCCAGGACAATCGTGCTACGGCTATTATCGGGCCTTCGGGTTGCGGTAAGTCTACGCTGTTGCGTGCGCTGAACAGAATGCACGACATCGTTCCCGGCGCAAAGGTGGTGGGAGATATAGAGCTGGATGGCGAGAACATTATGAAGATCGACGCTGTGGCCGTGCGCAGACGTATCGGTATGGTGTTTCAAAAGCCGAACCCGTTTCCTACCATGAGCATTTTCGAAAATGCTGTATCGGGTTTGCGATTCAACGGCGTGTCTAAGCGTTCGCTCCTCAAAGATGTAGCCGAAGATGTTTTGAAGAAAGCTGCGTTGTGGGACGAAGTAAAAGACCGCTTGAAAGAACCCGCGATGTCGCTCTCCGGCGGTCAGCAACAGCGCTTGTGTATAGCCAGAGCCATGGCCGTTGAGCCAGAGATATTGCTCATGGACGAACCTACCAGCGCTCTTGATCCTATTGCAACGGCAAAGATCGAGGAGTTGATTTTCGATTTGAAAAATTCGTACACCATCGTGATCGTGACGCACAATATGCAGCAGGCCGCGCGCGTAAGCGATTACACCGCGTTCATGTATATGGGCGAACTGGTAGAAGCGGCGCGTACACGAACGATATTCACCAATCCGGAAAAGAAACAAACCGAAGACTACATCACCGGTCGTTTCGGTTAAACAAAAAGAAGTTACTTGCTCACATATCGGTGGGCCCTTTGATTTACCACAGATTACACAGGCGTGTGTAGTACTATTCTGAGGACACTATAATGCACAGACATTTCGAAGATGATTTTGACAAGCTTCGCACCCGACTCATCCGCATGGGCAGTTTGGTAGAGGAGCAAGTGGAGTTTGCGTTCCGCTCGTTGCTGACGAACAACGAAACGCTGGCGAACGTTGTGATAGAGCGCGACGATACCGTAGACAAGTTGGATTTAAAAATTGATCGTCAGGTACAACGACTCTTTGCATTGCAGCAGCCGGTGGCCAGCGATTTGCGCTTGTTGCTCGCAGCCATTCATATCAACAACGAACTTGAACGCATTGGCGATGCGTCGCTTGTGATTGCTCGCTTAACCTTCGAGCCGGGCGTACATCACATTGCAATTGAAACAGGGCTGGAGCGCATCACCTCGAACACGTACAAAATGGTAAAGGCAAGTCTTGATGCATTTATCAACAACGATGCGACGCTTGCTAAACATGTGTTGTCCACGGACGACCGCGTGGATAATCTGGAGCGTGAGTTAGCCGCAGATATTATCCGCATGATGGAGGAATCATCGTCGTTGATTTCCAGCGGCACTAAGTTGATCCTGGGCTTGCACAATATTGAGCGCATTGCCGACCGCGCCACGAACATTGCCGAGAACGTAATCTTCTTGGAAGAAGCAAAGGTGGTGCGCCACCGCCAGCTTACAGGCGAAGACATGGGCGACATCTTTGATGCCAAACCTGAAAGTGACAATGACGGTCTTTGATCTTTCTGATAGGTTATCAACACAGAACTTCTTTGCAGCAGTTTCAAATCAAGAAGGCAGAAAGAGAGAATTCTCATCAAGCATAATGTCCTTACAAGTAAGCACGTAACGGTAGGGTGCGTTCGTTGTTGAAATCGTGAATAAACACAATAACACCTTCCCGATAGCTAACGTCAATAGCAACCGAGAGCATCGCTTACATCCTCTTACATCTTCGCTTCCAGATTCACGGTACCTCTGCCACCTTTGCTCGTGGTTTTATCATTTATAGATCAGGCACCGTTGTTTTTACACTAGATGTTCGAAAGCCTGAACATGAGCTTTTGATTTGTGCAAGGATACCATGCCGTGTATTTTGGAGCAATTCCATTACACAAACAACGATGGGTCTTGTGAACATCGACGTAGCTACCGGTTAATGATTCTACTGGACCATATCGCACTGGACGAAGAGATACTTACGCAGCCCTTTGCTTGCGATCTCAACGCTTGTAGAGGCGCCTGTTGCACCATGGAAGGCGGCACCGGAGCGCCACTACGCGAAAACGAAATCGAGCAGGTGGAAGGCGCTTTGGAAGCGGCTATGAAGTATCTCACGCCCGAGTCGCGCGAGTATATCGCCAAGAATGGGTGGCTGGCAGGAACGGAAGGCGACCGCACCGTGAACTGCATCAACGACGCGCAGTGCGTGTTTGTGTACTTTGATAATTCTATAGCGAAATGTGCAATAGAACGTGCGTACTTCCAAAACGAGTGTACGTTCCGTAAACCCATTTCGTGCCATTTGTTTCCCATACGTGTGGCGAACTTTGGCGGACCCTATCTGTATTACGATCGGTTCCCCGAGTGTGCTCCTGCGCGTATAAACGGAGAGGTTACACATCAGCGCATTGTTGATACCTGTCACGATGCATTGGTGCGAGAGTACGGAGAGGATTGGACCAACGCCCTGCAAATGTTGGACGATACTTCTTCACCTTCGGTGTAGCGGGAGCAGCATACCCGGTGCACCATCACAACCGATTGGACGGCAAAGCCTCCCTGCATAGAGGGCAGCGCCGTGCGTTCGCGTCTCTTCATCATCTTATAGCAGAGTAGAGCTATGAAACTGGGTCTACAGCTCAATGTCGGGTTACAACAAACCCTAACCCCACAGCAGATTCAATACCTGAAATTGCTGCAGCTTCCTTCGCTGCAAATGGAGCACTATATACGCCAAGAGATAGAGCAAAATCCTATGGTGGAAGAAGTGGCCGACGACGGCTCTTCCGTCAACGAGGATCTTAGCTTTGATGTTACCACGGTAGTTACCGAAGCGGCAGACATTGCCACATCTGCTCAACAAACAATGAGCGATGCATCCGGCGACCTCGGCGCGGATACATCGGCATACAGCGATCGTGTGGATCTTGGCGAAGGGGGCGACCACGGCGACAACAGCGATAACGTTCTTGGCGGTATTCCTACCGGTGGCAACGAGCCGGAGCTTGTGGGATATGATTCCGCCGACGCGCCCGAACTGCAGTACGACAGCGATCTGCCCGACGACGTGGAGTCCTTGGACTTTCAGAAAATGCTGTGGGACGAAGTCGGACCCAAAGGCAATACGGAGAGTTCTCCCACCGACGACGACAGCGACTTCGAGCCTTTTCAAATAAAAGATGTGCAGTCGTTCGAAGATGATTTGCTGGAACAATTGCACTTCGCGCCGCTTAGCGAAGAAGAGATGATACTGGGTGAACAGATTATCGGTAATCTGGACGACGACGGCTACCTTCGGCGCGATCTTGGTGATGTACTCGACGACACAAACGCTATCATCGAGGAGACCAATCACGAGCGCAGAATGCATGGCGCTACCGAAGCGGCATCCACCAACGATGGCAGTGTATCGTATTCGTCATCAGCTGTTTCGCTGCTGAATCGCTGCACCGTGCAGCAAGCAGAACGTACCCTGCATGCCATTCAGGAATTCGAGCCCATAGGTTGCGCGGCGCGCACTGTTCAGGAGTGTTTGATTGCGCAGCTTCGCGCACTGCCCAAGCTCAACGCCGCACAGAAACTGGCCTACGAGGTACTTACCAAAACCTATCCTCAGTTTACCATGAAGCACTACGCGCAAATAACGCAGGTGCTGGAAGTAACCGACGAGTACCTTCGCGAGGCACTGGATGTGATTCGTAAACTGAATCCAAAGCCGGGGTATGGATCGTCCACGCAGGCCATCACTACGATCATCCCCGATTTTACCGTTGAAGCAACGGAGGATCACGGAGACTTTATCGTGTCGCTGAACGATACCACCATGCCTCAGCTTCGGGTTAGCAAAGCATACGAGAATCTTAAACGCGAAGCGCGGTACAAGCAATTCAACAAAGACACCCGCGAGTGGCTGCGCAAAAAACACGAAGACGCAAAGTTCTTGATGAGCGCAATACGCCAGCGCAAAACCACCTTGCTGAAAGTGATGACAACCATAGTGGAACTTCAAAAGAGTTTCTTTGTGGAAGGTCCGAGCGGGCTGCGTCCCTTGATTTACAAAGACGTTGCCGAAGATGCCGCCATGGATATCTCTACCGTATGCCGCGTGGTGAACAACAAATACGTGCAAACGGAGTTCGGAATTTTTGAACTGCGCTTCTTTTTCAGTGAGTCGCTTACCAACGACGAAGGCGATGAAGTTTCAACACGCGTGATCAAAGAAAAAATCCGCGATATCATCAGCAAGGAATCGAAGAACAAACCGTGGAGCGACGACAAGCTTACCAAGGAACTGAAAAAGGAAGGCTACAACATTGCGCGCCGCACCGTTGC
>JBJOLU010000159.1:0-3590 GCA_046052705.1 Bacteroidota bacterium | reverse complement strand
ATTGAATCCCTGCCGGATTCTGTGCAAGCATATCCTCATGTTGAGGTACGTCCCAGTTGCTTGTCACGAATAGACCGCAAAAATAGGGTTGGAACGCTTGCCAACCACGAACGAAAGCAGGGAATTGCAGGGGAACTTGTTCACAAATCGGGATGTGCGCTCATTGCGGTGATCCGGCTACAAAAACGCGCATTTGGTGGCTCTGAGAACGATCTGCCATCCACTAGGATCTGTGCCTGTTTTGTACGATCTCGATCGCTTGAATCATTGCCTGCACGGTACTGCGCGGATCTGCCATGTTCTTGCCGGCCAGTGCAAAGGCCGTTCCGTGGTCGGGCGAGGTTCGAACTATGGGCAGGCCGGCGGTAACATTCACCCCGGCGCCTTGGGCTAAGAGTTTCAGGGGTATCAGGCCTTGGTCGTGATACATGGCCAGAATACCGTCGTAGTTTTTGTATTCTCCGTGAGCAAAGAAGCCATCGGCAGCAAAAGGACCATCCACGATCATTCCCATTTCGCGCATGCGGCTTACTGCCGGTTGGATAATCTCTATTTCCTCGCGTCCGATATGACCATTCTCCCCTGCATGCGGATTGCACCCAAGCACCGCAATGCGCGGCCGGGCGCAGCCGAAGTCTTGAAGCAAACTGTATCGAAACATGGAAATGCGTTCGCAAAGCATACTGTCGGTGAGCAAGGCCGGCACGGCTGCCAGCGGCTCGTGAATTGTGGCCAGCGCCACACGAACATTCTCGTGGCAGAGTATCATCAGGGGATTTCCTACGCCGGCCTTTGCGGCAAAGAACTCCGTTTGGCCCGGATAGCTAAAGCCGGCACTGCGTAAGGTGGTTTTAGAGACAGGCATGGTAACTATGGCGTCGGCAGTGCCATCGTACCACGCATCCACAGCTCGCTCCAGCGATTCATAGGCCAAGGCCCCGGCGCTTTCGCTTTCGGTGCCCAATTGAACGGGCGCGTACGTAGCGCAGGGAATCAAGGGATAGTGCGCCCCGCCAATCACCAGCGCGCCATGCTCCTCGTGCACGGGGATCCCTAGCGCAGCTGCGTAATCAAGGAAGCTTTGAGGATGCGTTGCTATGCGTACACTCAAGGGCTGCGTGGGTAGGTTGTGGCGAAGTTCGGGCAGAGCTTTGAGCAGCACTTCGATGCCTATTCCGTTGCAGTCGCCTATGCTAACAACAATATTCATGAGGCATTCAAAAGGTATTCAAAAGGCATTTACAAGAGTGAGGGAGTTCGGTGAAGGCAGTTCTGTATGTGCAACCGAGACGCAACCGAGTTACAACCGAGTAGCAAACGAGACGCACTATCAAAATTGCGACTCGCGTTTTACCCGTGTACGATGGAAGCCGATGATGATGCCAATGGCAGACATGTTCGCTAACAGTGCGGTACCACCGGAGGACAAATACGGCAAGGGAATTCCCATTACAGGCACAAGGCCTATAGCCATTCCGATATTCACCGTAGTGTGATAAAACAACACAGCCGCTAACCCAAAAGTAAATGCCGTTTCGTAGCCGTTGCGGGCATCGCGGGCCAAACGCACCAACCGGAAAATGAGGAACACTAAAAGCCCCAGCACCAGACTGGAACCAATGAACCCGAACTCCTCGCCGGGTACATCGAAGATAAAGTCTGTCCACTGCTCCGGAATGTATCGAAGCTGCGTAAGCGTGCCCTTCATGTAACCTTTGCCCGTAACACCGCCGCTTCCCACGGCCATCATGGATTGCAATACGTGATAGCCTTCGTCCTTCGGGTATTTCTCCGGATCGAAATAGGTTTTGATGCGGCTTTGCTGGTGATCCGGAAGCTTGTTGTAGAGCGGTCCGGACGAGAATCCAACCAAGACGATAATAAGCATACCGGCCAAGCGGGTAATGATAGAGCGCCTAAAGAGCAAGGCGGCAATTGCACTCACGGCAACAAAGGCAATCATCACGTACCGGGCGTCGTGAAGCACCGCATACATTCCGGCTATTCCTACCAAGGGCACAACACTTGCCACAAAGAGAAAGAACAAATCACCGCCGCACCACAGCATAGTTCCCATGAACATGGCAATGAACACCGAAGCGGTGCCGGTGTCTTTTTCCGCAAGTACCAACAGCATGGGTAAGAACACTATTCCGGCCAGCCATAGCACATCACGAAGTGCGGTAAGCCGCACCCCCTTACTTTCCATAAAGCGACCAATCATCATCAGAGTGCTAAGCTTTGCGAACTCCGAGGGCTGAAACTGAATACCGCCAAGATTTATCCAACACAACTGGCCGTTAATACGCATCCCCACACCGGGAATGAAAATCATAAGCAGCAGAAGCAGCGAGCCCGCGTATGCAAGCGGAGTGATGGCGCGAACAAAATGCTGCGGCACAAAAATGAAACTGACAAGCAGGGCCAAACCCAGTACCGCATAGCTGAGTTGCTTCACAAAAAAGCGACTCATCTGGGGCTCGTAGGTGGCGCTGTAGATAGAGATCAAGCCAATGGCAATAAGGGAGAGCATGGCAAGGATGGTAGGGAAATCCATTGCATCCACCTTGTGTTTCTCTATTGCCTCGGAGAATTCTTCGTGCGTTCCGGATACGGACATAATACTGTGTCTTTTACAATTGTTCTGAGAGTGTTATGCAGCTTGTTCTGAGAGTGTTATGCAGCAAACCGCTGATTAGGACATCAACCGCACTGCTGCTTCACGATACTTTGCCAAGGTCTTGGTGATAATCTCCGGCGGCAAGGTTGGCGCCGGTGCCTGCTTGTTCCATGGCTGAGTAAGCAGCCAGTCGCGAAGCACCTGCTTGTCGAAATTCATCTGCGGTTTTCCCGGCGCGTATTCCTCTGCCAACCAATAGCGTGAGGAATCCGGAGTAAGAGCTTCGTCGATAAGAATAATGGAGCCGTCGGGCAAACGTCCGAACTCGAACTTGGTGTCTGCCAGAATAATTCCGCGCGAGGCAGCATACTCAGAGGCCTGCGTGTAGAGCTCTATACTCACGTTGCGCACAAACTCTGCTGTTTCTATACCCACAATCTGCGCGGCTTGTTCAAAGGAAATATTCTCGTCGTGGCCTTCTTCTGCTTTGGTGGCCGGTGTAAAAATGGGCTGCGGCAGCTTGGATGATTCCACTAATCCCGCCGGCAGTTGCACACCACACACCGTTTGCGAACTCTTGTACTCGTTCCATCCGGAGCCGGCCAAGTAACCGCGCACCACACACTCTATAGGCAGGGGTTGAGTTTTGCGCACCAACATACTTCTGCCTTCCAGCTGGCTTCGGTACTCGTGGGTAGGCTGCGGGTAGTCGTCCACATTTACCGACACCACATGATTAGCAATGATATGCCGGGTGCGCTCAAACCAAAACATGGAGAGCGCCGTGAGCAAAGCTCCTTTGCCCTCAACGGGTTCGTTCATAATGACATCGAAAGCACTGATGCGATCGGTGGCAACAATCAAAAAATACTCGCCTACATCATATACGTCGCGCACTTTTCCGCGGCGGTGTAAATGCAGTGTGGGGCAATTGGTGTGGAATACAGCACTCATGAAAGTATCTAAAGTT
>JBJOLU010000158.1:0-4348 GCA_046052705.1 Bacteroidota bacterium | reverse complement strand
CTGAGGACCTTCGCCTGCAAGCACCGTACTACCCGCACAAGCAGCGCAAAGAACGTAAACCGCCAGCACTATATAAACGTGTCTCGATGTCATCAGAACAAAAGTACTGCAGTTGGGAATTCTTGCGCTTGTTGTACGGATTAAACTTCTTCCGATTGATAGTCCGTATTGGCAAGTCTAGGGTATTCCATGATCTCGACGTAATTACACCGCCACGTTCACGGCCTGTGGCTATTTTTGCAGTTCACACAAACGGACAGTCTGCCAAGGCTCATCACACTGCACATGGATAACATTAGAAATTTCTGCATCATCGCTCACATCGATCATGGAAAGTCCACACTAGCCGATCGCTTGTTGGAGCGCACGGGAAGAGTTACTGCCAGAGAAATGGTAACAAACCAGATTCTCGATGACAATCCTTTGGAACAAGAGCGCGGCATTACTATTAAGCTTCATGCCATTCAAATGGATTACCGGGCGAAGAATGATTCTTCGTATACGTTGAATCTTATCGACACACCCGGCCACGTAGATTTTTCGTACGAGGTATCACGCTCTCTTGCAGCTTGCGAAGGTGCGTTGCTTGTGGTGGATGCAACGCAAGGCGTTGAAGCACAGACCATCAGTAATCTGTTCCTTGCTATAGATGCCGGCTTGGAGATCATTCCGGTGATTAACAAGATCGACTTGCCCAGTGCCGTTACAACTATCGACGGCGTCAAGAAGCAAGTGATGGATCTGATCGGTTGCAAAGAAGAAGATATGATTCTTGCATCTGCGAAGACGGGTATAGGCATAGAAGAAATACTTGAAGCTGTTGTAGATCGCATTCCGCCTCCTAAAGGTGATCCCTCTGCTCCGCTGCGTGCGTTGATCTATGATTCCATCTACGATGCCTATCGTGGTGTGGTTGTTAATGTTCGTGTCTTCGATGGAACCCTAAAAGAAAAAGACAAGATCCGTTTTGTGGCTGCCGGGCAGAATTACGACGTAGACGAAGTAGGCGTGCTCTTCATGAAAGAGAATCGTACCGGAGTGCTAAAGGCCGGAGACGTAGGATATTTCACCGCAGGAATTCGTCGACTGAATGATACTAAAGTAGGTGACACTGTCACCGGTGCCGACAAGCCCTGCGAACATCCTATCGATGGTTTCCGTGAAGTGAAACCCATGGTATTCAGCGGTATCTATCCGGCAGACAGCGACGACTTCGAGGATTTGCGCGAAGCGCTGGAGAAGCTCAGCTTGAACGATTCGGCTATTTCATTCGAGCCGGAAAGCTCGTCAGCATTGGGATTCGGCTTCCGTTGCGGCTTCCTTGGCCTGCTGCACATGGACATCGTACAAGAGCGTTTGGAGCGAGAGTTCAATCAAACAATTGTGAACACTGTTCCTAACGTGCGCTATCTGGTACGTCGCACCGATGGTGAAGAATTATGGGTGGATAATCCCGCACAAATGCCGCCGGTGGGAAACATCGATGCCATCCTTGAGCCGTTCATCAAAGCACAAATCATTACTCCCACAGAATTCGTGGGAACTATCATGAAGCTGTGCATGGAGCGGCGAGGTGTGATTCTTGGTCAGCACTATCTAACGGAAACTCGCGTCGATCTTACCTTCGAGCTTCCACTAGCCGAAGTAGTGTTTGATTTCTATGATAAATTGAAATCAATGTCTCGCGGTTATGCATCGCTGGACTATGAGTACAGTGAATACAAAGAGGGTGATCTGGTAAAGCTGGATATTCTGCTCAACGGCGATCCGGTGGATGCGTTATCCTGCATTGTTCACCGAGCAAAATCTTATGAGTGGGGAAGAAAGCTCTGTTCAAAGCTCAAGACATTGATTCCCCGGCAGATGTTCGAGATTGCTATTCAGGCTGCCATCGGTGCAAAGATTATTGCGCGTGATACCATTTCGGCAACCAGAAAGAACGTACTTGCCAAGTGTTACGGCGGTGACATTTCGCGTAAGCGCAAACTCTTGGAGAAACAGAAAGAGGGTAAGAAGAGAATGAAGCAGATTGGAAGAGTAGAGGTTCCGCAAGAGGCATTCTTGGCGGTACTAAGTCTAGATGATTGATCTCTGATCATACTTTTTTGCATGCTCTTACCGAACATTGAACGACAACTAGTTAACATCTATGAACACAAACAACCAAAGTGCATTTGCGAGGTACCTGGAAAAACGCCGTGCTCGCCACCGGGCGGAACAGGAAGCCTACGAGAAAATGACCGGCACACAAAAGTTGATGTCGTGGGTAAAAACCATCGTTAACGCCATAGTAGTGATCACCATTCTCAACGGGCTGTTGGTGGCATCGATGTTTGTTCCCACGCCTTCCATGGAGTCTACAGTGCTGGCAGGAGAGAATCTGTTCGTGAACAAGTTCATCTTTGGCCCGTCGACTCCGCAAATCATTCCTATCGTGAACATACCGCTTCCGTACTATAAGTTGCCCGCTGTACGAGATCCCAAACAAGGCGATATCATCGTGTTCATCTTTCCTGGTAACAGAGATCAAGTAAAGGCGGAAGATTTTCAATATTATTTGAAACGTTGTATTGCTGTGTCCGGAGATACCTTACAAATCAAGAATGATAGCGTATACGTCAACGGTATTCAATATCATCTTCCCGGTAAAGCTCAGCACGACCCGCTGTTGAAGCACACACCGGATATGGCGGAGAGCGACAAGTTCGCCACCTTCCCTCGTGGGTACGGCTTTACGCGTTCGGACTACGGCCCCCTGCGAATCCCCAAGAAAGGTGATGTGATGGCGTTGAATGCCGCCACGATATCTGCATGGAATGTGTTCATCCGTCGTGAAGGCCATACGGTGTCTGTAGTGGACGATAAGATTCTCATTGACGGTAAGCCGAGCAACAGCTATACAGTGGAACGAGATTACGTATTTGGTATGGGCGACAACCGCTGGAATAGTGCTGATAGTCGCTATTTCGGTTTCATACCCAAGGATGATGTGGTAGGAACACCGATGATCGTGTATTGGTCCATGGAAAACAGACGACTCACAAAGGTTTTCAATCCCGAAACCGGAATGGAAGAGATTCGTGACGAGGAAATGTCGTTGTTCCAACGACTGCTTCACATCCGCTGGTCACGTCTGCTGAGTTTTATCAATAAGTGATGCGTGAATTCTCAGGAGAGCATTTTCAAGAGAGAATAATCGTCTGCACATCATGAACGACTCTTCGGCGCGTTTGTCAGTTTCAGCAATACTGTCCGGTTACTCTCGCACTACGCTTGGTATTGTGCTACTAAGCACCTTTGTCGGCATCGTTATACTCCGTGCGTTCTTCTTTTCGTTTTTCAGCATACCGTCTCCTTCGATGCAGCCGGCATTATTGCCTGGCGATTTTGTTGTAGTATGGACTGCAGGAGTTCATGCCTGTGAGTTGCGAAGCAATCTGCTTCAGAGAATTGGGTGGAATCAAGAAGTAACGAAGCCGGCCTTTACTAAAGGTGATGTGGTGGTGTTTGTAACGCCGCAGGCGGCAAGAGATCGGTGGAACTATCAGCTATTGGTTAAGCGTGTTACAGGTACTCCGGGCGACACGGTTTTTGTAGATGAGGATACTCCCTTTGCCGGGTTGCATCGAGTGCCAAGCAAGTACCAGAAGATAGAGCTGGATCAGACGAGTGTTGAGCGTTGGCGCAAGCTGATCGAGGGCGAGGGACATCGCGTGTATGTTCGCAACGGCATTGTGTATATCGATAGCAACTCTGCCTCAAGTTATACTATTGAACACAACTACTACTTTGTAGAGGGCGATAACAAAGCAAATAGTTACGACTCTCGCTACTGGGGATTTGTTTCGGAATCGGCAATTGTTGGAGAGCCGCTTCTGGTGTATTGGTCGGTGCAAGAAGGCATATCACGTTCCGCCTCAACATCCGTTGGTACTGTCCCGGACTCGTCGCAATCATCGGTACGGTGGTCCAGAATTTTTCATCGCATCCATTAGATCACCCGGCATGCAAGGCTTATACATTCATATTCCGTTCTGCCGGCATAAGTGCAGCTACTGCGATTTCTATTCCATCGAGAAGCTTGGGGATATAGACTCCTTCGTGCCCGTATTGTGTAGCGAGATTGCAATGCGATCGCATAAAGCGATTGATGGAGCTGTGCCGTTTAGCTCGGTGTTCTTTGGTGGTGGCACGCCCTCGCTCTTGCAAGCGGAACAGATGAAGCGCATAGTAGACCTGCTGCGTGAGAATTACTCCTTCGACGAGAACTGCGAATGGACTATGGAGTGCAACCCCGGAACGGTATCGTTCGCATCGTTGTCTGCATATCGTTCATTGGGAATCAACC
>JBJOLU010000157.1:0-5289 GCA_046052705.1 Bacteroidota bacterium | reverse complement strand
GACGGTGTTTCATGTGCATGCTCATCTGCTTGGTGGAAGAGAGTTGCAGTGGCCTCCGGGCTAAACGTATACGGCTTGTTGAATAACTGACTTCAAACCATCTATCATGAATACCTCTTCTCTACACATGGAATCAGCGCGCCGTGTGCTCCTTACCGAAGCACAGGGAGTGATGCGACTGTCCGAACGCATAGATTCTTCCTTCAGCGTCGCAATTACTCTTTTGGCAGACGCGCAGCGCGTGTTTGTTGTGGGAATAGGAAAGAGCGCTCTGATAGGCGCAAAGATTGCCGCAACGTTTGCAAGCATAGGAAAGCCGGCGCACGTGCTGCATCCTGTAGAAGCATTGCACGGGGATATAGGCAGTGTAACGGCCGGTAGCTGTGTGATAATGATTTCCAAGAGCGGCACAACAAACGAGCTACACGAATTGTTACCATTTCTACGAGACCGCAAGGTGCCGGTGATCGGGTTGTTCGGCACGCCGAATACAACGCTGGCAAAGCGCCTGGATGTGGTGTTGGATTGCAGTGTGGATCGGGAGGCCTGCTCGCTTAACGTTGCCCCTACGGCAAGCACGACGGCTGCACTGGCTATGGGTGACGCCCTGGCTGTAGTCCTTATGGAAGAAATGGGAGGTACAACCGAGCAATTTGCGTTTCACCATCCGGCGGGTCAGCTTGGCCATAATGTCACACGTACAGTGGCGGATGTGATGCACTCAGGCGATGAGATTCCGCTCGTCATGCCTGATGCGCATCTTCGTGATGCTCTGATAGTAGGTAGTCAAAAAGGTATGGGCTGCGTGTGCATCATGAGCGCAGACAGGAAGCTTCTAGGGCTTATTACCGACGGAGATATTCGCAGGCTGTTGCAACAACGCGACGACGTGCTGACGCTGGCAGTGCACGAGGTTATGACAACGAAGCCTGTGTTTGCTAGGCCCGAACAAACGTTGCAGGAAGCGCTGCATTTAATGGAGAACAGAACCTCACAGATCAGTGTGTTGCCGGTGGTAAATGCCGAAGGCGTGTGCGTGGGAGTGATACGAATTCACGACATACTCCGTTACTGACATTCTACATGCAGTTGGCTGCTACCTGCTTATCGAATGATAACCGGAGTGAGCTCCCGTTTCTTGGCTTCGCGCTGAATGCGCTGAAGGCGAAGTTTTTTCTCGTTGGCTATGCGTACAGCTGCAGCATTTGCTGCCTTCGCACGCGGTGCAATCACAGGTTTGCGCCCACTTTGTTGCAGTGCCTGACGGGCAGGCTGAGTGACCGGCTTTACCGCCGGCTGCTTGATCGACTGCTTTGTAGGGGGTATAGAAAGAGATTTGGTTGTGGTAGTAGGTCTTGCCGCCCCTGAAGTAGTAGTAGGTCTCACAACTCCGGAGGAAGGTGCAGGTTTTGCTTTTGCTGCAGGCGTAGTTTGTGGAGATGCTACACGCGCTTTTGTTGTGTCTCGCTGAGAGCGCCACGGTGACGCGCTGGTAATAAACTCTGTTCGGGAAATGCGAATAGAGCGAACCGTTTCACCAAGCTTGCCTACCTTGGGAAGCTCCACGCCATTTCGTTTCAAGGTAATTCCGCCTGCGTTGCGTATGCTGAGCTGAAAGCCCTTTAGTCCCGCCCATCTGCGTTGCTGGCCCGGTTCCAGGGTCACGGCCTCGCTGATTTTACCGTCCGCAGTAATATTCACCCAAGCGGTGTCTGTGCAAAACGCTTCGAGTATCAAAGAATCTTGATCGCCAATACCGAAGTAGTTCATCAGTCGTCCCGCAGGTTGCGAGGGAGCCAGAAGCGAGTCTACGTCTCGTAGTGCGGCATTGCGCTCCACTGCCAGCGGACCTTCGTCCGGACCACGCAGTAATAAGTACACGCCCGCAAGGCAGGCAAGTCCAAACAGTGACACAAAGAAAATGAGCACGCGACGCCTGGTGGGTGAACCCTCCAGAGAGATAGGCGCAGGCATCTTTGGCTTCGCATTTCTCAGTGCTGCAAAAGCTCCGGACTGATCCTTGGTTTTTCCGTTCACCAACGAATCAAGATGCGCATCTATAAGAGTTTCGATCTCGTTCGCCGAAATGCCAACCTGTTCGGCATATCGTCGAAGAAACGAGCGCATATACACCGGAGGTAGTTCGTCAAATCGACCCGCGTCGATTGCTTCGATAATATGCGCACGGATGCTCGTGCGAGATTGAATGTCGCCGGGAGATATGCTGAGGGACACACGCGCCTGACGCAGGCGAGTGCTGATTGGATTTTGTTGAGGGGTCATGTGCGACGAACTATTGCTGCTTATTCGCGCTGAGTGCGGGGAAAATTATTACAATTTTGCAGAGTATCAAAGACATTTCACTACATAGCCGTCTATGCGCCTGATGAACCGGCTTGAAGTAGCGCTCATTGCGCTGTGCAACGGCCGGCGTATCAATCAATTCATCGGTGAATTCGACAATCAATTCGCTGATCAATTCGCCGAGCAATTCAACACTCAACATTTCGCATCGTGCCTACACCATTTCAATTTTTTGTCAGTGCTGCCTACGTAACCTTCACCTACGCGTGTATTGGTTTCGGCGCATTGTACTACAGAACTATTGTGGATGGCCTGCGGGTGAGAGAAGTACGTATTGGAGAAGAGCTTTATTCCTTAGTCGATCCCAGGATGTACTTCGGGCTCGGATGTCTGGCATTCTTTTTCAGTATTTTCGTTCTGTTGCTTGTACTGCAAACGGATCTGTACCACGAGGAAGTAAACCGCGCAGCACCCGGGTTGGTGTTCTTTGTAATTCCGCAGGTGCTGGTGGTGAATATGATTCAGCTGTACATGCGGGCTCGCGGACAGCGTACACTGGTTTGCACAGGCGGTGTTCTTATTCGGCGAATGCTCACCGAAAAAATGTATGCAGTGAAGTTCGATGCTATTATGCCGGTGGTCAAGGTGGAGCGCGAGTTTTGGTGGTTCAAAATTGTGTTTACCGATACCGGGGGAGCGGACATTGCTCCGTGTTTTGTTGGTCCCCGCGGGTTGTCTCGTGTTATTTCGCATCTGCGAGACTCGGTTGGTTTGAGCATTATTACGGATGATATTCCGTTGGACGATTTGCCATAATTGATGTGAATGAGGAACTGTGAACTATGAGAGAGTCAATTAGAATTGCATCGGGACAAGGTTTTTGGGGAGATCTGCTCAGCGCGCCGCTGGCCCAGGTAAGTAAGGGCCCGGTAGATTACCTGATGCTGGATTACCTGGCCGAGGTAACGATGTCGATAGTACAGAAACAAAAAATGCGCAACCCTGCTTTGGGGTATGCTCGCGATTTGATTTCCACCGTAGACGAGATTCTGCCATACTTGGTGCAAAGAAATATTCGCATGATCAGCAACGGCGGCGGTGTTAACCCCGAAGCCGCACGTGATGCGGTATTCGAGGTAGCACGAAAGCATGGTGTAAAAGGATTGCGCGTTGGTGTGGTGAGCGGTGATAATATTTTACCACGGTTGGATGAACTTATTGCCGGCGGCCATGCAATGCTGCACATGGAAGACGGTACTCCCATTGCCAATGTGAAGGAGAAACTTCTTAGTGCCAATGTATATCTGGGAGCCGCTCCTGTGGTGGAGGCATTGCGCCAAGGCGCGCACATAGTAATCACCGGCAGAGTAACCGACACCGGACTAACACTTGCTCCGATGATTCATGAGTTCGGTTGGAGCATGGATGATTGGGATAAGCTTGCTGCCGGCACGGTGGCAGGCCACATCAACGAGTGTGGAGCTCAGGCCAGCGGCGGAAACTTTTTGGGTGATTGGAAATCGCTTCCCGACATGGCCAATATCGGATTTCCTATTATCGAAGCATATCCCGATGGCAGCTTTGTGGTAACGAAGCACGAGAACACCGGAGGTGCCGTAACTCGTGAAACCGTAAGCGAGCAGTTGCTCTACGAGATTGGTGATCCCTCGCAATACATCACGCCGGATTGCGTAGCAGACTTCAGTTCCATTCAGATTCGCGATGAAGGCAACAATCGTGTGCGTGTGTATGGAGTGAAGGGCAAGCCAGCTACGCCGTTCTATAAAGTATCAGCCAGTTACGACGACGGCTACGTTGCCTTCGGTTCTCTTACGTACTCCGCGCCGGAAGCATTCGTGCGCGCGCAAGCGGGCGATCGCATCTTGCGCGAACGTTTGCACTCGTTGGGCTTGCAGTTCGATGAAATCAGAACCGAGTTCGTTGGAATGAATGCCTGCCATGGTCCCATTGCGGCAGCCATTGAGCCAAACGAAGTGATGATGCGCATTGGCGTTCGTTCTAAGGACAAGAACAGTGTGGAGCGATTTGGAAAAGAGATAGCGCCTCTTATTCTCACCGGGCCTCCGGGTGTGACGGGATTCGCCGGAGGCAGGCCAAAGCCCAGCGATGTTGTAGCGTATTTCCCCGCGTTGATTGATAAGTCGGTGGTCGATTACCACGTGAGTGTTACCGAGATTTCGTGATCCGCTTTTGCATGACGATATATGCGCTGGGTTTACTTGTGCTGATGCAGCCGCTCAGAGCACAAGCCTGCGCGTGTCCGGTGAACGACGGTGAAATACAGCTCGCGGCTGAATCCCGCATCAGTGCTTGCGTTGGAGCAGTGCAGAGCGAGAAGTTCGAAGATGCACAGCGCGCGAACCATTTTGCTTTAGGCTTCTTCCGCGCTCGTGACGAGCAGAGCTCTCAGAGCTTTGAAGCGGATGTTCAGGTGCCGGTTCCCACCGACACAAGCTTGTTTGAAGACGACGATGATTTTCTGTTTGCAGGGCATCCGCGATACACCATCGACGGCTCTCCGCTTCTGCGAGTAAGTAATATCAAGCCCTTCACACTGGCTGCCACCGGCGGAATGTATGCCGGCATCATGATCGGCCTGCATGTGTATCAAATGCAAACTTTCTGGCAACAGCGTTCTCCGGTATTTACCGTAATAGAAGATGGCAGCTACGCAAAGGGTGTAGATAAGTTCGGCCATTTCTTTGGAAGCTCGTTGATGTGTTATTACTCCACGGAAGTGTTGCAGGCATCGGGATTGTCGGTAGAGTCTGCGCATGTGTGGGGTACGCTCATGGGAATGGTGTATCAAACCTACGTGGAGATCGAAGACGGATACGGCAGTAATTGGGGCTTCAGCCCTTCCGACATGTACGCCAATGCTGCCGGTGCAGCATTTTTTCTGACGCAATACTACGTGCCCTTTCTGCAGAACTTTAGTGTGAAATGGATTTACACGCCGGCATC
>JBJOLU010000156.1:0-2952 GCA_046052705.1 Bacteroidota bacterium | reverse complement strand
CGCCCCGGGCGCCGCTGGGTGATTGGTCGTGCCGGAATATAGACTGGAGTTTTGAGTTTCGACCCCGCTGATGCAACAGCGTCGGCTTCCAGGCTTCGGGTGTTCATTGATACTCGCATTGTGTTTTTTGATTCTACCGATTTTCCGCCGCAGTTCTTCGTCTAACTGCAGCGTGCCTGCCGCCAAACGAATGTTTTGAACGGGCATCGTAGCGGCGCTGAAAACACGACGCAATGATTGCGCCAAGTCCGCGCCGCGTAATGCAATTCCCTGATGTAACTTTGCAGTTGCTCAGGGATTCATTTCAGGTTCAAGAAGGGATAACTGTGATTCGAGCTCTTATTGCTGATGATCATCCCATCATGAGGGAAGGTCTGACGCTTTTCCTTGTTTGTACCATAGATATCGTCGTCGATGAGGTAGATGATGGGTTTCAGGCTGTAGAGTACATCAAAGGCAACAATCTGGATATTCTAATCCTGGATATTTCTATGCCCGGGATGGATGGGTTAGAAACATTGCGAATAGTCAAGGATATAAAGCCGGAACTACCGGTTCTTGTGCTTAGTGCCTATTCCGAAGATCAATATGCACTTCGAGTTTTACGTGCCGGAGCCAGCGGCTACCTCATGAAAACATCAGCCACCGAAGAGTTAGTAGATGCTGTTCAGAGTGTTATTGCGGGGCAACGGTATTTGAGCCCAAACGTTGCAGAGAGTATTCTTTCTCAGATTATCGGAGAGGGTGTGCCCATGCATGTCAGACTCTCCGACCGTGAGTTCGAGATTATGTTGAAGATCGCCATGGGTAAAACCATCATCCAAATCTCCGAAGAGCTGCACCTGAGTGTGATGGCCGCCAAAACGTATAGAAACCGAATTTTGGAAAAGATGGACTTTAAAGATGACACTGATATCAATGATTATGTTAATAAAAATCAATTACTTGAAAGTTTTTCTTAGTATTTGTCTGTTCAAGTCATTGGCGCCGGTGAATTAAGACCATGGTAATGTTTTTTCCACAGAACCTCCGCTTCGAAACATGTTCATAGAGACGCTTAGAACTACGCTCTGTATCTAGCTGAAATCGCACAGTATTGTACTTCAACTTTAATCAAAACTCCATGCAAAAGTTCCCTGAGTTACCATACAGCCGCCCAAACTTCGAAGAATTCGCTGCCAATTTCAATAGTCTGGTTGCCGATTTCCAAAACGCATCATCGGCTGCTGTTCAAAGCGATGTGCTAAATCGTATTAATGACCAGCGCAATGAAATGGAAACCATGATGAGCGTGGCGAGTATTCGTCATTCCATCGATACTCGCGATGCCTTCTACGAAGGGGAAAAAGATTACATCGACAACATTGGCCCCCTTTATGGCGAGTTGTGTAATTCGTATTACAAAGCTCTTGCGTCCAGTACCTACAGAACAGAGCTGGAACAAAAGTGGGGCAAGCAACTGTTTCGCATGGCTGAACTTTCCGTGAAATGTATTTCTAAGGAAGTGATAGAAGATCTTCAAAAAGAGAATGCACTTGGTACCGAATACTCAAAGCTTTTGGCTTCGGCGAAGATCATGTTCGACGGAGCCGAGCGCAACCTTGCCGGTATGGCACCGTATCAGCAAAGCATGGATAGAGATGTTCGCAAGGCTGCTAGTTCGGCCAAGTGGGCCTTCTTTGGTGAACATAAAGGCGAGTTGGATTGCATTTACGACGATCTGGTGCGCTTGCGCACAACCATAGCTCAAAAGTTAGGTTTTCCCGGCTTTACGCCTCTGGGTTACGCCCGCATGGGACGCACTGATTACGATGCCAACATGGTAAGCGGGTATCGTAATAAAGTTGAAAAGTACATAGTGCCCATCACACAAAAGTTGCGCGAGCGTCAGCGTAGCCGCATCGGTGTGGATCGCTTGAACATTTACGACGAGCCGTTGCAATTCAAATCCGGTAATCCTACTCCGAAGGGCGATCCCGAGTGGATTTTGGAGCAAGCGCGTACCATGTACCGCGAGATGTCTGCGGAGACGAACGAGTTCTTTACCTTCATGTGCGACAACGAGTTAATGGATTTGGTTAATCGCCCAACGAAGGCCGGAGGCGGGTATTGCACCATGTTGCCGTCGTTCAAGGCGCCGTATATCTTCTCCAATTTCAACGGAACCGCGCACGATGTTGACGTACTCACGCACGAAGCAGGACATGCATTTCAGTGTTACATGAGCAGAAATTTGGGTGTGCCGGAGTATTACTTCCCAACATCCGAGGCCTGTGAGATTCACTCCATGAGCATGGAGTTCTTTGCATGGAAATGGATGAAGTCCTTCTTCAAGGAAGACGAAGACAAGTATCAATTCTCGCATTTGAGCGGTGCTCTGCTGTTCCTGCCATACGGAGTCAGCGTGGATGAGTTTCAGCATTTTGTGTACGATAATCCTCAGGCTAACCCTGCAGAGAGAAATGCTGCGTGGCTTGCCATCGAGAAGAAGTATTTGCCGCATCGCAACTACGACGGCGATGCATTCCTGGAGAGCGGAGGCATATGGCAGCAGCAGCGTCATATTTATGAGTCGCCCTTTTACTACATCGATTATACCCTTGCTCAGATTTGCGCTTTGCAATTCTGGGTGCGCGCCAAGAATGATCGCGACTCCGCATGGAAGGACTACGTAACACTTTGCTCGGCCGGTGGATCGAAGTCGTTCTTGGAACTTGTGAGTGTGGCCAATCTTCATTCACCGTTTGAAGATGCCAGCTTTGTATCCATCGTGGATGATATTACCACACGCCTGGATGGTGTGAACGACGCGGTGTTTGCGTAGAGTTGTACGTTCGCACACTTCCTGAAGTTTTGAGGTTGAAGAACACATCAAAGTCAAAAGGCCCGTTGCCGTGTAGGCAGTGGGCCTTTGTTTTTTTAGGTCTCATCACAGATGATCTTGAGTCGCGG
>JBJOLU010000155.1:0-23215 GCA_046052705.1 Bacteroidota bacterium | reverse complement strand
TGGATCGACAACTGGATCGACAATTGGATCGACAAACGCTTCAGGTGCAGGCACAAGCACAAGCAAAGCCGGCTCCGGTATGCCTGTAGCGCCCGCGTCAGTTGTGGCAAGCAGGAATATTGCTTCGCTTGCAACTGAACAAGAAGTAAGCAGAGAAATTAACCGAGAAGTAATCAGAGAGATCAACCAAGAAGCAGATCCCACTCCCAAGACGAATATTCTTGCTGCATCCGAATCGGTGATCGCTAACAGCAGCTTAGAAGCAGAAAGAAATGTGGCAGCAGAGAACACTAATATTGATTCGCAAAACGACGGCGCTTTGTATGCTCAGTCTACGGCGTATAGCGGTGCCTATATTTTGCCCGCGGCTTATGCGCTTCAGCCGGGCTCTGCCGAGCTTCGCCGTGCAGATGCCGTTCAGGCGGGTTTTGTAGGGACCGCATCATCTTTATTCACGGTTCAGGGCAACAGGCTGTTCAACGCAAACTTGTTAGGCAGTACAGGTGTGTCGGCTCCCATAGCAAATCCCTCTGTTGCTTTGATGTACAATATTGATCACCAATTGTCGGTGGGTGTGTCCTACGGCCGTACCACGTTCAGCTTCTCCGATGTCAGCTCCACAGGCGTTGTGCTGGACAATCCCCGATTTACCATGATTAGCGCGGAAGCACAATGGCTGAGCGAAGAACCGGTGGCATTCGATTCCAAATTATTCTCTCGCGCTGCCGTGGGAGTAGCAGGGTTGTCGGGTTCGATGTTTGGTTCAGGAAGCTTCACTGTTGGTCTGCACATTCCCGTTTCAATATTTACTATACAGCCCGGTGTTTCACTTGAAGGTGTTGCTGTGAATAGTCGTCTGGGCTCGCCGCTACATACGCGGGTATCCTTTGTAACAGGTATTGGAGTGGGGCTGTAGGTGTGACAGTAATAATGCGTGGCAAGACGACAGTGTCTGAACAGAAAATTATGTGGCCCAACAACTACAAAGCCTGTCCATGAGCGACAGGCTTTGTTGCTTTAATATTATCTAGGCACCAACGCTGTTGAACACCTACTTCAGCTTTGCAATCTTCATCGCTTCGGGGAACAGAGTAAGGGCTTTCTGTAGCTGCTTGTCAGTCTTTACGTAACATGCCATAAATCCGGCGGTGTTCCAGATGCCATAAGCTACGCGCCCTTTGAGCTCGGTAAGGATAAAATCTTCGTCCTGCTTGAATTGTTTCTCATCCCACTCGATGCCCTTGGTCTTGGCAAGCTCCTTAAGGCCGGCAACCATGTCGTCGGTTACCGTAAACTCGCGTACAAACTGTGCCATCGACGATCCGTACTTGGCACGAATAGTCTGACCGTGTTCCTTCATGTAGGTACTTACCACATACTCATGGAACACATTCTTTGAGCGCAATTGTCGGCTGAACATATTGATCGTATCACTCTTCACGATATAATCGGGAGTGATGCCGCCGCCGCCAAGCACCTTGCGTCCGCTAAGAGTTTTGAATACAGGGCGGGTGGAATCCTTGGTGTCGGCGGTGTGTTCAATATTGTCTCCCTCTTCACCTTCTTCACGGCCAACGCCGCTGTAGTACTTGTTTTTGTCTTTGTAGTTGCGTTGAATAGTGCGGCCCGAAGGCGTGTAGTACCGGGCAATGGTCAATCGAAATGCCGAGCCATCGCCCAGCTCGAACTGACGTTGCACGAGTCCCTTTCCGAACGATGTTTCGCCTACGATCAAACCGCGATCCAAATCCTGAACAGCGCCCGATACAATCTCGCTGGCCGATGCCGAGCCGCCATTGATCAGTACGATGAGCGGAAGTTTCTCGAACTCGCCGCCGCTTACCGACACTCGCTCTTCCTCGAACTCGGGACGGCGGCACTTCGTGTACACAAGCTTGTGACCACCTTCGATAAACTCGTCTGCGATGGTAGTGGCTTGATCCATGTACCCACCCGGGTTGCTGCGCAAATCAAGCACGAGTTTTTTCATACCCTCGGCGCGCAGCTTGCGCGCGGCTTCAAAAACTTCGTTGGAGGTTGTTGCAGAAAATCTGTTCACGGAGATCATGCCCACATCGGTGCCATCGATCATAAACGATGCCGACACTGAGTACAGCGGAATCTTGTCGCGCGTGATGTTGAAGTCGATCAGCTTGTTCTCGCCGTCGCGCTTGATCTCCACACGAACTTGTGTGCCCTTGGGACCGCGAAGTTTCTTCGGCACTTCTTCGCGAGTAAGGCCCACTGCATTTTGGCCATCTATCTTTACAATTTTATCACCGGCCATAATACCCAAAGCTTCGCTGGGGCCACCGGTAATGGGAGTGACGATAGTGATGGTATCATGAATCACATCGAACTCTACACCAATACCATCGAAACTGCCCTTGAAGTCTTCTTCCACCTTTTGCAACTCTTTGGCTGAGATATACACAGAGTGCGGATCAAGCTCGTTGAGCATACCCTTGATTGCAGCTTCGGTGAGCTTTTGGGTGTCTACATCATCCACATAACTTTTGGATGCGCGGTTCAGTACTTCGTTGAACTTGGCTACTTGTTCGTAAATGTTATCGCCGCCAATCAAGCGCGGAGCTAGCCACAGCCCGCCTCCCAGGCCAACGCTCAAGAGTGCAATTACCGAAACAACGGATTTAACAGAGATTTTTTTCATGTCTAGTGACACTTGTGGTTGAGTGTACCGGCTCTGAGGCCGGCGTGTGATGAACTACTTTGTGAACTATCTGCTGATGTATTTACTCCTGCAAAGATACACGGGGAGTATTCTATCGGTGACTGTTGCCCATGGTGTCGTGCGGCGGGAGTGATTTCCGCACAACTGCTTTGAATACATACGGAGAATTCTCCGCGTCACTTTCAATAACAAACTCTACGGTGTTAACACTGTCTTTCATGTTCGAGGTGTTGATGCGTATGGCAATCTCGGCTATGTCCATGGGTTGAACCGGATTCTTCAGAACCGTGGCTGCGCCGCATCCGCACGACGGATTAATAGCCGTTATGGTGCACGGCGTTCCGCCCCGATTCAGCACTTTCACGCGGGCGCTTACGTACTCGGTGGAGTCTGCCGTGAGTGTAAGAACGCGCGGCTTGATATCCATTACGGCAGCTGAAGCCGGAGCTGCGCAGGTGCTGTACGCTACGAGCGTCGAGGCAGGTACAACGGGAACAACGGGAGCAGAGGGCGCAAAGGGCGCAAAGGAGCACAGCGCTACCGAAAGCGTAAGGATTCCGAGAAGGTACGTGAGTCGTGCTATCATTCGTGTTTGAGCTTGTCTTTGAATACTTTCTTGAATTTCTCCACCTTCGGCGCTATCACCAAAGCACAGTACGGCTGCTCGCCATGCTCATTGAAATAGTTGCTGTGGTAATCCTCCGCAGGATAGAAGGGCGCTGCCGGCGCAATCTCTGTAACGATTGGATCGCTCCATACCTTAGCAGCATCAAGTTCTTTTTTACGGCGCTCGGCAAGCTCGCGCTGCTCGTCGGAGTGAGCAAAAATCACCGAGCGATATTGTGTGCCAACATCGTTCCCCTGACGGTTCAAGGTAGTGGGGTCGTGAACCTGCCAGAACACTTCCAGTAACTGATCAAAGCTGATCACGGAAGGATCGTACACAATCTCGCAAACTTCTGCGTGCCCGGTAGCACCGGTGCAGACTTGCTCGTAGGTGGGGTTCGGGCGTTTGCCGCCGGCATAACCGGAGCGAACACGCAGCACACCCTCAAGGCGTTGATACACTGCCTCTACGCACCAAAAGCATCCGGCACCGAATGTTGCTGTATCTGTATTCATGGTAGGGGGAATAGGTTGTTCGAAACTACGATGAGTTAGCTTGTTTGACGCACGCGAACATGCCTGCAACGAGTACATACTTGCAATAAGTATCAGGACTAGAGTAAGTAAGCGCATGGTTTAGGCGGTACGTTGGTCAAGAATGAGAAGTGGTGCGGGTGCTTGCCCGCACACGTGTATTAGCAAACACAACCGTGGACGAACTGCCTGTAGGTTTCATGTGCAGGTGTGAATTCGCGGTCTTTTTTTTGCTCCGAGTTCTGCGCTCCGGGTAAGGTGCACGATACGGGAGCGTTCAGCCTGTGCCTTCACCAAACGCGCTTCCATCTTTACACTCGCCCAAATCATGAACTGCAGTATCTTTGCGACCGCTTAGCAACTGCTTATACTCTTCTGAATCAACTCAATCACTCTTGACCATGAACATCCCGGCGCGATTAGTCCTGGAAAACGGAACGGTGTATCACGGAACTGCATTTGGCGACACTTCCGCCGAGGCAAAGGGTGAAATCGTGTTCAATACCGCCATGAGCGGCTATCAGGAAATTATCACCGATCCCAGCTATTGTGGCCAGATCGTAACGTTTACCTATCCGCATATAGGGAACTACGGCGTGAACGAAGCGGACGTGGAGTCCGGTGCGATACGGGCAGAGGGAATGGTTGTGCATGAGTACAGCAAGCATTACTCCAACTGGCGAGCCACGGGGTCGCTGGGAGAATATCTTCGAGAAGCTTCAAAGATTGGTATTGAAGGAGTTGACACGCGTGAATTGGTGCGGGTTCTGCGCTCACAGGGTGCAATGCGTTGCCTTATTACCACTAGCACCGAGACCGATGAACAACTCGTAGCCCGAGTGCTGCAGATACCGTCCATGAACGGTTTGGATCTGTGCCCGCGAGTCACCGCAGCGAGTGCCTACGAGTATTCGCCTGTTCGCCACGATGGCGATATGCTGTCGGAGCCGTTGCCGGTAGAGCGACGATTCAAAGTATCAGCCCTGGATTTCGGTATCAAGAATAACATTCTTCGCAGACTGCATCATTACGGCTGCGACATAACCGTGTTTCCCGCCACCACACCGGCAGAAGAACTTTTGGCCGGCGATCCCGACGGAATATTCCTTTCCAACGGTCCGGGCGATCCCGCGGCGGTGCATTATGGCATTGAGACGGCGAAAAAAGTGATTGCCAGCGGTAAACCTGTGTTCGGCATATGCTTGGGGCATCAGATTCTTGGCTTGGCATATGGTGCAACCACCTACAAGCTGCGCTTTGGTCACCGGGGAGCAAATCATCCGGTGAAAAATTTAGAGACCGGAAAAATTGAGATTTCTTCTCAAAATCACGGTTTTGCTGTGGACATAGATACATTACCGAGCTATCTCAAGCCCACACACGTAAACCTGAACGACAATACCTTGAGCGGGTTTCGGCATGCTACCGATCCTGTTTTTTGCGTTCAGTATCATCCGGAAGCGGCTCCCGGACCCCACGATTCCGATTACCTGTTCAAGGAATTCACGGACTTGATGGCTCGTTCATAGCGCCAACCATTGGTTCTGCAGGCATACTCTAAACCTGCGCAGACCTTCGCGGAAAAAGTGCCATGTGAAATTTCTCCTTGTGGATAACCTCTAAAACCCTATTTTAGCGGGCTACGATCTCGGGCAGGTACCTAAGTGGCCAACAGGGGCAGACTGTAAATCTGCTGTCTTCGACTTCGGCGGTTCGAATCCGTCCCTGCCCACTCGTCACCGTCTCTCACGTACGAGGCAATTTTTGCATTGTAGGTGTGCGGCGATTTGCGGGAGTAACTCAGTTGGTAGAGTCACAGCCTTCCAAGCTGTTGGTCGCGAGTTCGAGTCTCGTCTCCCGCTCTGTTCTTTGCAGTTTCTCTTTGCATTTCCGCAATGAGCGCGGTGAGGATTCAGCAAGGAATTCATGTGCAGAGCTCGACGCCGGAAGCTAAACCGGAAGAGAGTCGTTTTGCGCAGGCTTGGCCGGTGTCACTTGCATTGGTTAGCCAAAATGAGGGTAGCGAGATCATACTTGTTTCCCGCTCGATCGAGAGTGCTGACGTAGCTCAGATGGTAGAGCACTTCCTTGGTAAGGAAGAGGTCGGCGGTTCAATCCCGCTCGTCAGCTCGAGAATAGGGGTGTAGCTCAATTGGTAGAGTAGCGGTCTCCAAAACCGTTGGTTGCGGGTTCGATTCCTGCCGCCCCTGCTCAGATAGATTGTTGGTGAAAATGTAGGTCTGATAGCCGTTAAGGTAAACGGTATAGGTTGGTAAAAGATTCGTCAGTGTATGGTTTCGTGATCAACGGAGGTTTTTATGGCAATTCAAGCGATTAAATCGTTCTTCAACGACGTCTCCAAAGAGATGAAGAAAGTATCGTGGCCCTCGCGCGAACAGCTTCGCGAGTCCACCTCGGTTGTGGCTATTACCTGCGTTCTCATTTCCACCTTCGTGTGGCTGGTAGATCTTGCCATGACATTTCTCATGACATCCATTTATAACGCACTCTAATCATGAGTCAACCTGCGGCACATACACCCAAGTGGTACGTACTTCGCACTTTTACCGGACATGAGTCCAAGGTAAAAGCTGCGCTTGAGTACGAGATGAAGCGCATGCCGTACTTGCAGGACAAGATTTTAAATATCACTATCCCGCAGGAAACAGTGTTCGAAGTGCGAAACGGTAAGCGTCGTCAACGCATTAAGAACTTTCTTCCCGGATATATCATTCTGGAAGTGGTGCTGGACAAGCGCGTAAAAGATGTTATTGGAAGTTTGAATGGTGTGGTTGGATTCCTTGGAGCCAACGCCCAGAGTGAGCCGCAGCCCTTGCGCATTGAGGAAGTGTCACAGATCCTCGGCAGAGTAGAAGAGCGCAAGGACGTTGCCACCATCGAGCATACCTTCCAGGTGGGCGATCCTATCAAGGTAATCGAAGGTCCGTTCTCGAACTTTACCGGTCAGGTTAAAGAAGTAAACAATGAAAAGCAAAAGTTGAAAGTAGAAGTAGGAATCCTTGGACGCCGTACGCCGGTGGAACTGGATTTTGATCAAGTTGAAATTGAGCGCCCACAGTAGCGCTCCCCAAAGCAGAGTATTCTTTACGTTTTAAAGAGAGTTTGTCATGGCAAAGAAAATAATGGGTTCGTTTAAGCTGCAGCTTAAGGCCGGCGAAGCAACAATGGCTCCCCCGGTTGGTCCTGCATTTGGTCAGCGCGGTTTGAACGGCTCGGAATTCGTTAAGCAATTCAACGCTCGTACGGCCAAGCAACAAGGCATGATCGTACCTGCGCAAATCACGTTTTTCTCGGATAAAACGTTCACCTTTGTCGTGAAGTCGCCGCCGGCTGCAGTTCTCCTTGCCAAGGCTCTTGGTATCGAGAAGGGCTCCGGACAGCCTAATCGTAATAAAGTTGGTACGGTAAAGCGTGCTCAGCTCGAAGAGATCGCCAAGATTAAAATGGCGGATCTTAATTGCGATTCTATGGAGAGCGCAGTTTCCATGATTGCCGGTTCAGCGCGCAGCATGGGCATTACGGTTGAAGGCTAAGATTATCACACAGATGTTGCTACGGCGCTCGTGTAGATAAATCATTGGAAAATTGTTGATGACGAGCGTTGTTTTTCGTTCGGCTTCAATTAACGTCAGTAATAAATCGGTTTATCCGGTTTGCCATTAAATGTTATCGGTCGTTATACTCGATAGTATTTAATAATCATGTTGTACAATGTGCGAGACGAAGAAGGGAAGGTCCCTGTTGACGTCGCTTGCAGCACTAGGAGGTATAATGGAAAAGCACGGTAAGCGCTATCGCGCCGCGGCCAAAAAAATTGACAGCCGCAAAGAATACGATTTCCGTTCAGCAATTGCTGCGGTTAAAGAATCGGCAAAAGCAAAATTCGACGAGTCGTTCGACATCTCTATCAGACTCGGTGTAGACCCCCGCAAAGCAGATCAACTTGTACGTGGTACAGTGTCCCTTCCTCACGGAACGGGTAAGACTGTTCGCGTTCTTGTAGTTGCTAAAGGCCCCAAAGACAAAGAAGCATTGGATGCAGGTGCAGATCACGCCGGCTTTACCGAGTACTTGGAAAAGCTTGCTGCCGGCTGGGCCGACATCGATGTAATCATTGCTACTCCGGACGTAATGGGCGAGCTAGGAAAGCTCGGTCGCGTGCTCGGTCCTCGCGGATTGATGCCGAACCCCAAATCCGGTACCGTTACCTTCGACATCGCCAAAGCAGTGAAGGAAGTAAAGGGCGGAAAAATTGAATATCGCGTTGACAAGGCAGGAAACGTACAAGCCGCAATCGGCAAGTGCTCGTTCTCCGAAGCTCAGTTGGCAGATAATCTTCAAACAATTTTCCAAAGCATTGTGCGCGCTAAGCCCGCAACCGCTAAAGGAAAGTATATCAAGAGTGTATACGTTGCATCCACCATGGGCCCGAGCGTAAAAGTTTCGGAATCATCGTTGGGTGTGAAGTCGGAAGCATAATTCACGTCGGTATTTACAATTGGCTATTACGCAAACCTGCGTGTGCATCGCTTCTCAAGGTACACCTTGATGCGCATTCAGATTACTAATAAGGTTATTTATGGTAACAAAAGAGCAGAAAACAGCGATCGTCGCGGAACTGGGCGAGAAAATCCGCAATGCTTCGGCATTGTACTTCGTGGATTTTGCGCACATGACTGTTGATCAGGACTGGGCTCTTCGTAAAGAACTCAAGGCAAAGGGAATTGAATATCGTGTTGCAAAAAACACATTCATTCTCCGCGCGTTGAAGGAAGTAGGCGGGCCGGAGATTTCCGCAAAGGAACTTTTCGGACAGACTGCTGTAATCTTCGCGAAGGATTCCGATCCTATCACTCCGGCAAAAATTCTGCGTGACTTCTCGGCTAAATCCGAAAAGCCCCGTTTGAAAGTTGCTGTAGTAGAGAACATTGTCTATCCGGGCACACAGCTCAAGACAATCGCCGACTTCCCCACACGGGAAGAGATCATTGCCGGAATTCTGGGCAGCATCGACGCTCCTATCTCCGGTATCGTTGGTTCCATCAATGCGGTTATGCGCGACCTTGCTTCGGTTATCGAGGAAGTGGGCCGCAAGCAGGCTGCATAAGGTTGATGGTTTTCATTGCAGAATAAATTTTTAATATCATTTTTTTTCAGGAGTAGACAATGGCAGCAAATATCGAAGAACTCGTAGAGAAGATCAGCGCCCTCACACTTGGCGAAGCTTCCGAACTCAAGAAGGCTTTGGAAGACAAGTTCGGCGTAACAGCAGCAGCACCGATGATGATGGGTGCAGCTCCGGGTGCAGCAGCAGCAGCGCCTGTTGAAGAGAAGACCGAATTCGACGTAGAACTCACCGACGGCGGAGCACAAAAGCTCAACGTTATCAAGGTAGTACGCGAAATCACCGGCCTTGGCTTGAAGGAAGCAAAGGACATGGTAGAAGGCGCTCCGAAGATCATCAAGGAAGGCGCTACCAAGGAAGATGCAGAAGGCTTGAAGAAGAAGCTCGAAGAAGCAGGCGCAAAAGTTACCTTGAAGTAATTGGCGTCGCGCTGACGAATTCAGCCAAAACACAACTGTTGTTCCGTAACAGCTCACACGAGAAGTCGTGTGAGCTGTTGTCGGTAAAAATGTTGCCGGAAAAATATCGGCGAAAATGTGGTCGGGGTCTGCGTGGTGGATTTCTATTACGCTTATCCGTCAATAATTAAAGAGCAGTGAGAGAGCGGCCGGCATGGCATAAACGGGTACTATCCGTAAGGCCTGCAGCACGGCTGACGCTCAATCAGGTGCATGACTTCCTGTGGTCCATGTGCTGTTGTGATTCGATGCTGAAATAGCATGCACAATAGTATCATTTGCCACCTGCGTCGGCGCTTGAAAAAAGCAGTGGCGCACATGCCCACCGATGGTCATATCAAATAGCGATAGTTTTTTGCAAAGGATTTTCTCACTGCTTGCCGGAAATACAGCAAGTAGACAGAAAGTCCTTTTTTTATTGGTTGATTGATTGAAGACGGAGAAGTAAGACGAAGAAGAACAAAGAAGAGTAATTATTTTTTATCTATTAAAGGTTTTGGGTCATGGCATCATCGCAACGTAAACGCGAAGCTATCGTATCGCATGACGACGGAGGAATCGTTCATCTGCGGAACCGCATATCCTTTGCAAAGGTTTCCGACGAGCGGTTTTATGTAGATCTTCTGGGCGTACAGATACAATCCTACAACGAGTTTTTGCAAGAGGACGCTGCTCCTCAGGACCGTCTGCCTAAAGGCTTGCAAGGCGCGTTTCTTATGAACTTTCCTATTCTCGATCAATCCGAGCTCTTCCAATTGGAGTTCCTGGAGTACATCATCGAGAAGCCGAAGTACACCGAAGAAGAATGCCGTGAACGCGAATTGACCTTTGCCAAGACGCTGAAAGCAAAGTTGCGTTTGTCTTCGAAGGCAGACAAGAGTTCCGAGGATTACATCGAAGCAGTTGAGCAGGAAGTATACCTTGGCAACGTGCCCGCCATGACACCGCGCGGAACCTTTATCATCAACGGAGCAGAGCGTGTTATCGTATCGCAGCTGCACCGCTCACCGGGTGTATTCTTCGATGAAGCGCTTCACCCGAACGGCACGAAGATTTTCTCCGCGCGTATTATTCCGTTCAAGGGATCGTGGGTGGAGTTTACCACCGACATCCACGACGTAATGTACGCGTACATCGATCGCAAGAAGAAGTTCCCCGTAACCATGTTGCTTCGCGCTCTTGGATATTCCACGGACGAAGAGATTCTCACCTTGTTCGATCTTTCCGTGAAACTGCCGCGGAAGAAATTCACAAACGAAATCATCGGTCGCAAAATTTCTGCCGACATGGTAGACATGAACACCGGCGAAATTATAGCTACTCGCGAGCAGGTAATCGACGAGCCGCTGTTTGCTGCGATCAAGGCATCGGGCGTAGAGGAGATTGAGCTCTACAAATACACCCAAGCCAGCGATGAGCCTATCATCAGCAAGACACTTGCCAAAGACACCTCGCGCAACCGCGAAGATGCTTTGGAAGCGATCTATCGTCAGATGCGCTCTAGCGAGCCGCCCGACATGGACACCGCATACGGCCTTATTCACAAGCTGTTCTTCGACGAAAAGCGCTACGACCTAGGTGTGGTAGGACGCTATCGTATCAACGACAAGCTGAAGCTGGATCAATCTAAGCAAACCACTACGTTGACCAAAGAAGACATCGTGGAGATTCTTCGTTATTTGATCGACCTTCGCGACATGAAGCGCCCTGTGGACGATATCGACCACTTGGGTAATCGCCGTGTGCGCACCGTAGGTGAGCAGATGACAACACAATTCAATACCGGTCTTACCCGTATGGCGCGCACCATCAAGGAGCGTTTGTCCATTCACGATGGCGAGAGCATTACACCGGCAGAGCTCGTAAATGCACGTACCATCACCAGTGTAGTGAATCAGTTCTTCGGAACCAATCAGCTGTCGCAGTTCATGGACCAAACCAATCCGCTTTCGGAGATCACGCACAAGCGTCGTACATCGGCGCTGGGACCTGGCGGTCTTACACGTGAGCGCGCTGGCTTCGAGGTTCGTGACGTTCACTATACACACTACGGCCGTTTGTGCCCTATCGAGACACCTGAAGGTCCGAACATCGGTCTTATATCTTCTCTGGCAATGCACTCGCGCATCAACTCGTTCGGATTTATCGAAACTCCGTATCGCAAGGTGGTAAACGGTAAGGTAACCGAGCATGTTGAGTTCCTGCCGGCAGAGCGCGAGGATGGATTGATCATCGCTCCTGCTTCCACAGAGCTGGACAAGAACAATCGTTTTGCGGAAGAGCGTATTCGCGCTCGTCAGAGCGGCGACTACGTAATGGTGGATCCTAAGGATGTTCACTACATGGATATGACGGCAGACCAGATTACGTCGCCCGCTGCATCCCTTATTCCCTTCCTTGAGCACGACGATGCGAACCGCGCACTCATGGGTTCGAACATGCAACGCCAAGGCGTGCCGCTATTGCGCCCAGAGGCTCCGCGTGTGGGTACCGGCATGGAAGCGCGTGTAGCACGCGACTCCCGCGCAATGATTCTTGCAGAAGGCGAGGGTGAGGTTGATTACGTATGCGCAGATTTCATCCGCGTTCGTTATGACGATGATCGCACTGCCGATGAGCGTCTGACCTCGTTTGGCGGTGACAACATGGTAACCTATCCGCTCCTGAAGTACTTCCGTACAAACCAAGACACCTGTATCAATCACAAGCCGGTAGTGGCTCGTGGTCAGCGTGTAACAAAGGGTATGCCCTTGGCAGATGGTGCCTCTACCGAAATGGGTGAGTTGGCACTTGGTCGTAACGTGCTTGTAGCATTCATGCCCTGGCGCGGTTACAACTTCGAGGATGCTATCATTATCAGCGAACGACTCGTTGCTCGTGATGTGTTTACCTCTATTCACATCGAGGAATACACGCTTCAAGTGCGCGATACTAAGCGCGGAGAAGAAGAGTTCACACGCGAAATTCCTAACGTGAGCGACGAAGCCACAAAGGATCTTGACGAAGGCGGTATCGTAAACATCGGAACGAAGATCAAAGAAGGCGATATTCTCATCGGTAAGATCACGCCTAAAGGCGAGTCTGATCCTACTCCCGAGGAGAAACTTCTTCGCGCCATCTTCGGTGATAAGGCCGGCGATGTGAAGGATGTATCGTTGAAAGCGCCTCCGGGCCTTAGCGGTGTGGTGATCAACACCAAAGTTTTTGCTCGCCGCATGATGACCACCGACACGGAATTCCGCGCCGAAGAGAAGAAGCGCCAAGATGCAATCAACCGCCGCGAAGCAGCGCAACTGCGCGACTTGGATGTTGATTTTATCGAGCGTCTAGGAAAGATCCTTGATGGCGAAACCAGCATGGGTGTTCGTGCCACAGACGATAAGCGTATCTACTCCAGCGGTAGCAAGATCACCGCGGCAAATCTCCGCGAGAAATACGACAAGGGCGATTTGGTTCCCGAGAATCTTAGCACTGCAAACCCCTGGGTGGCAGACAAGAAGGCCATGAAACTTGCTACACGTTTGCTTGAAAGCTATCAAGCGCAGCGAGCAATTCTTCAGCAGCAGGCGCGTGTGGACCGCAATAAGATTGCTCAGGGCGACGAACTTCAGCCGGGTATTCTTCAAATGGCTAAGGTTTATATCGCAAAGAAGCGCAAGCTTCAAGTGGGTGATAAAATGGCAGGTCGCCACGGTAACAAGGGTATTGTTTCCAAGATCGTTAACGTTGAAGACATGCCGTTCTTGCCCGATGGTACACCCGTTGATATCATTCTGAACCCGCTAGGCGTACCTTCTCGTATGAACTTGGGTCAGCTGTACGAAACAGCTCTGGGATGGGCAGCGGTGAAACTGGGCGTGCACTTTGCAACGCCGATTTTCGACGGCGCATCGTGGGGTGAAGTAAGCGAGTACCTGGACAAAGCAGGTTTGCCGAGCACAGGAAAGACAGTATTGTACGACGGTCGCACAGGCGATCCCTTCGACCACCAGGTAACCGTGGGTGTGATTTACATGTTGAAACTCTCGCACCTTGTGGAAGACAAGATTCACGCTCGTTCCATCGGGCCGTACAGCCTTATTACCCAGCAGCCGCTTGGTGGTAAAGCGCAGTTCGGCGGTCAGCGACTTGGTGAGATGGAGGTGTGGGCTCTGGAAGCATACGGAGCGGCGGCAACATTGCAGGAAATGATCACCGTGAAGTCCGACGATGTGCAAGGTCGTGCGAAGATGTACGAGAGCATCGTGAAAGGTGAGAACATGCCGAACCCGAATATTCCGGAGTCGTTCAACGTTCTTGTGCGCGAGCTTCAGGGCTTGTGCTTGGATGTTAAGATCGACTAACAAGCGCACACTGTGGGTACCGTCTGAAACAATAATTGAAAATCAAAATAGACTCCATACCGGGAGATAAAACCTATGATGCAATCATTAAGTATTCCGCGCCGCGGATTTCGTCAGATACAGGTGAAGATTTCTTCGCCGGACGATATACTGAACCGCTCACACGGCGAAGTCACGAAGCCGGAAACCATCAACTATCGCTCCTTCCGTCCGGAAAAAGACGGTTTGTTTTGCGAAAAGATTTTCGGTCCTATTCGCGACTGGGAATGCGCATGCGGTAAGTACAAGCGAATCCGTTACAAAGGCATCGTGTGCGATCGCTGCGGTGTAGAAGTAACGCAAAAGTCCGTTCGCCGTGAGCGCATGGGCCACATTATGCTGGCCGTGCCCGTGGTACACATTTGGTTCTTGCGCTCGCTGCCGTCCAAGATTGGTGGCGTGCTTGGTATGCCTACCAAAGACGCAGAGCGCATTGTGTATTACGAATCCTATGTAGTTATTCAGCCTGGAAGCACCGGTTTGAATTACAAAGATTTGATCACCGAAGAGCAGTACCTGGATTTGCTCGCGTCCATGCCCAAGGCAGAGCGCGACTTGGACGACGAGGATCCGAACAAGTTTATCGCCCTTATTGGCGGTGAAGCTGTAAAGGAACTGTTGCGTCGTATCGATCCCGATGAAGAGTATCCGCGTTTGAAGATGTTGCTTCACGAAGAAACATCACAACAGCGCAAGGCAGATCTGCTCAAGCGTCTGCGCATTCTGGACATGTTCCGTACGCTTGGCGACATTCGTACACCGAACAAAGCGGAGTGGATGGTACTCGATGTAATCCCTGTGATTCCTCCGGACCTTCGTCCGCTGGTGCCCTTGGAGGGCGGTCGATTTGCAACATCGGACTTGAACGACTTGTATCGCCGAGTGATCATTCGCAACAATCGTTTGAAGCGCCTTATCGACATCAAAGCACCGGAAGTAATTCTGCGTAACGAAAAGCGCATGCTTCAGGAAGCTGTTGATGCATTGTTCGACAACTCACGCCGTGCCGTTCGTTCCGAATCGCAACGCGCGCTGAAGTCGCTCTCCGACACACTCAAGGGTAAAACAGGTCGCTTCCGTCAGAACTTGCTTGGTAAGCGCGTGGATTACTCCGGCCGTTCGGTAATCGTGGTAGGACCCGAGCTCCGTATTTCGGATTGCGGTCTGCCCAAAGACATGGCTGTTGAGCTCTTCAAGCCCTTCATTATTCGTAAGCTCATTGAGCGCGGACATGTGAAGACGGTAAAGAGCGCAAAGAAGATGGTGGAGCGCAAGACCAACGAAGTATGGGATATTCTGGAGAAGGTGATCGATGGTCACCCAATCTTGTTGAACCGTGCTCCCACACTGCACCGCCTTGGTATTCAGGCATTCCAGCCGCGACTTATCGAAGGTAAAGCTATTCAGCTGCACCCGCTGGTAACAACGGCCTTCAATGCCGACTTCGACGGTGACCAAATGGCCGTGCACGTTCCGCTTAGCCACGAAGCTCAGCTCGAGGCCTTGCTTCTGATGCTTGCTCCGCACAACATTGTGCACACGCAGAATGGTGAGCCGGTTGCAGTGCCTTCGCAGGACATGGTGCTTGGAACCTATTACCTCACAAAGATTCGTCCGGGCGCAAAGGGCGAAGGCAAGGTGTTTTCATCGCCGGCCGAGGTAATTATTGCTCACAACAGCGGCAAGCTTGCTCTGCATGCGAAGATTAAGGTGCGTATCGATCGCCAGATGATTGAAACATCTACCGGTCGTATCATCTTCAATCGTATCGTGCCCAAAGAGATCGGCTTCTTGAACGAGTTGCTCGCCAAGAAGCGTTTGAAGCAGATCATCGGTCTTTGCTTCCGTACTGTGGGTCTTGCTAAAACAGTTGAGTTCCTAGACAACCTCAAGGACCTTGGTTTCAGCTACGCTATGCGCGGTGGTTTGTCGGTGTCTATTCACGACTTGGTAGTACCTACCGTGAAAGACGACATCGTAGGCAAAGCCCAAGAGCAGGTTGATCAAATTCGTTCGTACTACGAGAACGGTATTATCTCGAATGGCGAACGCTACAACAAGATTATCGATACGTGGTCCACGGCTACAAACCGTGTGGCAGACAAGCTCTACAACGAGCTTCAAAAAGCCAACGATGGTTTCAACGTGTTCTGGATGATGCTCGATTCGCAAGCGCGGGGTTCTAAGGAGCAGATTCGTCAGGTAGCAGGTATGCGTGGTCTTATGGCTAAGCCCCAAAAGTCCATGACAGGATCTACGGGCGAGCTTATCGAAACACCTATCGTTTCGAACTTCCGCGAAGGTCTTTCCATTCTTGAGTACTTCATTTCTACGCACGGTGCGCGTAAGGGTCTGGCCGATACCGCTCTTAAAACAGCGGACGCCGGTTACCTTACACGCCGCTTGCACGATGTTGCTCAAGACATGATTGTAACTCTGGCAGATTGCGGAACCATCCGCGGCGTGCCTACGCGTGCTCTCAAGGACGGCGAGGAAATCAAGGAGCCATTAGCTGAACGTCTGCTTGGTCGCGTTGCGTTGAACGACGTTACCGATCCCGAAAACCCGAAGAACATTATTGTTCACAAGGCCGAGCTGATCGACGAAGCAAAGGCAGCAGCTATCGAGGCAGCATCTATCGAAGAAGTAACCATCCGTTCCGTTCTTACATGTGAAGCCCGTCACGGTGTGTGTGCCAAGTGTTACGGCCGCAACCTGGCATCGGGCCAGATTGTGGATACCGGTGAAGCCGTTGGTACCATTGCATCGCAGTCTATCGGCGAGCCGGGTACACAGCTTACACTGCGTACCTTCCACACCGGTGGTACGGCGTCTTTGGTTGCTTCGCAATCGACCGTTGTTTCCAAGGCCGATGGTGTTATTCAATTTGAAAACATCCGCACCGTTCGCTTCATCGACGATGAAGAGAACGACGTGGAAACAGTAGTAAGCCGTTCCGGTGTAATCAACATTATCGAGAAGGATTCTTCACGAGTAATCACCCGCTACGATGTTACCTATGGCGCGGTGCTAAAAGTGCACGACGGTAAGAAGGTGAAAAAGGGTGAGTTGCTGTATGAGTGGGACCCCTACAATGCTGTAATTATCACCGAGCGTGCCGGACGCGTTCGTTATAAAGATCTTGTATTGAACGTGACCTATCGCGAAGAGAACGACGAACAAACAGGTCACATCGCAAAAATGGTTATCGACTCACGGGATAAAACAAAGTTCCCGGCCATCGAGATCGTTGCCGACGACGGTACCGTGCTTGCATCCTACAGCATTCCTTCACGCGCACAGATAATCGTGGACGAAAACGAAAAGCTGGGCGTGGGCGGTAAGCTTGTAAAGATGCCTCGAGACTTAGGCCGTACCCGCGACATCACGGGAGGTTTGCCCCGAGTAACAGAGCTCTTTGAAGCGCGTTCACCGCAGAACCCCGCCGTGATTGCGGAGATCGACGGTATCATCAGCAAGGACCCCAAGCCCAAGCGTGGTGCTATCACTATCTACGTAACAAGTCTTGATGGTCAAACACGCAAGGAATACTCAGCTCCTTCGGGCCGCTACATCCTTGTGCAAGACGGCGATCTGGTTCGCGCAGGCGAGCGCTTAACGGAAGGTGCAATCAATCCTCACGATATTCTTGCTATCAGTGGTACCGCTGCAGTGCAGAGCTACCTGACCAACGAGATTCAGGAAGTGTATCGTATGCAGGGTGTGAAGATCAACGACAAGCACATTGAGATTATCGTACGTCAGATGCTTCAAAAGGTGCGCGTTACCGACGGCGGCGACTCACGCTACCTGGAGAACGATCAAATCGATCGTATCGCATTCAACGACGAAAACGAGTATCTGAAGAACTGTGTCGTGATCACCGAAAAGGGCGACACGAAGCTGAAGTTCGGTGAGGTTGTTTCGAAGAAGAGATTCAAAGAAGCAAACGACGAAGCAACAAAGAAGGAGAAAAAGCCGGCGAAGGCTCGCAAGGCCGAACCTGCTATTGCCGGGCCGTTGCTCTTGGGAATTACCCAAGCGTCGCTCACCACGGAGTCGTGGCTGTCTGCAGCTTCGTTCCAGGAAACCACACGCGTTCTTTCGGACGCATCGGCTTCCGCAAAGGTGGATCACATGCACGGTTTGAAGGAGAATATCATTCTTGGTCAGCTGATCCCTGCAGGTACCGGTTTGCGCCGTTACCAGGACATGCTCGTGAAGAGCGAAGCAGGCAATATCTTCGGTACGGAAGCAATTGTTCCCGATGCCGTTGCAGAGGAATCATCACCGATTATTCCCGTGAAGCGCACAGCGAAAAAAGCATAATTGCTTCGACGCTGCCGAAGCCCACGCTTCTAAAAACTGAACCGCCTCGGAGTTTTCTCCGGGGCGGTTTTTTTTTCTGATGAATCGAGCCACGGGACAAAGTGCGTATGAGTAAAAGGAAATTGGCGAGTGGGGATGAGTGGTAATATGCTCCGCCCCCGGCGCCTTCTCTGCAGTCCTCTTTGCGCCATGTTGTATTTTGCCGCGTTCACAAACACACAACCTCACCATGCTTCAGGTTCTTCAACATCTTCAATCGGGCGAACTCTCCATCGAGGAGCTGCCGGCTCCGGGATGCAAGCCCGGCGGCGTTCTTGTGCGCACATGCTCATCGCTTATCAGCGCAGGCACGGAGAGAACCAGTGTGCAGTCTGCGCAGAGCTCGCTTATCGACCGCGCGCGCAAGCAGCCGGATCAGGTGCGTCAGGTGTTCGAAATGATGAAGAAGGATGGCATTAAAACCACCGTCCAAAAAGTACTCTCGAAGCTGGACTCCTACAAAACACTGGGCTACAGCGCTGCCGGTGTGGTTATTGAATCTCGTTGCGATGAGTTTTCGGTGGGCGATCGCGTGGCTTGTGCCGGCGCTCAATACGCCCATCACGCAGAGATACTGAGCGTACCGAAGAACCTGGTTGTTCGCCTTCCCGAGAACGTTACATTCGATGACGCTGCCTACACCACCGTGGGCGCCATTGCGTTGCAGGGTGTGCGTCAGGCCGATGTGCGCCTGGGAGAAACAGTTGCTGTAATCGGTATTGGCTTGCTTGGTCAGCTTACCATTCAACTGCTCAAGGCAAGCGGATGCTCGGTGATTGGATTAGACATTAACGAGTCGCAGTTCGAGCGCGCTCGCGCCGCGGGATGCGATCTGACGCTGATGAGTTCAGCAGACTCCTTGCCCACAATTCTTGCAGCCACGCATGGCATTGGTGCAGACGCCGTGATCATTACCGCCAGCACCGATTCCGATGCGCCGGTAGATCTATCCATGAAGATGCTGCGCAAAAAAGGCAAGCTTGTAATAGTGGGCGTCACGGGAATGAACCTGAAACGCTCGCCGTTTTACGAGAAAGAAATCGACGTGCGCATCAGCTGCAGCTATGGTCCGGGGCGCTACGACCCGCTCTATGAAGATGGCGGTATGGACTATCCTGCCGGCTATGTTCGTTGGACGGAGAACAGAAACATGCAGGCCTTTGTGGAGTGCATTGCCAAGGGCACTATCAATGTGAATGCTCTTACCACACATCGCTTTCCTCTGCACCGTGCGCAGAATGCCTACGACTTGGTGACAGGCAAAGACTCCTCGCCATCGCTGGGCATAGTGCTGAACTACGACGAGCGCGAGCAGGCCGGTGTGCGTGTGCGCGTCGCCCCGCATTCGGCAAAGCCGGCATCGGCCGTAGTGGCCGGAGTGATAGGTGCAGGAAGCTTTGCACAGTCTATGCTCATTCCGCCTCTTAAAAAGCACGGCGCTCGAATTGAAGCAGTATCTGCCTCGACACCTGCCAATGCACACTCCGTAGCCAAGCGCATCGAAGCGCCAATGGCAACCACCGATGGCATGGAGATTATTACCAACAATGCGGTGAATCTTGTGGTGTGCGCTTCGCCGCACAGCTCGCATGCGCGGTATGTAACAGAGAGTATGAAGGCCGGCAAAGCTGTGTTCGTAGAGAAGCCCTTGTGTATTAGCCCTGAGGAACTCGTGGAGATTCATCAGGTGCGTTCAGAAACCAAGGGACGTGTGATGGTGGGCTTCAACCGCCGCTTTTCCGCGCCCTTGCAGCGCATGAAGAAATTCTTCGGTGAGCGCCGCGACCCGCTTACCATGCTGTATCGCGTGAACGCCGGCTTTATTCCCAAAACGCATTGGATTCAAGCAGCTGCCGAGGGTGGAAGAATTGTTGGTGAAGTATGCCACTTTATAGACTGCATGGTGTATCTGAGCGGCGCCCTGCCAACCTCTGTTCATGCGGTAAGTGCGGTGTCTGCAAACACGGCAGGCGTAAATCATGACAATGTTGTGATCACCATTTCCTTTGCCGATGGCTCCGTAGGAACTGTTGTGTACACAGCGCAGGGAGACGGCGCATTGCCCAAGGAATACTTCGAGGCACACGCGGAGCAGCACAGCGCCATAATGGACAACTTCACTGTTGTGCATGAGTACAAAGGCAAGAAGCACACGCAGCATTCCTTCAACGGAACCAAGGGGCACGCGGAAGAAATTGCCGCTACGATTCATGCAGTTACTACCGGCGGCGAAATGCCTATTTCGTTCGAGGAGATTTCTGCCACCACGGCTGCTACGCTCGCCGCGGTGGAGAGCCTGCACACCCAAAGCCCCATGCGCTTACTAAGCATTGAGTAGGCGGCAGATCATTTCGCTGACCGTTGTTGCACACGCTGAGTGATTCTATACAGCGCATAGCCCGCATAAGGAACAAAGGCAATGCGTAGCATAGTTTGATACCGAGGCAGGCAGAAGAATACTGCTGCGGTAAACACACTGCAGAGTATAAACACCTGCGCCACAACCGGCAGAGCAATACGCTCACGGCGCATGTATACAAATCCGGCTGCCGCAACAATCAAGAACAGCACACTTTGCAATAGATACACCGGGTGCATACTTCGTGGATCGCGGCGATCGATAGTGAGCAGCGAGAGTACCTTGTCTACGGTGAGCGCTGCTTCGCGCGCAGGATTCCTGCTAACAGCATCCAGAGCCGCTGCCCGATGCACGGAGTCGATGCGGCATTCTATCTGTGCATCGAAAGGTAATGCGCGCAATTGCGAACGCAGGGAATCGTCGGACCACGTGCCAATGCTATGCGGATTGTGACCGCGATACAGATTGACGCCGCCGCTGGTAGTTAGGGGCACAACTCTCTGGAACACCATGAAGTTTCGAATGTTCCAAGGAACAAGCACCAGTGCGGTTCCCAGGGCAAGTGCTATTGCCGCGCCCTTGTTCTTGCGCAGTAGCGCGCGAATTGCCAACGCACCAATCAGCAGCAGAGACTCCGCACGCATTGCTGTAAGCAATGCGGCGGCTATACAAAGAACACTGCCCTGTAAAAGTGGTCGTGAAGAATTCTCACCATTATCTTCCTGCTCGTCATCAGTGCTGCGTGAAGCTACGCCCGGTGCGTCGCCAAAGCATGCATTCATATACAGCAACAACGCCACGCCAAGGTGCACGAACACAACGCTGGAAGCAGTAGCTGACGCAACCACAAACTCCGGAAGCAGCGCATACACCATTCCCGTGAGCAAGGCGGCGCGTTGCGTAAATATCGTTTGTGCTGTTGCCACAAGGAGAACGATGATGGCGCACGCAGTAAGGGCTTGCAAAAGAGTAATGGCAAAACTTCGCCAGGCCGGGTTCGAGATTAGCATCGATGCATACAGCACGCCGGTATAGCCCGGCATCATAAATGCCGATGGCTGCGGTGTAGCGTTGGGCATGTAGCGATAGCTGAAATCGTTAGGTGTTTGGGAAACACAGGAGTATCCCTTGCCTTCGTGCATGTAGGTGGCAATGATCTCGTACTCGCTGGTAGGTTCTTGCATTGGTCGCTCGTCCTGACGGCCATTCCACAGCACGGCCCATGCGGCAATGCGTGCAAGCAAGGCCACGAGCAGCAGTAGACGCATTGGCCTGCGCGCCGCAATAGCACTGAGGTTCACGCTATGCATCAGCGTGAATTCCGGCGCAGACTTTGCGCGCTGATGGTTTGCTGCCACAGTTCTTTGCCGTCGGCATCGCACACAGAGATGCGCAGTGAACGCGCTTTAGCGGGGCCGGAAAAATCCAGCACGGCAAAGTTCCGCACACCGGTAAACGTGCCCGGAACACGCAAGGCATTGGCTTCGCTTTCTCCCTTTGGATTTGGCGATGATGTGAGTGGCGAGGTGGTAAGGTCGTACACCGGTGCTGCGCCCGGAGCATCGAGCAGCGAGAGCTCCGTGTGATGACGATCACCTGTAAGGAAGATCACGCCGGTAATACCTTCTTTTCTGATGGCATCAAGAAGCAGAGTGCGCTCTTCGGTATAGGTGGAGAATGTTTCGTACACCGCTTGGCTGTTCAGCATCTGGCCGCCCACGCACACCAGTTTGAATGGTGCAGTGGAAGAGGCAAGATTATCAATAAGCCATTCGCGCTGAACCTGGCCTAGCATTTCGCGCGCGCCGGTGGTGCGCTTGTTTGGCGTGCGCCACCAGCGGTCGTCCAGCAGAAAGATGTCAACATCGCCCCACTGCGCCACGGAGCAGGTGCCTTGATTATTCAGACCATACGTGGGGTTTGCCCAGAAGTCCATGAAGGCAGTGCGTGTGGCATCCTTGTTGAAGAACCCGCGATCGCTATCGTTGGGGCCGTAGTCATGATCGTCCCAAATAGCGTAGTGTGCGGAGCGAGCTAACAGCGGCTGCAGCTCGGGTATAGAGCGAGAGTGTGTGTACCTATAGCGAATGCCTGCATTTGATGTCCAGTCCGACTCGCGCAAATACATGTTGTCTCCAAGCCACAGCACCACAGACGGCACCTTCTGTGCCATGGATGTAAAGATGCGGTAGTCGCCGCCATAGGGCTTGCCGGGCCTATCATACAGGGAGTCGTTGATAAATGCGCACGATCCGGCCAGAATACGAAATGCCGGAGGGTCGCTTCGGTACTGCCATTGCGGAGGAGTACTGAACATGCATGGGTATGGCCGCTGGATCTTTTTTCCGTCGGCTACTACAGTGTAAGCATAGGTGCACCCGGGCAAAACGCTATCGGCAATACACTTGGCCGTGAATGAGGAGCTCGCTGAGGTCTTCACCACATTGGTTCTATACACCTTGCCCGGAGATGATGTGTCTGCATATTCAACGTACACGGCCGCAGAGCGCGTTGTCTGCACCCACAGTGTGGCCTCGCGCATGGTAACAGTACCCACCATCGGGCCGGATTGTAGAACGGAATGAATTAGAGGCGATTGAGCGCGTGTGGTTACAATTGAAAAAGCAACGGCGACAACAACAACGATGCTTGCCCGCAGCAAGGCGGAGA
>JBJOLU010000154.1:0-5740 GCA_046052705.1 Bacteroidota bacterium | reverse complement strand
TTTCGTGTGCGCAGAATACCCACAAGACCGCAAAGGAAATACCGCAGACCGGCATTCCACCACGAAGGAGTACCTGCAACCAAAGCAGCCACTTCACCGCCTAGGCCCGTATCGGCAACATTGATGCATATATGTCGAGTAGGTGTACCATCACCCGACGCCGACGCACTGCGAACTTCGAGCACATCGATAACGCGGGTTCGTGAGGAGCGAAGCAGATTGAAGAAGGATGCGGGATTACCGCTGATACCAAGACTTCTGACCAGATCATTGCCACTGCCCACGGGAAATATTCCCATGGTGATACTTGCCGAACGCTCGCCACTATCGATGATTCCGTTAGCAACTTCATGAGCAGTGCCATCACCGCCCACGGCAATAATGTGGGTAGCGCCACGACGAGCGGCATCGGCGGCAAGCACGGTGGCGTGGCCCTTGTATTTGGTGATCAACCATTCAGTGATCAACCATTCGGTAGTAAACAACTCGGAAGTCAACAACTCGCTCTGCGGCAAGGACGTATTGGCCTCACACAGATTGCGCAGCGCGCGCACATGAGTATGATGCTCACGCGAGGCATGAACGATAAAGCTTATCATGATTTACCACCTTTAGGCATCCTGCATTCCCTTGCCATCCATCACACGAGCACGGGCTTTAGCTATGCGCTGAGTGCGCGTAGCGCTTTGCTTGGCGGAACCGAAGTGCAACATATACCCGCGTTGACGACCCGGCGTAAGGCGGGCAAAGGCCGCAGCGTAGGCGGCATCGGCGGCCATGATCTCCGTGAATTCCGCGGGTACACTCACCGAGGCTCTTGCAGTAGCAGCTGCAGCGTTGGCTGCGCGTTTGGCCGGGCCATTACTTTCCAAGGCAATGGCTTCGTCGATAAGAGCATGCAGGGCGCGTTCATGTTTGGTAATCGTTGCCGTATCCGTGCATCGAAACACTCGTGCCGACGCCGAGTTTTCACCGGGCATAACGAGTAGCGAATGTTTGTCGCTCAGAGACGCACCCGAGAAGAAATTCAACGAAGCGTGGGGTTTAAAAGCTGTGACCGAAAGCAAGTTTTTTCCATTCACCGAGAACACCGGCACGCTCCATTTGATGGACTCTTCAAGGTTGTGCGAGCGCACTATAGCAAGAAGCATACGAAGCTCGTCCTGCCAAGTGTGCACCTTACAATCGGGAGTGTCAAACAGTGAGCAGCGGCCGCAGCCGTGAAGGAGATAGGATTCGGTGTTGGGTGGAGTGGCGCGCTTCATTTTTCTCGCCAATATACCGGAGGGACTCGGTTTGGTAAGCGATTGGGTAAGCGGTTAGGTAAGCAGTCGGCTAAAAAGACAAAACCCTGTAAGCGGCGTGAAGCCATGGCTTACAGGGTCTTGTTTGTCGGAGTGGCGGGATTTGAACCCACGACCCCACCCACCCCAAGGGTGTGCGCTACCGGGCTGCGCTACACTCCGAACGGCCGCAAGTTAGGGCTACAGGCGCAGTCCTGCAAATGCGGGCCTAATGATTGTGAAACATTGGTAACGGTTTAGGCGCTATGCTCGTTGGCTAACTCGTTGTAAAACAGCACCGATGCGCGCATACCCGCGTGAAAATTGTCCAGATCGAAATGTTCGTCCGGCGAGTGTGCATTCTCTGTGTGCAAGCCAAAACCCATGAGCACCGTGGGTGCATCGAGTATAGATTGGAAGAGCAATGTTATGGGAATACTTCCGCCCTCGCGCATGTATACCGGCGGAGTGCCGAACACCTGCGTTAGCGCCTTCTCTGCGGCCCGCATGGCAGCACCGGTGCGCGGTACAAGCACGGGATCGGCGCCGTGCAAATTCTCTACTTCTACCGTTACACCCTTCGGTGCAATACTCTGAACATACTCGGCGAATTTGCGGGCGATGTCTTCCGTGCGCTGGTGTGCCACAAGGCGCATGGAGATTTTTGCCATGGCCTTGGAAGGCAGTACGGTTTTGGCGCCGGTGCCGGTAAAACCACCCAGCATGCCGTTTACATCCAGCGTGGGGCGCGCACCCAAACACTCGCGAGCAGTGTATCCTTTTTCGCCTACAATGGTATCAATAGAAAGATCCTTACGAAACTCCTCTTCATTGAATGCCACACGCGCTATCTCGTCTCGCTCTTCCACGGTGAGGTCCACAACATCATCGTAAAAGCCGGGAATTTGTATGCGGCCGTCGGCATCTTTGAGCTGTGCAATAATCATCCCCAGTGCGTTCAACGGATTTTGAACAGCGCCGCCAAACGATCCCGAGTGCAAATCACGATTGGGCCCCGTTACTCGCACTTCCATGTAACACAAGCCGCGCAGAGAATACACGATAGAGGGCATTCCCTTTTGCACCATCGATGTATCGCTGATCATCACGCTATTGCAGGCAAGCAACTCTTTGTGCTCTTGCAGGAAACGCTCCAGATTGATACTTCCAATCTCTTCTTCACCCTCGAAAATCAACTTCACGTTGACGGGCAAAGACGAGCCGGTGGCAAGCATGGATTGCAACGCTTTTACATGCAGAAAAATCTGACCTTTATCATCCACTGCTCCACGCGCGAAAATCTTACCGTCGCGAACAGTAGGCTCGAAGGGCGGATTGGTCCACAGGTTCAGCGGATCAACGGGCTGAACATCATAATGTCCGTACAGCAGCACCGTGGGTTTGTCGGCACCGGCGTGCAACCAATCTGCATACACTATAGGGTGCCCGGGTGTTTCGAAGATGCTCACGTTCTGCATACCGATACCGCTTAAGTGATCGCGAAGCCATTCGGCGCATCGCTGCACTTCCGGCGCAAAGTCGGGTTCGGTGCTGATACTGGGAATACGCAACAATTCTTGAAGTTCAAGTACTGCACGATCCTTGTGCGCGTCCAAATACGATAAGGAATCAGTCATGGTATTGATGTAATAATGATGTAGTTATAGTATAATTATTCCGAGAAAAAATCTGTGGGCCTGCTTCCAATGCGCGCCGAATCTCAACGCGTTCATGTCTCTACTGCCGAACAACGCCCTGCCATGCGTCTATAGACCGACGTACATACTTACCCACGATATCAAACTCCAGATTTACGTGCTCGCCCGGGCGCAAGTGTTGCATGGTTGTTACTTGCCAGGTATGAGGAATAATGGCAACCATAAATCCCGGAAGCACGGCAGTGGCTTCACCATCCGCAGCGGCATTCTCACCTGAAACAGCACTCTCAACAGTAACAGCATCCTCTACTCTTGCTACGGTCAGGCTGATACCGTTCACACAAATGCTACCGGTGGGAACCACCAAGGAACGAAACTCTGCAGGGAATACAAAATGAACTTCGTGGCTAAGCGAAAGCGCTGTGATGGCGCGAACTTTGGCTACGCAATCCACATGACCCTGCACGATGTGCCCACCCATGCGAGCGGTGGGAAGCATTGCTCTTTCCAGGTTCACGTGGTGGCCCACTTCTCGCAGGCCTAGAGTGGTCTTGGAGAGAGTTTCTTCCACTGCTTGCACTACTGCCACTGGGCCGTCGCAGCGCACCACTGTTAAGCACACGCCATCTATAGCCAGCGAATCCCCAATGGCAAGCTCGCCGGTAAAGGGCGTGGAAATTCCGAATTCTCTGCCGTTGCCAACAGCATCTGCGCGTTCAATAACTCCAACTGCTTCTATTAAACCGGTAAACATAGAGTGTGTGGCGGTAGTGTTTTATTTTACCATGCGACCTCGCGGTACATCCATTCGCATCGGCGCTCAAAATTCACCACAAACCTTCACACGGGCAAACACCATGCGCATTCTGCTTACGAATACCGCTGCCGAATCTTGGCGCGATATGCTCATTGCTCATGCAGGCATGTGGGAAGTGCAGTGGAGCGGCATGGCGTGCGCGCTAACGGATGTTCATGCACTTAGTGAAACCCGCTTTGTGTTGCCACAGGCCTCGCATGCGCGAGCGGCGTATGAACGCATAGTGCGAGCGGTGTTTGCCCACACCGGCAAGCCCTGCCCTGCTGTGCATACTGACACGTTTCATACCTGTGTTCGTCATTTGTATCGAAGCTCCGCCGGTGCCGCACGGCCGCCACTAAGCCCTGCCGGGCAATATCTGCTGATACGTCGAAGCATAGAGCGTTGTGCCGCAAATAATTCGCTGCGGTATTTCGCGAACAGTACTCGGGAGCTTAGCAAAGCAGTAACGGAATATCTGGCGGGCATGCTGGAGCGATGTCTTCGCGCCGGGTATACCGATGTATCGCTTGGTCTGCAGCTGGCCGCGCAGGGCCACGGCATCGAAGCACAAAGCGCAAGCAAGATCGATCAACTGCACGACATCACAACCGTGCTCCGCGAGTATTTGAGTGCATGCGCGTCGCTCTCTATGGGTGTGGATACGCCGCACATGTATCAACACCTTGCCGATTCCTCTGCTCCGCTGCAGCCCACGGGCAGCGGCCCGCTCATCTTCGACGGCTTTGCGGATTTCTCCGAACCCGAGCTTCAGGTGTTGGAACGCCTGGGCTCAAGCTCGTTGCCGGTGGCGGTGTTTCTCCATAATGACGCGAGCAACGAAGTATTGTTCGGCCCTGTGCGTAAACTGACCGAGCGTTTGGCATTGCGCGGCTTCTCTGTTTGTACATGTCAAGTCCAAGGCGAAGCAACAGAGCGCCATTCATCGGCATATGCTGCGCAACGTCTCTTTGCAACATCGGCATCGGGAACCGCTGAGCAAGACGCTACTGCGCCGCACGCGGCGCCGGCAGACAATGTGCAGATCATGAGCTTTCAAGATCAACGCGACGAGGTTGAATCTATAGCCCGCTATGTTAAATACTGCATTCGCCATCGCGGTATAGCCGCACATCGAATAGCGGTGGTATCCGCCCAGCAGAGTGTATATGCCACACTGCTACGAAGAGAATTCGAAGACAGTGGAATTCCCTACTCGATCACCGATACCGAGCCGCTTTCGGCCTCGCCGGTGGTTGCCGCTTTTTTTGCCGCAATGGACTGTTGCGTGCACGAGTATACCCGCCACGATGTTGAGCGCATTCTTTGCAATCCGTGGCTGAATCTGAATCCGACTCATACCACCATCGATACAGCGGGACTGATGATGGTAGCGGGCGAATTACGTATCAGCGGAGGCAAGGACAATGGCGGTATTCGAAGTTGGCTCAGCGAATTGCAAGCGGTGATAGACCGCACCGCTGCTCAATTGGCGGAGGGTGGCGATGATGTAGGAACGTCCGACCGTAAAAAACTTCGGGCTTTGCATAGGCGCTGCACAAAAGCACTCTACGACATTCGTCATGTAAGCGAGCTATTACCCGACCCAAACAGCTCGATGAGCCCGCAGGACTTTGCTCGAGTAATCACGAACATACTCAACGACCTGCGCGTGAATCACAATGTATCGGCCCTTATAGACCGAGCGCTCAATGAACAGCATGGTACGCACTACCCTTCCGGCTCCGGCGATCAACTCGCGCTTATCACACGTTCGCTGAACTCACTTGTATCCCTTACCGGCGATCTATGCACGGCACTTACGGAAACCGGCTGCGCAATGTCTACGTTCCGCGAGTACCTTGAGCACCTGCGAGCGCTTGTGCAGTCGTCGAGCGTTCGGGTTCGAGGCCGTCAGCAAGCAGGTGTGGCCTTAGCAAGCGTGCATACTCTTCGTGGTACATCTTTTAGTATTGTGATAGTGGCAGGAATGAACGAAGGTG
>JBJOLU010000153.1:0-6037 GCA_046052705.1 Bacteroidota bacterium | reverse complement strand
TGCGTCTTGGGAGAAAACTGCAGAGGTGCACACGATGGTGCACATGATCATAACAAGGAAGCGAGAGTACATAAGGATAGAGGCGGATAGAATTACACACACAACTACGGTGCGAAACTATTCGTGGCCTGTATCGTCAGTGTTTCGGCAATGTTACGCTTGTGTTACCTCATATTACCAGAGCGTAACATGAGATTTATCCCTCTTTATGGGGCGTTTTGAGGCAAGACATCAAGAGGCAGTTATCCTTTGGCCGGAAAAATATTCTCTATACGCCTGTTTTACCAGCCCATCGCTAAGGCCAAGCTTAGGAACATACATGTGGTCGGCGTGCATATGCGATAGTATAGAGAGAAAAATCTCGCCGGCAGGAACAATAACATCTGCGCGATCGGGATGCAGGCCGTAGCGCTCCATGCGCTCGTCCACACTGCATTCACTAAGATCGCGAACAAGCTTCTTGAGTTGAGAAAAACGAAGTGCTTTGCCCGGCTCGCTATGAATAAGTTTATACAGGCGGTTGATATTGCCACCGGAACCCACCGGAGTTAAATCGTCGCTGCGCTTCACGTGATCATCCAACCACGACTGCATGGATTTCCACTCGCTCTTTTTCACTTTGTCCTTGAGCAAGCGTATGGTGCCAATCTGAAACGAGTGCTCCGCCACCGACATACCACCCGTAAACACAACCGTTTCCGTACTTCCACCGCCCACATCGATGAACAAGCAATTCTTGTTGAGCTTCTTGGCAAAAGCGCTTTGGCTGAGATTAATCACTCCGGCCTCTTCATCGCCGCTGAGTACCTGAACAGGAATTCCGGTACGCCGCATTACATGCAGAAGAACATCGTCGGCATTCTCTGCCTCGCGCATGGCCGATGTTGCAGCGGCTTTGTAATGCACTACTTCGTGCAGGCGCATTACACTGCTGAAGGCCGACATCGCATCGCATAAACGCTCGATGGTAGCCGGCCGAATGCGCTGCTCGCTAAACGTATCTTCGCCAAGGCGTACCGGCAACCGAAGCAGGGTGATCTTGGAGAATCGCGTCTCGGAAGGCGTGACGAACACTTGCTCCACGAGCAATCGCACGGAATTCGAACCTATATCTATGGCAGCAAAGCGGCGAACGTCCATGAAGGCGGAGAAAAGGCAAGCGATGGGAGAGAACAATAGTCAACAATATTTATGCCGAGCGCGAGAACCCTAGGCCTGCCGACGTTTTGCTCGAGTAGACTTAGCCGGTGCCCCTGCGCTGCGCGAAAGTAGTGCCAGGCTGTCGATCATCAAAAACTGTGAGCGCACTTTTGTTACGGCTGTGGTCCGCGGCTTCGGTCTGTTCCACCGGCGCGCCTTAACATTATCGCGAAGCTGCAGATCGAGTATATCCTGCAGCTGCTTCTGAAGAGCGGGGTCGTACACCGGGCAACTCACCTCGATGCGTTGGTCCAGATTACGCGTCATCATGTCTGCCGACGAGATAAAATACAGCGGCTCGCCGCCGTGCTCAAAGCGGAAGATTCTTGAGTGCTCCAGGTAACGATCGATAATGCTGGTCACGCGAATATTCTCGCTCATGCCCGGCACACCCGGCAGCAAGGTGCACATGCCACGCACAATCAGATCAATAGGAACTCCGGCGTTCGAAGCTCTATACAGCGCTTCGATCATCTGCTCGTCCACCAGACTATTGAGCTTCAAAGTAATTCCACTGCGCTTCCCTGCTTCGGCTTGCTCAATTTCAAAATCGATGTACTTGAGTAATCGTGCCCGCGTGCGTGTTGGCGAAACAATCAAATGCTTGGTGTTTTTCAGCAGGTAGTTTTTTTCGAAGAAAGCAAAGAGCATCTGCACTTCGGAAGTGATTCGTTTGTCGGCGGTGAACAGCGCATCGTCGCAGTAGGCGCGTGCAGTTACTTCATTGAAGTTCCCGGTGCTGATGTGTGTGTAGAGCTGACGTTTTTTTCCTTCGTTACGCTCAATAAGCACAAGCTTGGCATGAACCTTTAATGAGGGTACGCCGTAAATCACGTTGATTCCCGCATCGGCAAGCTCGCGAGCCCACTGAATGTTTGCTTCTTCGTCGAAGCGTGCTTGTAATTCTACAACTACTGTTACCGATTTACCGTTGCGCGCCGCATTCACCAACGCATTCACTACATGCGAAGCTCGAGCAGCGCGGTACAGCGTCATGTTGATTCTTTTTACATCGGGGTCTATAGCTGCCTCGCGAAGCAGATCAAGCAAATGCACGAACGACTGATACGGGTAATGCACCATGATATCGCGCTCTTTGATTGCATCGAAGGTGCTTCTGTGACGCAGAAAATCTTTGTGCGGAAGAGGCTTCAAGGGTTGGTAGAGCAGATGCGATAAACCTAGCGAAGGAAAATTGATAAAGTCCTTGAAGTTGTGGTAACGACCCGCCGGTATCAAGCTTTCGGCACCTTGCAGCTTCATACGCGAGCGAAAGGCATCGAGCAAATCGGGGGCGATGTCGGCGTCGTACACAAAGCGTACCGGCGCACCTTTTTGCCTATTCTTCACGCTACGCGCAATCTTATCCAGCAGACTGGCGGATAGATCGGAGTCTAAATCAAGTTCTTGGTCGCGGGTGAGCTTCACGGTATATGCTTCGCAAGTATCGAACTCGATATTGGAAAACAACTCGGGAAGATTATGCCGAATAATGTCTTCCAAAAGGATGATCGAATGCGTCTTCCCCTCCGACGGTAGTTTCACAAAACGACCCGTGAGAGCCGACGGCACCTCAACCACCGAGAACTGGGGCTGCTTCTGATGCTTTGTTCCCGACAGCTTGATTGCCAGATAGATGGCGGAGTCCCGCAGGTACGGAAAACTCTGAACCTGATTGAGCATGATGGGTACCAGCGCCGGGCGAACGGTCTCGGAGAAATACTCCTTGATGAATGCGCTCTGCTGCGGAGTTACCATGGTTTCGTCGATGATAAACACCCCGTGTTTGCGCAGTTCCTTGCGAATGGACTCGTAGGTCGATTCGAAGGTCTTGTTCAAGCCAATCACTATTTCCTGAATTTGTGCAAGCAAGTCGGCAGGCTTTGCATGCAAGCTCGTTTTTGCTTTAGAGCCCAGCTTCATCAAACGGCGCACGGTGGCTATTCGCACCCGGTAAAACTCATCCAGATTATTCGAGAAGATTCCAAGAAAGCGTAAGCGTTCTAGCAGCGGTGTGGTTTTGTCTTGCGCTTCTTCAAGAACACGAGCATTGAATGCCAGCCAGGAGATTTCCCGGTTTATGTATCTCTTCACGGGTGAGCGATGATATGATGAGCGATGATTTGGTGAACGGCAAAATTGGCACCTCCATGCCTGCTGCCGGTGTTACGAATTGGTAACGAAAGCTCGAGCGCTTCAACACTTCAATACCCTTTGCTTATGCCTCTGCCTATGCACCGTGCTATGGCCTGCTCGGCGGCTTTTCGGATTGTTTGCCGGAGGGCTGCCCGGACGATGGCACCGGTGCTGCCTTCGGTGAAATGGGAAACGATGGGCGCGGCGCTGCATCGCGCATACGTGGTGGAATGCGCGGGGGCGCTGGTGGTGCAACAGGTGCACGATCTCTGCCCGGTGCGCGATCCGGCGCCGGTATACGATCCGGAACTGCGGAGCGACGCGGCACGACGGGAACGTCCGGCCGCGGCGGCGTGGGGGCAGTTCGTGGAGCAGCACCCGGAACCCACGGCTCTCGTGTGGGACGAACTCCGGGCCGCGACATAGGCTGCAATGGCACAACAGGTCTGTTTATCCCCGGCACCGGCCTGCCGCCAATGGGGCGGTCGCTGGGCCTGCGCCGTATTACCGGTCCGGGAGTAAAGGAGCGTAAGCAGTCGATGCGGCGAATTCTATTGCTTCGGAAATCAGCGGGAAATCGCGGGGTGTAAAACCGGTACCAATGACGCGCTTCCCAGCGGCACCAGGGGTTGTATCGCCGTGGACCGAACAACCAAAAGTCTAAGTAGAAACTTGTAAGATTGGGGCACAGGGTGATTCGCCGATGTTCGCCAAAGTGCCATCGTAAAAAGTACCACGACGGTGTGCCCCACCATATCCATCGGCCGCGCACTATGGTGTAACCGGTGTGATACCACAACGGATAGGGATACCACAGCGGAGTGGAGTACCACCACGGATATCCGGTCCAGTAGGCATACGAGGCTATGCGCCATCGTTCCGGCGGAGGCCCGGACCACTCGGTTGTTGCATCGAAATTCTCCTCCTGCGCAAATGCTTCAGCACTTTGTTGCAGTTCTGTTTTTGCCTCCGCATCACTCTCCACCCTGCTTTGCCACTCGCGAACATCATTTGCTTTTTTAGAAACAAGCTCAAGATTACGCTCACGCAGTGCGTCGCGCACGGCCTGTGCATCCCGCTTGTACACATCACCGAACAGTATGGTGGTGCGCATGTTGTCGTTCATTAAAGCAAGTATTTCCGGAGAGCTTCGCAGCACACTCATGGATCGTTGCACCGAGTCCGGATAACTGCGCATGATCTCGGAATACTTGCGCTCGAACTCCATTCGAATGGCATTCATCTTTGAAAACAACTCGGGTTCTTGCTTTGACAAGCGGCGTGCAGACTGCTGTGTATCATCGGGCAGACCGGCTACGATGGCAGTTATGTCTGCATCTGTGAGTGACGACTTGGCAAGGCGTTCCACCAAGGCGTCGTATCTACTCACGTTCCACATATCGGTTTGGATTTCTCGCGAGTACGTGCGGGCCAGGTCCGTGAATTGCGTTTGCGATTGCTCCTGTAGTGCAGACACTCTGGCCACTGCTTCGCCGGCCGACGACGTAATCAGCCATGCTGTTTGAACATCATTGTCGGCCATGGCCAACACATCTACAAAGTCGCTGTCGTCCTGCATTACCGAGCGCAGCAATTCTCGATTATCCTGCGCATGAACATGTGTTGCAGCAATGAGCGCCAGAGTCACTGTCAGACTCATAACCACGCTCATACTCACACTCACACTCCGAACTATCATCATAAACCGTTTCATACAGATACTCCCATAAATCATGCAATTCGATGTAACAGCTAAAGGTAACAGCTCATGGCCATTCGCTGTAATAGACTCACCCGGCGATGCAAGCGTTTACTCAAGCATCAATTCGAAAACCAACGTTGTCTACTTGGCAATCCAGCCGCCGTCCACAGCAAGGGCATGACCTGTTACAAACGAGCTGGCATCCGAGCACAGCCATATAACTGCTTCAGCTACTTCTTCGGGCTCACCCAAACGTCCCACCGGCTCTTGATCTTCGAATGCTTTCTCCGCTGCTTTGTTTTTTCCGGTAAAGCGATCAATCATCGGTGTGCGAATCACTCCGGGGCAAACGGCATTTATGCGAATGCCGCTTTTGGCGTACTCTATTGCCGCGCCTTTGGTTAATCCCACAATTCCGTGCTTCGATGCGCAATACGCCGGCAAGCCCGAAAAGCCCACCAGTCCTGCCACCGAGGCGCAGTTCACAATTGCACCTTTGCCATGCTCAAGCATCGCGGGAATCTGATTCTTCATGCACAGCCACACGCCCTTCAGATTGATTTCAATAGTGTTGTCCCAATTCTCCTCGGTGCATTCATGCGTGTTTGCCGGATGCCCTTCTATACCTGCATTGTTGAATGCATAATCCAAGCGTCCAAAAGCCGACACCGCAGCTTTTACAGCAGCCTCTACTTCAGCGGCGTTACGAACATTGCAATGAACGTGAATGGCGCGGCCGCCATCGGCGTTAATTGTGTCGGCCGTGGAGTGATCCTCGCTCCAATCCACCACGCACACCTGCGCGCCATTTTTGGCAAAGGCCAAAGCGGTTGCGCGGCCTATACCAAAGGAGCCGCCTGTTACAAAAGCTACTTTTCCGTCGAACATTTTTTTCATTTCTGTCTCCGTGTGATGTGATGTGTGTTGTGAGTTGTGTTGTGATTTCATGCGTGTCAAGAATCCGGATCATCGAGTTCCTTCTCCGCCATGACGATATTC
>JBJOLU010000152.1:0-3872 GCA_046052705.1 Bacteroidota bacterium | reverse complement strand
GCCTGCAGACTCCACGTCGGTGTGGATGACCATCTCCAAGCGTGATATTCAGATGCGGTACTATACCGGGTACGGAGATCTTTTCGAACTTCTTGTACCGGTGTTTCCTCTATCGCTGGGGTATCACGGGCAGCCACACGGCATGCGTGCCTTTGGCGGCAGCACGCGGGACAATGCACTTCTGTATAATGGCCGTCCAATGAACGATCTGCGTACCGGCGCCATGAACATGGGGCTGTACTCTCCGGAGGACATGGAGCGCGTGCAGATACTGGCCGGCTCTGCCGCTGTGATCTTGGCGGATCAATCGTCCGGACTGGCAATCAATATCCAAGAGCCGCTGCACAATACCAAGGGCCCGTACTCACGATTGTGGTATGCCGACGGCGCTAATAATTACTACGCTTCCGACGGCATCCTTTCTCAGAATGTTGCGCCGAATCTCAACGTGACCTTCGGCTTTAAGCGCGAGGCGGGCGATGGCCGCTTCGATAATCAATGGTTGGATGTTTGGAATGTGCGCGGGAGAATTCGCTGGATGCCGTCGGCGAACACCGTTGTCTCGTTAACAGAAAATTTTAGCAATCATGCTTCGGGTAGCAATGGCGGAGTGAACACCGCAACGAGCACAGATATCAACGACGATGTCACGGCAACGGTACTGATTCCCAATGCGAACGACCGCATACTGCGCCATGATCTCACACTGAGCCTGACATCATCGGCAGACTCTACCATGCAATCCGTGCTGCGCGCATCGGCGTATTACTCGCATGCACGTTCCGAGATCTCGCGCTCTGCTGATATGATCATTGGCTCGGACTCCTCGCTTGTACAGCGGTCCACCGCTATACGCACGGGCCTTAGCGGCTCTTGGCAACAGCGACTGCTTGGTGGAGTATCCTCTACCATTGGAGCGAACCTTGAGTACACGAGCAACGGCCAAACAGAGTATGCGGAAAGTCCGGATCAGCTTCGAGCTTCTGCCTTTGGGTATTGCGCTTTTACCTTGCAGCCAGGCGCGGAGCTTCGCGGCGGTGTGCGTGTGCACTATGCGGGGTCGCAAACGGTACTCTCGGCGGGCCTTTCCGCTCACATGTCGTTGAGTGAGCACATCAATGCAGTGCTGGATGTATCTCGCAGCGCTCGCGCGGCTACTGCGGCCGAGGGAATCGGGCTCAGTTTGGGGCCTAATCCGGTGCCTAATCAGGAGCTTAGTCCGGAGGAATCGCTATTGGCCTTGGCGCGAGTGGTATGGCGCAGAGAAGGGCAGAGTATTGAAGTTGGCGCTTTTGCTCGTCGCGCAGCGAATGTACTGCTCTCGAGTGTTCGCTATGATAGTTCCGAAGTTATACCCATAGGATCCAGGTTGTACACGGCGCCCTTGCAGCAAAGCATCGGGGCGCATATTCAAAGCACGTTCGCCCTGATGAAGGATATATGGCTGGATGCCTCGGTACAGTCTGCCATGGTTACCAGGGGCGATTCTTCGGTGAAGGTGCTTCCTTCTGTATACAGCATGTTTAGCCTGCGATATACCAAAACCATAGGAACGTCTGTTCTTAGTGCCGGCATTAGCGCTCGCTGGCGATCGGCGTTTAGCGGAGAAACTTTTATTCCCATGAACTGGATGACCCCCGATGCCACCACAAGCCAAGCAGCTGCCATTGGTGGGCCAGATCTTTTTGCCGGCGCAAAACTCGGAAATGCGTGGATTAAGCTGCGTTTTCAAAATGTTCTGTCAAATAGCTTCACCACAGTCTCAACTTTTCCCTTTCCCGTCCGAAACTTCTCTTTAAGTGTGGCTTGGTCCTTCTTCGATTAACACTCGATGAGCACCGGCTTCGTCTATCTCCCGCGGCACACCTCAGGAAGAGCAGTCGAATCTGAAAAAAACATGCGATAAGCATACGGAATCAGCAAGCGTACAGAGATAAAGGGCCTCGTCCTTGTTTCGTTACTTTGTTCACTTCTTGGTTCATTTGGTGTATGCAACCTCATCGCGATACAGACGCACTGCGTAAAGCGACAGAGATATACGAGCAAGCGTATCGCTTGCAGATGAATGGGAAAGTTGCGGAAGCAATCAAGTACTATCAGCTCTCGCTGGAAACCTACGAGACTTCGGAAGCGCGTACCTTTTTGGGATGGGCCTACTCCTTTTTAGGAGACTACGAGCGGGCAATTGAGGAGTGCTTTCTTGCCATTGATATCGATCCCGACTACGGAAATCCTTACAACGACATCGCCGCGTATTTGATTTATCTGGACAAATACGATGAAGCAGAGTTCTGGCTTCAACGAGCATTGCGCGCTCAGCGCTATGCATCACGGCATTATGCGTATTACAATCTTGGCCGCGTGTACGAACGACAGGGCAAATGGTTCAAAGCTTTGGCTCAATACCAACAGGCCGTCACCATCGACCCCTCGTACAACATGGCTGCACTGGCATTGCTGAATCTTCAAGCGAAGATGAACTAGAGCAACAAGGCAGCTACGCTCCCTTATTGCTTAGACGACGCCTTCTTCATTTCCTCGCCAACTTTACTGAGCACCGAGCCGACGTTGCCCACCAAGTGCTTTACGGCACCCTCCACGGTATTCTTTAAATCCTCCATGGGATTGTCGAATTCGGCGTACAACGGGAAGGTGCGGCAGAAGTCACGCACTTCACTCTTTACCGATGCCTTTACCGATTCACTGGATACATCGCTCAGCACTTTATCAATGAATGATGCTATCTGACGCATGTCCGGTTCTTTCATTCCGCGCGATGTCATTGCAGCAGTACCAAGGCGAATACCCGAGGTAATTAACGGGGATTGCGTGTCGTAGGGAACGGCGTTCTTATTGCAGGTAATGCCTGCCTCATCCAGTGAATTCTCTGCCAGTTTGCCAGTCAGATTCTTGTTTCGCAAATCCACCAGCATCAAGTGATTGTCGGTGCCGCCACTGCAGATATCGTATCCTTTATCTATAAGTGCTGAAGCCAATGCTTGTGCATTGCGCACCACTTGCTTTGTGTATTCATCGAAGGCTGGCGTAAGGCACTCGCCAAAGGCAACGGCCTTTGCGGAAATAACATGCATGAGCGGGCCGCCTTGAATGCCCGGCATCACCATAGAATCCAGGAGCTCGCCCATAAGCTTCACACGGCCCGACTTGGGAGCTACCTGACCAAAAGGATTCTCATAATTTTTACCCATCAGAATCACGCCGCCACGAGGACCGCGCAGGGTTTTGTGTGTTGTGGATGTAACAACGTCGCAGTAGGGAACGGGGCTCATGAGTCGGCCTTTGGCAATAAGTCCGGCCGGATGCGCAATGTCTGCCAGTAGAAAGGCGCCAACGGAATCGGCTATCTCTCGGAATGCTTTGAAGTCTATCTCCCGTGAATACGCGCTTGCACCAACAGTGATCATCTTCGGGCGATGCTCTTTGGCAAGTTCCGCTACCCGGTTGTAGTCTATAAGTCCGGTTGCTTTGTCCAGTCCGTAGGGAACGAACTTGTACATGCGGCCCGAGAAATTCACCGGAGAGCCGTGAGTAAGATGGCCTCCGTGAGAGAGGTCCATACCCAGAACGGTGTCGCCGATATTCAGATAGCTGAAATACACGGCCATGTTCGCGCCACTGCCGCTATGCGGTTGCACATTGGCATACTCGGCGCCGAACAGTGTCTTGATGCGGTCTATGGCCAAATTCTCCGCAACGTCTACCCATTCGCATCCTCCGTAGTATCTCTTTCCGGGATAGCCCTCGGCATACTTGTTCGTCAGTATGCTGCCTTGCGCTTCCATCACCGCAAGTGATGTAAAATTCTCGCTGGCTATAAGCTCAATCTTATCGCGCTGACGATTGTACTCGCC
>JBJOLU010000151.1:0-8084 GCA_046052705.1 Bacteroidota bacterium | reverse complement strand
GTGGGGTCCGTACACAAACAACGACAACAACGACTCCTGGGCATTATACATCACGCCTTCCGATCAACTGGCATTTGAACTGAATGGCAGCGGAAACAATCTTGGAGCTGCGGACAATACTCTGGCCACCACCGATGCTTCTCCGCTGTATGCCGCATGGACACACGTGTGTGCGGTGTTCGACGGAGCGTCGAATTCGGCCATCATCTATTTGAACGGACAAGAAGTGGGGCGTAACCGTAACGCCGCATATCCCATTACCACTTTGCGCCGCCCCTCGGATCCTTCTCTGAAAATTCTCTTCGGCAGCACCAACGATATCGCACGATCCACTTCCTACAGGAATTTCATTGGTCAGCTCGACGAGATTCGCATGTGGAAACGTGTGCTTACACCTACCGAGATTTATTGCAACATGGAGCGTTCCCTGGCGGGCAACGAAACAGGCATTGTATTGTATTACCGATGCAACGACAACAACTCGGGAAGTCTTGCCGGACTGCTCTGCGATGCCACAGGCAAGGGCAGCTTGGGCCGCATGGTAAATATGATTACCTGCCAGGCAAGCACACGCACCGTGCAGCAGAAACTTGTGGTGAGTACCACAGCCATCACCGACGAAGTAAAATGCGTAACACAGAAATCGTGGCAGATCACGATCACGGATACTTCGTATCTGTCGTGCGGCCGCTCGTATTCATTCGCCATTGCCGGCCGTGATGCACGCTTCTTCCGCGTCACCCCCACAAGCTCTGTGATGCAGCCGAACACACCGGTGGGACTTACGGTAACATTTACCGGGTCAGTTACGGGCGCTATACAAGCACAGTTGAACATCACCGGAAACAACCGTTGCATGGCGGCGCAAAAGGTAGACTTCAACTTGAATCGCTCCACCGAAGTGGAGTTGAAAAAACGAAGCATTGCTTTTGATACTGTTTTTGCCAAGTGTCGTAACGCACCCTATCACGATAGTCTGGTAGTGGTGTGCAACAACACTCTGCCTGCCGGTACCAATACCAATCGCAGCATTGTGATTCGCGGTGGAAGCTTCGCTCGCTTTCCCGGTGTATTCAGCGTGCTGCCTCCGCGAAACAAAAGCTTTCCTTTCTCCTTGGGGCCGGGTCAATGCGATACCCTTCGCATTCGATTTTACCCCACCGTTGATACCACCTTTGCGTATGTGGACACACTCACTCTACAAAGCGACGACAACTGTCCGGGCACAGGCATCATGGCTGTAAGCGGCGTGGTGCAGGAAGTGTTTTCTATTCGCCAACCGGACGGTAAAACCAGATTGAAGAGCATAACATTCCAGAGCACCTGCCCCGGAGATATCAGTAATTCTGTTGGTTGGAACTGGTATAACCTTACACGGCGCGATATCACTATCGACAGCATTTACATACCAAAGAGTCTGGTAACCGTTGGTATGCCTCGTGTTCCACCGGTGTATACACTGCGCCCCGCGGCCACCAATGGTGAGTTCCAAAAGTATTTCCGATTCAGGCCTTTGGCGCCGGGATTGGTGAACAACGATCCTATCATCTTCTTTGCAACGCTCAAAGGCATAGGCTGCCAATTCATCGACACCTTGCGCTGGTCCGGCTACGGCAGGGACAACGATGTAATCTTCTCTACACCCGGAGTGGACTTCGGTAATGTGATTGTGGGTAAGGACAGCACCATGTCGGTAACCATCACGAACAAAAGCGCTACCGATGTAATGAACATCGCGCTCTACTTAAAAACCGGGGATGCCTTTGTATTCACGGGAGCCAAGACGGCATCGCTTGCTCCGGGGCAGTCGCAGAAACTTACCGTAACATTCAGGCCCACACTTGCGCAGCTCTACACCGACGAGCTGTGCTTGTTTGAATCCCGATGCTACACCACGCAGTGCATTCCCGTTCGTGGCAGAGGTATTATCGAACGATTCCGTTTTAATCCGCCGGTGATGAACATCGAGAATGTGATCGGCTGCAGAGACAGTATTTCCTTTGTGGACATTGTGAATGAATCATCGGTGGCCCAAACACTGAAGAACTTTACGCTCACACAACCCGGCACGCAATTCACGCCTGTAGATCAGAGCGGTGCTCCGATCAATCTTAGCAGCGTGAGTATCTCGCTGAACCCGGGCGAGAGCAAACGCTTTTACTTCCGTTTCTCGCCCAATACATTTCTCTCTGACGTAGCAATTGTAGCGTACTTGAATTACACTACATCCCTCACCGGTGACAAGTGGATGGTAAAGCTCTTCGGCTCATCGGTTATTCCGCGTATCTATATCACTCCGCGCACGCTGTTCGGCACATTGGAAGTGGGCGACACGCGCCGCGATTCCGTGACCTTAGAGAACACCTCTCCGCTTACGGTGTATGTGGATTCCATCTCGGTGCCCAATGGGTACAAGCTTATCTCGCTGAACAAAACATTGCCGCGGTGGATGGCACCGCGCGACTCGGTGAAAGCAATCATTGAGTTTGCTCCCGTTACGGCCGGTGTGTACAACGATTCCATTGTAGCCAAGGGCGAAAACCCCTGCCCTCAAATTATCAGCAAGGGATCGCTGGAAGGAAAAACACAGATAGTAAAGCTCGAGGCCAGCTTATCCATTCAGAATTTCTCGTACGTGCGTCCTTGCGATTGCATCACGAGGCAAATTCCGCTCACGAACAATTCGTTTGTGAACAACATCACAGTGGATTCCATGTGGATAGACTCCACCGGTATTGCCAACGGCACGCCGAACCTGTTTACGTGGACGTCCTACTATTATGAAAGAGCCGGTAGGGTGTTGCCGTTCAGCATTCCACCGCGTTCCACCGACACCGTGAACTTGGTATTCTGCCCGCGCACTCCTGCGGTAACAAACCGTGTAACATGTGTGGCCCGCTTCAACGTAACAGCGCGCGGTGCGGGCTGGGGTCCGGATAAATACACGTGCTTCCTTGCAGGTAAACGCAGCTTGATTTTCCGTCCGCTTATCACGGCTATAGGTTTTCCGGGAACTCGCGTTGATACATTATCCATTGTGCGCCGCGATACTATTGCCATTCCCACCGTGGTGGACAATCCCGGTCAGGAAACCGTGCAAATCGATTCCATCACCTATTTGCCGGACGAGCGTGTGTTCATTCACCGCGATACTTCGAATCAACCCATCAACTTCCCGGTTGTGTTACAACCTGGAACCAAGGCATATCCGTTTACCTTCTACTTCAAGCCAAGAGCTCCGCGGCAGGGAAGCAAGAAGTACTCTGCCCGCGCAGTGATCCATTACTCAAAGCCATGCAATGATGTGGACACGACAATTCTTCTTACAGGCGAGGGACTGGCGCCGGCTTTTGGTTTGCAAATGACCTTCGACAACAAACGCGTTGAAACCGACACATTCCGCATTATCAGTTGCGATACTCTGCGCGTGCCGGTGTATTGTTCGCGCGACATTCCCGCACCAACAGTGGATGTGCAATTTGATGCACTCTTCGACACCACCAAACTTGTGGCCGTAGGCGCTGTATCCTCGTTCAAGAATCCATCGTTCAAGCCTCTGGCCCGCGGCGGCGCTCAATTCTCGGTAAAGGATTGCAAGAACCTGGATTCGCTGCAGTCCTTTATTACCATGCTTCTGGTGCCAAAGGCAAATGTTCGTAGCGCGTCGTCTATAGCCATCGACTCCGTTTTCTTCGACACGCAGGAAATTCTGAACTACTATCTCAGTGCCGGTGGGGACCAAGGCGATGTTCTGGTTGATCAAGTAGAGGTTCGCTCTCAACGGCCGCTCGTGGACTTCGATAGCGTTCGCGTGCTTGATTGTGCCAGTGACACAATCTTGGTAACGAACACCGGTGATGTGCCAACGTCGGTGGATTCTCTGTTGATACTCCCGCCCCTTGTGCGGTACCTAAGCTCAGTGCCGCCGCGCACGGCTCTACTTGCGCCCGGCGCAAGCGCTGTGGTTACCGTGGAGTACTGCCCGCGTGATAAATCCTCGTTCGACTCGCTCATGTATGTGTTTGCCACCACACCGTGTTTGGTGGGCGACTCTCTGCGGCTCAAGGGCAAGGGATTTGTGCCGGACCTTCCCATACGTTTTGCCACCGACAATGCAAACTTCACGAAGCCGGCTCCGCTGGGAGGCATCATCGGTGATACCATTGTGGTGCCGGTGTATCTAGACACCAACTTGAGCATTACCTATCGCAACAAAACCTATTGGCTAAACGATCTTTCCTTCAACATCGGCGCATCGTGGAATAAGTACATGCTGAAGTATCTGGATCATTCGTCGGTGTTTGGCACCAAGTGTTCCGTAACGCAGCAGCGCTTCGACTCTCTGACCATTTCCTTCAACGGTGTGGACAGTGTGCGTGCCGGAAAGATTGCCGCCCTTCGCTTCCTTATCATGGTGCCGGATACTGCCGAAGATGATGTGATCATCAGGCCCGACTCGGTGTTTACTACAGACTCTCTGTTGTTTATAAACCTCATCCCTTCAGGTTCGGTAACGCAGATTCAGACAGGCGCCAAGTGCAACACCACGACGGCAAAATCGAGCGTGGCAGTACCGATGCTCTATAGCGCTCAGCCCAATCCGGCCCGAGACAGAGTAACACTGCGCTTTGATATTCAAGAGTGGGTGCCGGTGTGGTTGTATGTGGTGAACACCACCGGAGAGATCGTTGCCACACCGCTGGACGGCAAAAAGAAGTTCATGCCGGGTCAGCATAGTGTAGAGGTAGACCTATCAGATCTGCCGCCGGGCGTGTACTCATACGTGCTGTCTGCAGGCATATTCAGCGACACCAAGAGAATGGTGATCGTGCGATAGGTTGCTGAGCGGCACTGCGCCCCACCCTAGCGGCATGCGTCGCGGCATGGACCGCAAGTGCACTGCAAGTGCAATGAGGCGGCTTACTCGAGCGGGCAGTATATGTCTATTCGTATTCCAAAAGGATCGTCAACACAGGCGAACCTCATGGGCACATACATTCGGGTGTCGTGAGGTTTCATTCGTTCCACTGCTCCGGCCTGTACGAACACAGCCGTCAAGGCGTCTACTTCCGGCGCGGAAGCTACGCACACACCAAACTCCGCATTGCATGCAGCTGCGCCCGGCACAGGGCCGGCTGATGCGGGGAATATCGTCAACCACGAAGAGCCAAGATCCCATCCAAAGGTGCTCTCGCTTTCATTTACAAACCCGGGCGGGCCGAGTACCTGCTCGTAAAAAGCACGAGCTGCTTGCACATCGCTAAAGTACAGACTTACATAATGAAGGCCCGTGATTCGGAACGACGATTCCACTTCTTAGCTCTCTTTCTTCAGCAGAAGTTTTCTCATTGCAAGTTGTTCCGGAGTGGGGTTCTCCATGGGCCGGGCTACATGATAGCGTGTTACGGGTTTTTCTTTGGGAGTTGCCGAAAGCACCATCTCGGTTCCGTTGCGTCGCACCGTAAGCTCTACCGGCGATAAACTCTTCGGAGACCATACGTACATAGCCATCACACTTTCCTTATTCTCCGGCGTTACTTGAATGTTGTTGATCTTTAGTAGGGTGTCGCCGTCCATAACGGTAAAGTCGTTCTCGCTGCGTGCCGTGAGCACCACTGCATCTTTGGCACCACGCTTAAAGAAGAAGCGCGTCGATGAGAACTGTATGCTGTTTTCCTCTACGGAGTCTTGGTAATTGTAACCAATACTACTCAGGTATTGAGCATACTTCGGCGGCGTGTCTCCCACCACATGATTATCGAAGAACGTACGCAGGTCCGGATGCACAAGGCGCACAAAGTCGTTGATAAGGTCGGCATCGTCGAAAGGACGTTGAGGTCCGTAGATGTCCTTGAGCTCGAGCAACACCGACAGCAGATTCTTCTTGGACTGCGTTAGCTCTCTGATGCGAAGGTCTAAACAGAACGCAAGTACAGCGCCCGTCTCGTACACAATAGGATACAGCTTCTGATTTTCTTCCGTCAGTACATTCTTGCCGAACTCTGTCCACGACATCGTCTTTGTGCCGAGCATGCGCTTCCCGCCGCGAATCTTCTGCATCATTTCGCGCATAAATTCTTCCTCGGTTTGCAACGTATCCTGCGCTCTGGACAAGTGGGAGAAATACTCGGTGCAGCCCTCGTACATCCACAAGTGCTGAGACATTTTCGGATCGGCAAAATCGAACTCGTGAACTTCCTTGCTGTGAACATTCAGCGGCACCAGAATATGCAGGAACTCGTGGCCGGCCGTTCCGCTGATACTTTCGTGAATCATCGCTCCGCGACCTTCAAGCAAATAATAGAAGCTGGAGTGCGAATGTTCCAGTGCTCCTAATGCCATGCGCCCGCCGCCAATTCTGCCGGGTTGATCGAAGTAAAAAATGAAGGTGTAGTGCGACACCGGCATTACACCAAAGAATTTTCCTAGCGCGGATGCCAGCTTCCGCAGATCATCGGCTATGTATTGAGCCGTGATGATCTTGTTCGGCGAGTACACGGCAATAAGCACTTTCATGTTGTTCTGCATGAACGATACCGTGTCCGGTATACAGTACATCACGGGATTATCTACCAGGTACGGATAGGTGTTTGCAGAAAGCACATCGGTGGTGTCGTTGAGCTCGCGGCGATCCAGCGAGGTGGCGCCGAAAAATCCCCGCGGCTTGAGCACGGTGATCTCGTAGGGTACATTCTTGTAGCCTTCCACGTATCCGAAGAATGCATGGGTATTGATAACAAAGTTCGAATCTTTCTCGATGTTGGTTCCCGAAGGTTGAAACACATCTTTGAATTCTTTGTCGTCCCATGTGTCGCGTACTCGGTATTCCAAATACGCCGGAGTTTGAGACACGTGAATGTCGTTGTCCTTCCGTGTTACCGCCAGCTCCGTGCCGTCGGCCGCGAATGCTTTGGCATCCATGATAAAGCGTCCGTAGTCGTCGCGTGAGTAGGTGCCGGGCACCGAGCGCGGCATCACATAGGTGAAGGGCGTGGTGCTTATACCTTGGGGCGTCACGCGAACTTTTACCATGTCGTCCGCCACGTTGATAAGGTCTACGGAAATGTCTACGCGCGTTTGTGCAGCGATAGAAATCGAACAAACAAGAAGTGCAAAGAAGAGCTTCATACCTGATAGAGAAAACACGTAAAGAGCAGCACATGGTTGAATCATGTGTACGGCGTCTGTGCAGCACGCTGCCCGTATCGTCGATACAGAGCCCGCGGCGGTACATTGAAGGGCAAAGATAGTGGGAAGCTGTGGTTTCGCCCTCACGCTGAGAGCGCGAAGTTCAGGCCATGGCCGGGAGTTTACTCCTTGGGCAAATCAGCAACTTTTTTCCACGACAGGGTGCCGGCTATGGAGTCGATTGTATTCTCCAGGCGGCGAAGCTCCGCCGGTGTGTTAAAGCGGTCGGTAACGGTTTTCGAAGAGTCGAATCGGCGCAGTCGAACAGTGCGAGTGGCTACGTCGGTAACGTTGTCGTCGTAGATATCATCCATGGCGGAGAACTTTGTTTCCTCGAAGGCGCTTAGAAGCGACTGCATGCGGTCTGCATCAATCACAGCTTCGAAAATTCCCAACATCTCCACGTTGGACTTTCCGGTGTAGCGCGCTGTGCCATCTCCGCGCATGACCAGGGTGTATGCCGGGCAAGCTCCAAAACAGGCACTGCGATCAAAATACACTTCGGGTTTTCCCGGTATATCGCTAATGGATTTCACCTTCGAGGAACTTCCGCAGGCGGCCACAAACAGCACTGCCACCAATGCCGCTGCCATAGCAATGAATTTGCTGATACGAAGTGTTCGGTTGGTGCTTGCGGCATTGAGTGTGCTCATGTGATTCTTCATGACGTTCTTGCTCCTCGAGTGATACTGTTTGCTTATTCCTTTATCCTTCTTTACTCTACAGCTCCTTACGCAAACGAGCCACAGGAATCTTCAGTTGCTCACGATACTTTGCAACGGTGCGGCGCGCAATGTTGTAGCCTTCCTTTTTCAGTTCCTTGGTAAGCTTGTCGTCGCTCCACGGTTTGTTCTTCGATTCCTTGCTGATGATATCGCGGATTTTTTCTTTGATCA
>JBJOLU010000150.1:0-10394 GCA_046052705.1 Bacteroidota bacterium | reverse complement strand
TTGCCATCACATCCACTTTCTCACTAAAAGTACTCGTGGTTGTAGGTTCGCTGGTGGATGAGTGTACCCTTGTCATGTTATTGACAATACTTAGTCCGCTCAAGGAAAAGCTCACACTCCTGGCCTGTCCCTGCGGGTACACAAGGGTGGTGGCGGTTTTTGAAGTGTAGTAAATTATTTCGTTGGCCATGTATACACCCAACGACAAAAACTGCTTTACGTATGTATCAGGCTGCTGAATGTACTCTGTGGATGGTTGGGCAATAAAGCAGACCACGGTATGTTTTTTGAGGCTGTCGTACGCAAGTGACAGTATGGGAATTCTGCGCGTACCGAAATAGACAGAGGCTCTGCCTTCTCTCACATTCTGAAACATGTCTTTAAAATCCAAGAAGCTCGCATCGCCGCGCCAGTTTGAGATAATGATAGAGTCCTTTGTACCTACTCGCATAGAAGCAGGTGCAAACACCGTAGTGTCTTTGCCATACCCGGGACTGACGGTGGTGCTGTCTATATTTTTTGTTGGTCCGGTGGAATAATCCTTGCACGACGACAAGAACACAAAACACAACACAACTATAGCACTAACAAAGTGCAATGCCGCGCTTACTTTATCGGTTGAAATACGTGCCATGGCGGTGGTTTATCGGTGCAAAAAATACACGCTTGAAATAACGTATAGCCATAGCAACAGCAACGGCTTCATGAGTGAGTAAACCTCACTTATGAGTTCTGTTTCACTGCAACGATAATTCGCCAAAAAATAGGCGGAGTGGATTATCCCTCGAACCGCTTAAACGCGAGTACGGCATTGTGACCGCCGAAGCCGAAGGTATTGCTTAACACCACGTTGATGGGCTTTTCTACAGCAGCGTTGGCTGTAACATTTAACCGCGCATCTACGGTGTCGTCGCGCTCTTGAATGTTGATGGTGGGGGGCACAGTATTGTTCGTAAGAGCCAGAACCGAAGCCACTGCTTCGATGGCGCCGGCAGCACCAAGCAAGTGGCCCGTCATGGATTTGGTACCGCTTACATGAAGAGTGTCCAAGCAGGAGCCGAACATGTGCACAATGGCTGCAGCCTCGGCGGGGTCGCCCACCGGAGTGGAGGTAGCATGCAGGTTGATATAATCCACATCCGACGGAGAAAGTTGCGCTTCGCGCAATGTTTCCTCAATAGCAAGAATTACTCCCAGTCCCTCGGGATGACCTGCCGTGATGTGATAGGCATCGCCGGTAGCGCCGCCGCCAACCATTTCTCCGTAGATCTTCGCACCACGATTCAGTGCGTGCTCAAGCTCTTCCAGCATCAATGCGCCCGCGCCTTCGCCAAGCACAAAGCCATCGCGGTTTTTGTCGAAGGGACGCGATGCCGTGGTGGGATCGTCGTTGCGCTCACTCAGAGCTTTCATCGCATTAAATCCACCAATTGCCGAATGCGTAACCACTGCTTCACTGCCGCCGCAAAGAATAGCATTTGCTTTGCCCAGGCGAATGTAATTGAAGGCATCCAGAATGCCGTGTGACGACGACGAGCATGCCGATACAGTACAGAAGTTAGGGCCGCGGAATCCATACCGAATGGAAATAAGACCTGCGCCCATATCGCTGATCATCTTGGGAATAAAGAAGGGGCTGTATCGCGGCGTGCCATCGCCACCCATAAAGTTCTTGATCTGCTCCTCGAGCGTGATGAGTCCGCCGATGCCGGACGACCAAATCACGCCGATGCGGTTTTTGTCTACCGTGTCCAGATTCATTCCTGTATCAGCCACGCACTCCTGCGCTGATGCCAAGGCGTACTGACAAAACAAATCCGTGCGGCCAACCTCGCGCCTATCCATGAACTGCATGGCGTCGAAACCTTTAACCTCGCAGGCAAAGCGGGTACGGAATTTCTCCGCATCAAAATGCGTGATGGGTGCGGCTCCGCTCACACCGGCTTTTAAGCCTTGCCAATACTCGGATACGGTATTGCCGATGGGAGTGAGTGCACCAAGTCCTGTGATAACGACACGTTTCATGTTTAGCCTTTTTTTTGGGTGCAAAAATACTATGAATGAACCATTGGCGCCCACTCCGGTATTGTGCCCCGGCCGTGTTTCTCCAACCTGATTCCATACCGTGTTTCTCCAACTTGCATCACCGGGGCTGTGGCGGCACCGACTCGCGTATGTTTGTATCAAAAGTGTACCGAACGTATTTACCTTCCGCATCACTAATGACCCGCATGAACCCCGGCCTCCACGGAACCTTTTTTGTGACTCTCGTTTTCGTACTGAGCATGGTAATGCCGCCGCAGTATGCACATGCCTCATCTTCCTGCAGGGCGCTTCCAAGCTTGGCTGCGGACAGTATCATGGATATCGGCGTGCACCCAATTGGCGATGACGCGGAGATTTCTCTACGCGTTCGCAATACGGGAGCGGCCACGATGCAGGTAGATTCCGTGGTGCTTGTTGATACCAGGTACTATCGAAGTTTGGTGTGTTCCACTGCCACGGCTCTGCCGGTGTCTGTGTCTACGGCGGACTCCCTGGACATTCGGTGTGTACTGCGCGTACGGCATAATGTGCAGTTGTTTGCCGTAGCTCTGGTATACGCACACACAGATTGCTCTACCACCATTCTTCCGCAGTACTTGCAGGGTAGCGCCAGCGCTGCGGGAATAGGATACGGCTACACCGACGCACTAGAGGGCACGAAGCTATTCGATACTCTGCGCTCGCGAGTGATTAATCATACCTCGCTTGGCTACAAAGCGGGCCGCGAAGTAATGTTTGGCAAAGCAGACAACGTGAACGACTCCGTGGAGTGTATCTACACGGGCAAGAAGCTGAAAACCGCCGGCATCCCGCCCAATGGCGAATTCAACACCGAGCATTCGTGGCCACAGAGTTTTGGATCGTCGTCCGAGCCCAACAAAAGCGATATCTATCACCTGTATCCCACCAATCCCAATGCGAACAGCATGCGGGCGAATTATCCATTTGGTGTCGTTGCCAAAGTGTGGAAAGACGCCACGGGCGGATCACGCCTGGGTTTCACGGCTAAAGGCGACACGGTGTTCGAGCCACGGGACGCTTCAAAAGGTAACATTGCCCGTGGGATGTTCTATTACTTTCTGCGCTACGGAAACCTGTTTAACTATTATCAAACTCCGTACGCCATGGACGCCGATTTGCGAGCGTGGAACGTGGCAGACCCTCCCGATGCCCAAGAGAAAAAACGCGGCGATACCATTGCCGCCTATCAAGGCAAGCGCAATCCCTTTATCGACGTACCGCAATTTGTGGAGCGCCTGGACTTCGTGCCGGTGCAACGTCGTTTAACTGCGCTCGTGCCCGCCGCACATCGAGTGTCCGATGCAGCAACCACGAGCGTGTTTTTTTCCCATGCCATCAATCGAAGCGCGGAGGCTCGCCGCCTTACTCGCGTGGAGATTTCTCCCGAGGGCTTTATAGAGACCGAGATTGTGGATTCGTTGGTGCCGGCATTTGCAGCGCGGCCATTGCGATTCACGCTAAAAGCTCGCACACCGATGCCGACGCGTTTTGTTATCACCGCATGGCTGAGCGATTCCACTGCCGATACGTCTGTGGTTACCCTGTGCGGACCAACGGATGCCAAAGAGAGCATGTTGCCCGCAACCCTAGCGCCGGTGCGGCCTCTGCCTGCAAGGGACGAGGCCGTAGTAGAGGTCTCTGCCACTGCAAGCCATGTGAACAGTGTGGAGTTGATCGATGCTCGCGGGATGAGAATTACCGAGCTCTGTGAACTCTGCGAATCCGGCGAACTCAATAGCGATGTGTTTACCACCGATCGCGGCACCTTTGTACGCGTGCGCCGCGAAGTGCTTCAGGGTGCGTCCGGTGTGGTGTTTGTTCGGGCCAATGTAGACGGCGTGCCTGTAACTCGCGCCGTAGTTTTTGAGTAATTAGCCGTTCACGCGCATGGGGTCTCCCATCTTGCCCATGCGATAGTCCATGTAGCAACGGCGAATTTGATCTTCGTTGTTCATCACAAAGGGACCATAGGCAAACACGGGTTCGTTGTGCGGCCTTCCGCCCAGCATGAGTATCTCTGCATTGTCTGCAGAGAAGAGCTCCACCACATCGTCGCCACGCTCGAACAACGCTACTTGATTGGCCTGTACTACACGACGGCCTTCCGTTTCCACCGATCCGCGTATCACATACACGAAGGCATTGTGCGTGGGATCCACGGGTATTTCCAGACGGCAGCCCGGCTTCATGCGCACGTGGTAGTAGAACACCGGGAACAAGGTGTTCACCTTAGACTTCACGCCAAAAGCTTCGCCAAGAACCACGTTCGCCTCGTAGGTGTCGGTAGTGGCATGTCCCATGGAATCCGGATGAAAAAGCTCGGTAGTGGGATCCACGAACTTGTACTGCGCGGGCATGTTGAGCCATATCTGAAAGCCGTGATAAATACCACCAGAGGCGCTCAACATTGAACCGGTTTCTTCCATGTGAATGGCACCGCGCCCGGAGGTGAACATCATGAAGTCGCCTTTGGAAATCTGGAAGTCGTAATTCAAGCTGTCGCGGTGATGTCCGCTTCCTTCCAGAAAGTACGTGGTAGGGATAATGCCGGCATGGGGGTGAGCATCAACACGCAACGGTTCTTCATGGGGATTGACGCGCACAGGACCGAACTCGTCGAAGAATACAAATGGGGAAACGTAATCGTTGTGATCGCCCGCAAAGGCGCGGAGCACGGGCAGAGTACCCACCATACTGCGATCGGCTTGCAGCACCCTGTACACCTTACGTGCGTTTCGATGAGCACTCAAGCCGGCCTTTGCCTGCGCCAATTGCGGCAGTACTACATGAGCTCCGATAATAGCCGATCCCTTGACGAATTCTCTGCGTTCCATGTGCGTAGTGAAAGTTGGTGTGGAGTGTTGACTTCATTCGTTGATTGCATGCCTTGCTTTTGCGCTACATACCCTGCGGCGGCATGGCTTGCATACACGCGCTCAGGAAAAAAATATTTTCGCTGCAAACCGCATTCCGGCTCAATTCTCCCTCTTGCAATTATCACCCGCTCCCTATTTTAGCGCCGGCTACTTTATGGGATTGCAGAACCGCTTCATGATCCCTTCATGACGCGGTTCTTCAGTGTAGCGGCCTGAGCAGCATCGGGTTCCCAATCCACCGCATCAGCATCGTTCAATATCAGGGGAGCAGTATGCTCTACTATCTCGCTTTGTGGCTTGAGAATAATTTTCAGCCGCCGGGAATGGGGGTGTTCCGTTATGTCACCTTACGTTCGGCTGCAGCCGCTATTACCGCTTTGTTGATCTCGTTTATTGTCGGGCCGTACATTATTCGTGTGCTGCGCCGCAAGCAAATGGGCGAGCAGGAAAAGCGCGAATTGGCAGGCGTGGGAAATCACAATCTTAAAGCCGGCACTCCCACAATGGGCGGTTTGATTGTGCTTACCGCTTTGCTGGTACCCACAATTCTCTGGGCCAACATGAGCAACGCTTATGTGTTGCTTATCGTGCTCGTAACGGCATGGATGGGCGCCGTGGGTTTCCTGGACGATTATCTGAAGGTTGTAAAAAAGTATCCTAAAGGTTTGATTGGGCGCTACAAGATTGTAGGCCAGGTGGCTATCGGATGTATACTGGGCTGTACGGTGTATTTCTTTCCCGATGCATTCGGCGAAAGCATGAGCTCCTTGCGAACGCTTACCACCGTTCCCTTTGCCAAGCACATTAATGTGGACTGGGGAGTGCTCTACATTCCCGTGGTCATCTTTGTTCTCACGGCTACGTCAAATGCAGTGAATCTTACCGACGGACTGGACGGTTTGGCCATCGGTACCGTGGGTATTGCGGCACTGACCATTGCGTTGATCTCGTACTTCAGCGGCAACGCAGTGTTCGCCAATTACCTGAACATCATGCACCTGCGCGGTGCCGACGAACTCACCGTGTTCTGCGCAGCGCTGGTGGGAGCGGCCATGGGATTCCTATGGTTCAATTCCTTTCCCGCGCAAGTGTTTATGGGCGATACAGGCTCGTTGGCACTTGGCGGCGCCATTGGCGGATTGTGCATTCTTATCAAAAAGGAATTCCTGCTGCCTATCGTTGGCGGAATATTCTTTGCAGAAACACTTTCGGTGATCATTCAGGTGACGTATTTCAAATACACGAAGAAGAAATACGGAGAGGGCAAGCGCATTTTCAAGATCGCGCCGTTGCACCATCACTTCGAGAAAAGCGGATGGCATGAATCAAAAATCGTGACGCGGTTTTATATCATTGGAATCATGTTGGCAATTGTTACCATGGCGACGTTCAAAGTGCGATAGCGTTGTTTGCAAATGGATGCACACACGTCATCGTTTTGCATGCTACGACAGCTGTATAAAAACAAAAACTCATGAGCAATCTTTCAACAAGCAATCTTTCAAAAGCAAAGACTATCAGCAGCACAGCTCGGACTGCATACAAATCGGGAATGGTCAGTGCCGTGGTGCTCTGCGCGTTGGTACTGCTAGGTGCCGCGTGGTCGTCCTGCGCTGCCACCAAAGTAATTCCCCCCGATGCCTTTGTGGTAAGCGGAAAAATGAATCCGGTGAGCGGCTCGAAGGCACTGAAAACAGATGCGTGCTGGGTGATGGAAAGCGGTACCGACCTACGCACATTGAAGTATTATCAAATCATCGGTAGCGATGAACTGATGAATCAACTAAAGGAAGACGACATGCAGGCCACTATACGCGTGGTGCCCAAGCCGGGCGTAACTACCTCGTGTACCGTTGGCACTATTGTAGAGGTTATTGAGATAATCGAGGCCCGATCCATAAAGAATTAACGAAACAGATACAGAAACAGGTTTAGTGAACGCCCCGAAACGTCGATACTTTCGGGGCGTAGGCTACTCCGAAAATGTCGGTCTAAGCACGCTTTGGCAAGCACATATGAGCACGCACGATACATGTTGCACCATGTTGCGTATTGAACAATAAGGAACGTGGTACATGCGTCGCTGCTAACGAAAGTCACCGTCCGCCGGGCTTCCTCAGTAAGGAAGCAGGCGGCACAATCACCACGCAGGAAACGGATACACCGGTTTTTGCACTCAGAAAGGTACTATAACCATGGATAATTTTTCCAATCGCGTTCAGGACGTGATCCGTTTAAGCAGAGAAGAGGCGTTGCGCCTTGGGCACGACTACATCGGCACGGAACATTTGCTCCTGGGTATTATTCGCGAAGGCGAAGGCATTGCCGTGAAGATTCTCCGAAATCTGGATGTGGACCTCTTCAAGTTGAAGAAGTCCATCGAGGACACGGTACGCTCTTCCAGCGGTACCTTGACCATCGGCAACATTCCTCTAACAAAGCAGGCAGAGAAGGTGCTGAAGATCACCTACCTTGAAGCCAAGCTGTATAAATCCGACATCATCGGCACAGAGCACTTACTGCTCTCGCTGCTGCGCGACGAAGACAACATTGCCGCGCAGATACTTTCGCAATTCAACATCAGCTACGATAGCGTTCGTAAGGAGCTGGATAATATTATTACCGGCCGCCCCACGCAGCCTTCGCAGCGCGAGAAAGCGCCACCGCAATCCGGTGGCACCGGCCGTTCCAAGAAGGAAGGCGCCGAGCGCATGAAAACACCCGTGCTCGATAACTTCGGCAGAGACTTAACCAAACTCGCTGTGGAAGGAAAGCTCGATCCCGTGATCGGCCGCGAAAAAGAAATTGAACGCGTTGCACAAGTGTTGTCTCGCCGCAAGAAGAACAATCCTGTGCTCATCGGCGAACCCGGTGTGGGTAAAACAGCGGTTGTGGAAGGACTGGCTCTGCGCATCATCGAGAAGAAGGTGTCGCGCGTGCTGTTCGACAAGCGCATCGTCACGCTGGACCTGGCAGCGCTTGTGGCCGGCACAAAGTATCGCGGTCAGTTTGAAGAGCGCATGAAAGCCGTGATGAACGAGCTTGAAAAAGCTAAAGATGTGATACTCTTCATCGACGAGATTCACACTATCGTGGGTGCAGGCGGAGCTTCCGGTTCGCTGGATGCATCGAACATGTTCAAGCCGGCGTTGTCTCGCGGAGATATTCAATGTATAGGTGCTACCACACTCGATGAGTATCGACAGTATATCGAGAAAGATGGCGCGCTGGACAGACGCTTCCAGAAAATCATGGTGGAGCCGCCCAGTGTTGACGAAGCAATGCAGATACTTCGCAACATCAAGGAGCGCTACGAGGAGCATCACAACGTGCGTTACACCGACGAAGCTATTGTGCAGTGCGTGAAGCTTGCAGACCGCTACATCACCGATCGTTTCCTTCCGGACAAAGCAATCGATGTACTGGACGAAGCAGGTGCTCGCGTTCACTTATCCAACATCAGCGTGCCCAAAGAGGTGCTGGAGTTGGAGGCGAAGATTGAAGAGGTTCGCGGCCAAAAGAATAACGTGGTTAAGACGCAGAACTTCGAGGAAGCAGCTCGCTTGCGAGACATGGAGAAGAAACTGCAGGCCGAGCTGGAAACAGCCAAGACCGACTGGGAAACAAAATCCGCAGAGATGGTGTTTACCGTAGACGAAGAGAATGTAGCCGACGTAGTGGCAAGCATGACCGGCATTCCGGTGAATCGCATTGCGGAGTCGGAGACAGCCAAGCTTCTGAAGATGGCCGATGAACTAAAAGGCGTGGTGGTAGGGCAGGACGAAGCGGTGGCACAACTTGCCAAGGCAATTCGCCGCTCGCGCGCCGGCCTCAAGGATCCCTCACGGCCCATCGGATCGTTCATGTTTCTTGGCCCCACCGGTGTGGGTAAAACAGAGCTTGTAAAAGCGCTGGCGCGATTCATGTTCAATAGCGAAGACGCACTCATTCGTGTAGACATGAGTGAGTACATGGAGAAGTTCAGTGTGTCGCGATTGGTGGGCGCACCTCCGGGCTATGTAGGATATGAAGAAGGCGGCCAGCTTACCGAAAAAGTTCGACGCAAGCCCTATAGCATTGTCTTGCTCGACGAAATCGAGAAAGCACATCCCGATGTGTTCAACATTCTGTTGCAGGTATTCGACGACGGTATACTTACCGACGGTCTTGGTCGGCGCGTCGATTTCAAGAACTGTATTATCATCATGACATCCAATGTGGGTGTGCGTGATGTGAAAGCGGGAGGCCGCATTGGTTTCTCGTCGCACAACACAAGCGATGATAAATACGAAGCAATGAAGAGCACGGTAGAGGAGTCGCTGAAGCGCATGTTCAATCCCGAGTTCCTCAATCGTATCGACGACACCATCATCTTCCGCCATCTTTCCAAAGACGATATCTACAAGATCATCGATTTGCAGTTGGCGAAGTTGATCAAGCGCCTTGAGGCAAATGGCATTGTGATTGAACTCACAAAAACAGCCAAGGATTTTCTTGCCGAGAAAGGGTACGACGAAAAGTATGGTGCCCGTCCTCTGCGTCGCGCAATTCAGCGGTATGTGGAAGACGAACTTGCAGAAGAGATGCTTCGCGGCTCGTTCAAGGAGGGCATGAAGATCAAGGTCAAGTTCGATAAGAAGCTAGGCAAGCTTGTGTTTACCGAAGTGAAGCCCAAAGAAACAGAAGAACTCGCCGAGACGGATGAGTCTGCAAGCGAGTAACAGAGCGGGTTAACGCTCGTGTATAGAGCAGGGAAAACACTCGTGTAGTTACGCACAAACACCGAACACTACACATGCGATGAACAAAAAGGGAGAACCACCGGTTCTCCCTTTTTTGTTGTACCACGTACATTCACCGGTATATGCTTCGCGCAGCTGTGCGCAGATCAGATGATGCGCAGATGACGTAGCTACAAGAGTATCAGCGCAGCGTTATCGCAATGCGCCGAGTTTGCGCAGCGGTATTGCCGTCGTTCCTCGAGCCTGCTGCCATACTCCACTTGATCGTTGCCATATTCAAATGCGCGGGAAGCATCGTGCGGAGTTTTTCTTCCAGCACTTTCTTCATGTACACAGCGCGCAGCAGAGACAGAGTGTTGTCGTCCAGAGTAGCGCCGCGCGCAATACGCACCGATGCTTCACTCTCGGTGATGGCCGCTTCATCATAGCGTTCCTGCGCGGTGCGCAGCGAATCGTCGGGATAGCCTGTAATGGTAACGCTCAACGTGCGAGCTTCACCGCAGCCGCGATAGCGCCAATCCATCTCGCGTTGAATACTATTGCACATCTCCGTTATGGCCGCATCAATTCGCTGTGCGTCAGCATCCGCAGACACCGGCAGTGAGCGATACCGCAACGGCAGGGGATCTGCACCCGTAAGGTTCAACTCGCTTTGCACGCGCAGAGTGGTAAGCGCGCTCGAGCTAAGCGGGCGATACCCACCGGGCAG
>JBJOLU010000149.1:0-9807 GCA_046052705.1 Bacteroidota bacterium | reverse complement strand
AGCCGGCAGTGGAACAGCGCAATGCTATTGCCGATGAGCAGGCCGCATTCGTGGATTCCATTCTTGATGCCGTCCCCGTTACGGTTAGTGGAAGCGATGCGCTGGCCGCTTTGCGCATCGCTTCGCAGCTGGAAGAACAGATAAGAGGCAGGTAGTAGTGGATAGAGTACTCTCCATAGTATGTGGTGAATATGCTATGGCAATCAATGCCCTTGATTGTCGCAAGCTGCGCAACGCGCTATCGATCTTCGCCTGGCTGGTGTGTTTCATGGTGAGTGGTAGTATAGCAGTGGCACAAACGGAAGTTTCGGACTATGGCCGCGTGGGGCAGGCAGCTCTTGGCACCACTTTGGTCACCGATTATCAATCCATTGGCGTGAACCCGGCAAATCTGGGTTTTGTACTCGAGCCATTTTACTTCGTGGAATCATCGCCCGCCGGTGTAGGTGTAGAGCGTGTAACACGGCGATTTGCGATGTCGATTGGCGAGGCCGGTGCTGCCATCCATTCAAATGCCATGCCTACAGGAGCGCTTTTTACCGCAGTGTCCACGTTTGGAGGAACCTCGTTCAGTGCGGCCGACAAAGCTCAGGCAGCTCGTCGCTTTTCCGGCAACGGAGTGTTTTTGAATGCTGATGTGCTTCTGGGTGCGGCGAGTTATCAAACTGATGGATACGGCGGATTTGCCGTGGCCGCGCGCGAACGCTTTTCAGCACAGTTTGTTCTTAACTCCTTTGCAGCGGATTTTGCCTTTCTTGGCAGGAAAACACCTTACTTCGATTCCAGCGTGGTGTACTCTTGGGCGCCCACAGACACTGTGGGTGTTGCGCGAAAACCGCGGCTTTATTCAGAGCTTTTCGATTCTACTCGTCTTGGTTTTTCGTGGACTCGTGAGTATTGTATTGGATATGGAAAAAGATTATTCTCCAGCCACAATACGAGTTTATATGCGGGCTTCACGGTAAAGTTAATCTATGGGTTTGCTCTCGTAAATGCGTATGTAGACGAGAATAATAAACTCGTGGCAACAAGTGCAATTACTCCTGCATTCAATATCGACTATGGCAAATCCACAACGCCGTCGAAGATTCAGGGCACCGATCTTGTTCCTGTCGGTCGTGGTACCGGATTTGATGTAGGCGTAATGGTGCAGATGTTCGAAAAATGGAAAGCGGGGCTGAGCGTTCTAGATATAGGTACCATTTACTGGAAGGGAAATGTGTACTCGGCCAACGACGATACGTTGAATTACGTCTCGTCCACGGGATTTAATTCCTATAATTTCTTTAACGAAGCACAGAACATCAAGGGCTCGGGTAAAACATTTTTGTACTCGGGATTATCCGAGACTGTCACCGCGCTTCCCGCGCGTATACGTTTTGGTTTAACCTACAGCTATGGAGTGGAGCGAGATGCAGGCGTCGATATTATTGTGCCCATCAACACGCTCGATCCGGCCAACCTGACCAGCGCGCTTATCTCATTCGGCGCCAATCATACCATAGCATCCTGGGTGCAAGTGCAAACCGGATTTACTTTTGGCGGTAGCATGGGATTCAACATGCCTGCGGGCGTAAAGTTCTCGCTGCTGGATAATCGCTGGGAGTTCGGAATCTCCACGCGCGATATACTTACCATTGTGTTCGGCAAGAATCCTACTCTCTCGTTCTCCATGGCGTTGATGCGCATACGATTGTAGCAGCGCCTGCACACAACCACGGCAATTCCGTCATTAATTCACAACTACCGTAACGGCCGGAGCATTCCTGCGAATCACCAGATATAGTCCCGGTGGTAGGTCGTTCACATCTACGCGTAGCAACGCTGAATCCGCGCGGGCCTCACGCACAACATGACCAAGCAGATTCAGTATCTGCACGTTGTCTCCGTGGGGAAGGTTGCGTATCAGCAATTCTTGATTGGGGCGATTATACACGACGCTCGATACCGGCTCTGCCGGCCATTCACTGTGCTCCACGCTTACAATCTCCGTAACGCTAAAAGCTGCGCTTAACGCAGGGCAGTCGTGATATAATGCAGAGCGAGTGCGAACACGATAATCACCGGTCTCGGTAACCACACACCATCGATCTGTGCGCCCGGGAAGAATTACTCCATTCTTTAACCACGTGTAGCTGTCTGCAATGGAACTCCAAAGCGTGTCTGCACGGCGTGTGATTGTTGGCTCCGGCGGTAGCACATCGCGAATAGTGATGCGCAGAGTATCGGTATATCCCACACATCCCAGGCCCGCGCGGGGCTGTAATTCTCCGAACAATGTATATGTTCCCGAACGCTTCAACAGTAGTGTTGATGCGCTCTCCCCGGTATTCCACTTGATACTTCCAAAACGACTTGTGTCGAATGTGCAGCTTATACTGACAAGTCCTATACCATCGCAAAACAACGTATCACCGCTGCGCTGCAGGGCTACAGGTGTGATCGAGGAATACTGCACGCGAAGGGAGTCTGTGGCTGTTCCGCACGAAGAGTTTGCACTTGCCGAATACACTCCGGGCGTGCGAACAACAATGCTGTCTGATGTTTCGCCGGTAGACCACCGCAGTGTGGATCCATCGGACCTTTTGGCGCGAAGAACCACTGAGTCTCCACGGCACAGACTTGTTGAGCCCTGTACGGTGATGGCCGGTGGGGCTATGGATTGAACCACGTGAGTGAGCCGGGTTTGCCCGAAGCATTGAGTAGAGACAAGTGTGACGGTGGTGGTGCCGCGACGCACCGGCACGCGAATCTCTTGGCCGCGTAAACTATCCGGCAGCCACAGTAAATGCGAGTTTGGTACTGTGCATCGAAGTGTGATAGTGTCTCCTTGGCAGGCGCGCGTCGTATCGGCCGGTAACTCGCTGCCGCTAAAGAAACTCATGGTGGTTTGAATTTGTGTGTTGTCTATTGCTCTTGCAACGCTGTCATTACGGAGCACAAACAACGACACGTATCTGTGGGCCAGAGATTGCTGCACAGCGCGGCTGATGGTAGCCCGGCAATTAAACTCTCCAAGTGAGCACACAAAGGACGTATCCGCAAACTGACAGTGACTTGCTCCGGGAATAACTGCAAGTACTTTACACGCCGACGCTACGGCGTTGTATATGGGCTGTACTGTGGTTTGTAAGGGAGTTACGCAATCTTGAGCACCGGCCAGAATCAGCGTGGGAGCGGTAACCGATGCGGCCGCTGCCGTGGAACTCGGATTTGTTTCGGCAGGTGCCATAGCAATGACGCCACGAAGGTTTATCACACGAGCTTGAGCCACTTCTTTGGCTGCCAGCATAGCACATCCTCCGCCCATGGAGTGGCCGGCAATGATGTTGTCGTTACGAATATGACCGTTCCAAACAGATCCGGCTCTGCCGCCTTCGCGCTGCATATAGTTCAGACATTCCACCATATCCAGAGCGAAGTCTGCATGATTGGGAAACAACTCGCCACCGGTTTCGGGAAGAATCACAATGGTGCTTGGCGACGTACGGCAGATGTTCGATGCCCACGACCTATAAACCGTAACCGGCAACTGAAATCCATGACCCATCACCACTACGGAGAATACGGGAATGGTATTCGTTGATGTTCCCACCAACGGCTTGTCGTCGCCACTTTCCAGATCGCTGGCGTAAATAATTGTGGCAGGAATATTTTTTGAGCGAACCGTATCGCGGATGGTTACGCGCATGCGCCCTTCGAACGCAGCATGCAAGCTGCCCGAAGTAATGACCAGAAGCAGAGCCGCAACAACACGCGCACCACAAATACCCGACAGAATTTTTTGAAGATATGCCATGGCTTGGTTCAAACGTGGTTAAGGATTTATCACGCCGCACGATAGGAGCACAGGGCCCCAAAGCCCACAGGTCCTACTTATCCGGCATTAAGCGTCGAGCGCGTTCGCGAGCTGAGTCCAGTACCGATTTATAGGATTTAGGATCGTGCATCAAGTTTTCGAAGCTCTTGCGAAAACTCTCTCTGCTGTACCCGTGCACATTCAGCACGCTGTCCACCTTTTGCCGCGCTGCAAGCGAATCAAGTGGGAGCGAACGCACCACAAGTATCTCCGCATAGGTGTCAGCAAAGCGATCAATACTCTCGGTGTCGGAACATGCTGCCACAAGGATGATTAAGGGCAGGAGTGCAAGGCGCATAAAGTGGCGCTTTGCCGATCGTTGTGTAGGACGATTACTATAACCGCGCAGCTGATCACCACCACGCTGCGAAGCGCATTCATCACCACGAAGACCACGCATAGTAAGCCCGGCAAAGAGTGTAACGAGATTATTCATGGGGCAAAATACGGAACGAATGAGCTGCCGGCAGTACTGCGAATGGGCGATGGTTTATCTCTTGCCCGAAAAAGCAGTGGTGCTGCGAAAGGCATGCGGAAGAGCTTCATCGATGTTTTTCACAAACACAATACGCAGGCCTTCCTTCACGCCCGGGTTCACGTCGTCTACGTCTTTGCGATTCTCGTCCGGCACCAGCACCGTGGTGGCGCCATGACGTTTTGCTGCAAGGAGTTTCTCATTCAGACCGCCAATAGCCAGAACATTACCGCGCAGGGTAATCTCTCCGGTCATGGCTACATCTCCGCGCACAGCCACACCGCGAGCCGCAGAGATGAGTGCTATGCACATAGTGATACCGGCGCTGGGACCATCCTTGGGAATAGCTCCCTCCGGCACGTGAATGTGTATCTCCTTGTTTTTGGCAAAGTCGTCGGCAAGGCCGAAGTGTGCAGCGTTGGCGCGTACATACGAGAGTGCCGCTTGGGCAGATTCTTTCATCACATCGCCAAGCTTTCCGGTGAGCGTCAGCTTCTCGGTGCCCGGCATAATTGTTACTTCCACCGGAAGGGTGTCGCCGCCCACACTTGTCCAGGCAAGTCCGGTAGCCACTCCTACAACATCCGTGTCTGCGCCTTTTTTTGTTTTGAACTTTGGCGCCTTGAGCAGCTTTTCCACCATGCGGGCATCCACGGTGAAATGCTTCTTGGCAATAAAGCGTTTGAACTCGGTTGTCTCTCGAAGGGACGCCGGAAGCTTGGATTCATCCTCGCTGCGGCCCGAGATCTTGCGGCCCACATCGTGCACAATTTCCTTCGCGAATTTTCGGAGGATGCCGGCAAGCTCGCGCTCCAGCTGGCGCACACCGGCTTCGCGGGTGTACTCGTGAATAATTTTCAGCAGAGCATCATCGGTAAAGGAAATGTGTACATCGCTCATGCCCAATTGCTCCCGTTGCTTCGGAAGAATATGGCGCTTGGCGATTTCCATTTTCTCGATATCCAGATACGACTGCAAATCAATCACTTCCATGCGATCCAGCAGCGGCAAGGGGATGTCGTATTTCACATTCGCGGTTGCGATAAACAACACCTGCGAAAGATCCACATCCACTTCAATGAAGTGGTCGTTGAAGGCCTTGTTTTGCTCGGGGTCCAATACCTCTAGCAATGCGGACGAAGGATCACCGCGGAAGTCGTGGCTCATCTTGTCTATCTCGTCCAGAAGAATCACCGGGTTCACACTGCCGGCACGCTTCAAGCTTTGAATAATCTTTCCGGGAAGAGATCCTATGTAGGTTCTGCGGTGGCCGCGAATCTCGGCTTCATCACGAACGCCACCCAGCGAGATGCGCACAAACGAGCGGCCCAGTGCTCGCGCAATAGACGCGGCAAGCGATGTTTTACCTACGCCCGGAGGGCCGGTAAGGCATAGAATCTGGCCGCGTACCGAGTTCGTCAGGTTCAACACAGAGATGTATTCCAGAATACGTTCTTTGGGTTTCTCCATATCGTAGTGGTCGGTATCGAGCACCGCGCGTACATTCTCGATATCCAGATTATCGCGAGTGCGATGCGTCCACGGAAGTACGGTGAGCCATTCCAAGTACGATCGGGTTACGCCATATTCCGGAGACATAGGCGATGTTTTTTTCAAATGATCAAACTCTTCCATGGCTTTGGCAAGCACCGACTCGGGCATGCCCGCTTTCTCGATGGCCTCTTGGATTTTCATCAACTCCGGCGACGACATATACTCTTCGTCTTCGCCCAGCTCCTTTTGCAACGCGCGAATCTGTTCCTGAATAAAATACTTGCGCTGATGCTTCTGAATGGAGTCGCTCACTTTTACATCGATCTCTTCTTCCAGCTTCAACAGTTCGATTTCACCGGCTATGAGTTGGCCCAGTTCCAACACCTGCGCGCGTATATCATCGGCATTAAGTATGGCCTGCTTCTTCTCTACCTGCGCATCCACCATGGCTGCCATGGTATAGAGTTTTTGATACTCGTCAGACATTTCGTCTATGGATGTTTGGGCATCGCTTGGAACGCTCTTCGAGGCCTGCGCATAGCGAGCGAATAAATCGCGGGTGCGGCTCATGAGCGTGGTAAACTCACGATCGTCCGGAACTACGTCTTCCTTGAGTATCTCTATCTCGGCTTCCAGGCACGATGAATTATCTACAACGTTCACCACCCGAGCTCTGTACAGACCCTCCACCATTACCTTGAGAAGCTTGTTCGGCAAGCGCAGACTTTGCACAACACGCGCCACCGTTCCCGTGGTGTACAAGTCGTCCATTCCCGGGTCGTCCACTTCGTCATTCTTTTGCGCAGAGATAAAAATGAGCTTGTCGCGCTCCATTGCTAAGTCTACGGCACGGACGGATCGCTCGCGGCCTATGATCAGCGGCACCACTAAATGCGGTAGCATCACGATATCACGCAATGGCAATACGGAGTATGTCTTGGTTACGGTATCAACTGTTTTTTTTGACTGTCGTTTCATCAGAGTATAGCTATTCAGTTTCGGAGTGTGTATTTGAAATCCAGAGACGTGTTCACGTATCAACGCAAGCGCCTCATTCGCGTTTAGACCATGTGATACCGCCGGCGCACCGGACGCCGACGCAGCAACGGCGGTGGGCCATCGATGGTATGTATTACCGGAGGTCGGCTTCTGAACGCAGCCCCACTATCAGCCACCGATATCGCCATGGTGAAGGAGATAACGAGCGAGAGCAGAAGCTTGACGATCCCGCCGTGAATAAGAGAGACGATGTACAAGGCTCTTAGTTGAGAATAGTGAGTTTCTGTTAAACAGTCTTCAAGAAACGCTTGTCGTGTAGTGGGAAGCAACCTGCTACTGCCAAGCTCTATTCCTTGGCGGTATTTCTAAGCTTCGCCCAGCCAAGCATTTCCGCGTAATACCTACTCATCGATTGATTCTTATCCTTTTGATAAAGGTGGATCAACGTTTTGGTAAAATCCTTGAACGCAATGAAACCTCGTGACTCCATTTGTTTAACCATTTTGGGAAGAAACTCATCTAAGGTGCTCTCTCCGTAATTATCAAGAATATACAATGCGTACACAGCAAAGGTCATGTACTCATTAAAAACCATGTAAGGGTTACTGTACGATGATGTTTGCTGCCCGCGTGCCCATATATCTCGGTTTGAAAATGCCAAGTCAATCGCAGTGCGAAAGGTGTCGGAAACAGGGTTTACGTAATTATGATCAATCTCGGTAAACACCACTCTGCTTTCCGATAACTCATTCATGGTTGTGGATTCAGTGCTGTTCATTTCGGCACGTGCAACAAACATGATGGTTTGTTCAAAACCGTTATCGGAGAATTTGTTTGTGGAATGAGCTCCGTACACCAGAGGCGAGAAGTACACTTTATACGAGCCATAGCTGAATCCGAACTTTGCATCCAACCAACTCTGCATTTTTTGGAGGGGGTTTAGTCTGCCATACATCTCCAAGAGACTATCGTAGTATGGCTTGTTGTTTCTATAGAATGCGCGGAAGTTCGACCTCTGGGCAAAATCCTGTATCAATTCAAGGTCTTTCATCGGATCCGTCGGGCACCATCCCTTTGCCATCTCTTGTATTGCGCCCGTGTTGCGAATCATTCCTTTGTCGTCGAATGAATAGGCACAGGCATTCATTTTCATTGCGTAATAATATCGGTAGCTTCTATCGGAAAAGAGCCACATGTTGAGGTCTTTCATCAAATGAAGACCAGAGATATAGCGCTGAATAGTATCTATTATCGCATGATGTTTATACGGCTCAAAAAACGAACGTATTCTCTTATAGTATTCGGTTTTGGTGTCGAACATGTTCTCGTCTTTTTCGGCGTCTTTATGCAACACCATAATGATATTCACCAACTCGCTTACTTCGGGAATATCTACTATCCACTTGCCCTTGTTGTCGGCGATGTAGGTATCCGTAAACACCGCGTTCGGTTTAACACCGATGATACGTTGATTGGCCCGGCGCCCCTTATTGTCGACGATGGCAAAATCGATAGTCTGACCGACTTCCAGCATAAACGAAATGGTATTGAGGCTGTCGCGATACTCCACACGCGAGCGGTGTTTTCTGATCTCTGCCTCAAAAATGTCGGGGTCGTTATCCGGATCAATAAACCACTCATTCACGTAGATGCTGTCTACGTAGATCTTAACCGAGGGATTTTTGATCGTGAAAACGTCCTGAGCTTGTACTGTGGCGCACAGCACTGTGAACAGTGCCAGGCATAGCGCCGCCGGCATTGCACCACTAAAGCGGTAGGATGGGCAAGGAACAAATGATCGCATTAGCGCACACTGGTAAGTAAGGAACGAACAATATCACCCGGCGTTACGTTCTCGGCTTCGGCGTTGAAGTTGGTTACTATGCGATGACGCAGCACCGATACGGCTACCGATTCCACATCGCGAATCTCGGGCGTGAAACGTCCGTCTATTGCGGCGCGCGTCTTTGCGCCAAGAATCAGATACTGCGATGCGCGCGGGCCCGCGCCGTAGCTGATGTATTTCTTTACCATATCGTTTGTGCTAGAGGCAGGGCGCGTTGCGTGAACCAGCTGCACTGCATATCGCACCACGTTGTCTGCCACTGGTACACGGCGCACCACATCCTGAAAAGCTATGATGTCGTTTGCATGCAACTGTCGAGTGAGCGCTTCTTGAGCACCTGCGGTGGTGCGGGTTACAATGCTCATCTCTTCTTCGAATGACGGGTAGTCCAGATTGAGCATGAACATAAAGCGGTCCAGCTGAGCTTCAGGCAGGGGATAGGTACCTTCTTGCTCGATAGGGTTTTGTGTTGCCAATACAAAGAAAGGCTCGGGCATGGTATAGGTAGTTCCGCCCGCTGTTACCGAATGCTCTTGCATGGCTTCCAGTAGTGCTGCTTGTGTTTTGGGAGGTGTACGATTGATCTCGTCTGCCAGCACAATGTTGGCGAAAATCGGACCCTTCACAAAGCGAAACTCTTTGGCTCCGGTAGTAACATTTTCTTCGATCACCTCTGTGCCGGTGATATCACTGGGCATAAGGTCCGGTGTGAATTGCACTCTGCTAAAGCGCAGGTCCAACGCTTCGCTTAGCGTGCGAATCAGCAATGTTTTTGCAAGACCGGGAACTCCCACCAGCAAGCTATGCCCACGAGCAAAGAGCGCGATGAGCAGTTGGTCTACAACATCTTGCTGACCCACTATTACCTTCGCTATTTCGCTACGTACTGCGGCTACTGCTTTTTGTAAACGTTGAATGTCTTCTATATCCTGAGCCATGTTTGTTCCGATGATTGTTCTGATGATTGCTACGCGTTGGTGTCTGTGCGGGTATTGCCGCGCAAAATACGGAGCTTCGATGTGCAAGCCTTCAGCCGGCACTCAAATGGTGCTGCAAGCAACGATTAGGAGGTTGTTTGAGTGTATTCCTGCTGATGCAGCTATTACCGTTGAGGTGGTGAGAGGCAGTGTCCGA
>JBJOLU010000148.1:0-3722 GCA_046052705.1 Bacteroidota bacterium | reverse complement strand
AACAACACAAACGCGAATGCAGAAGCGTACCCCAGCGAGTCCGTTTTCTCGAATGCATTCTTGTACACTTCGTACACGAGTGTAGTGGTGGTTCCTTCCAGCGGTAGCGGACCTCCCTTTGTCATCACATAGATTTCGACAAAAACCTGGAAAGATTTAATAGTGTTGATAACAAGTACGAACATCATGGTGGGCTTGAGCAGCGGAAGAGTGATGCGTCGGAACTGCATCCATGCGCTTGCAGCACTCAGTTCGGCAGCTTCGTACAGGTCCTTCGGTATGGCTTGCAGGCCTGCCAGGAACAGAACAGCGTAATATCCCACAGACATCCACACATCCATTGCCATTACCGAGAGCAACGCTGTGGATGGTTCCAACAGCCATCCGCGTTCAGGATAAGGAAGCTTCATTAGCCCAAGCAGAGCGTTCAGTTGGCCGTCGCGGGCATAAAGATTGGTAAAAATCAAGGAAATCACCACGATAGATGTTACCGTGGGCACAAAAGCCACCGCGCGAAGAGCATCTTTCCATCGGGTTTGTGCGGAATTCAACGTTACGGCAAAGGCAAGAGCCAATACGGTGGTTACCGGCACAGTTCCAATGGCAAACACACAGGTATTCTGCACCGCCACCCAAAACAATCGATCGCTGAAGACCGCTTTGTAATTGCTCAGCCCCACCCACGTGGACTGACCTGTTAAGGTCACAATCTTCGTGAAGCTTATATATAGTGCATATCCTAAAGGATACAACCAGAAGATTCCAAGGGTTAGTAGCCACGGCGAGAGAAGGCCGTACGTAGAGAGAATCTCGCGAAACCGTGCTTTCATACCGTATCTCCGCCGTTGTGGTTGGTATTGACACCGGCGTTGCTTGCGCTATTCTCCTGCATTTCTTTGAGCATTTGATAGAGCATGGCCAAGGGCAAACCTACTATAGTATAATAGCAACCTTCTATGCGGCTAACAAACACGGCTCCAAAATCATCTTGAATGCCGTAGGCACCGGCTTTATCGAGCGGTGATCCGCTTTGCACATAGGCCTCAATTTCCTCGCTGCTCAATTCCCGGAAGGTGACTTGTGTTGAGCTTTGTCGGAGAATGTCTGACGTGGCTGTACGTACACATACGGCTGTAATCACCGTATGCGTTCGTCCCGAAAGTAATCGAAGCATGCGAACGGCATCGTCGCTATTCAGAGGTTTATTCAAAATCATGCCGTCGATCACCACAATAGTATCAGCTGCTATCACCACCGAGTCGGGCGATGATGCGCTCCACACCACCCTAGCTTTTTCGCTTGCCAAGGTGGCAGCATAGGTTTCCGGCCCTTCGCCCGCAGCATGGGAATCTTCCGGAACATCGGCGGGTACCACCAGGGGCTCGCATCCCATTTGACGCAATAACGCCAACCGCCGGGGAGATTGCGAGGCAAGAATCACCGGTCCGTGCATATGCAGAAGCGAGGCCAAGTTCATGCAGCGTCCTCGAATCGGTACAACAGAATATCCGAAGGCGCTGCGTCGCTCTCGATGGGCGGAACGGAAATCTGTAATAAATAGTCGCCGTCGGTGACGGAATCAGGAACAAAAATCATCTCGGTAATGGTGGCATCACGCCGTGGATTCTCCGGGTAATGCCAAAACTCATGATGCACATTCATCACGCCGCCGTCTGTTTCTCTGTCTACCGATGGCACGTCACAAAGCAAATGGCGGATGCCGTGTTCGCGTAAAATCACTCCCGTGCCCTGCTCGAAGTAGGGCGGATTCGAGCCCGACCATTGCCTGGTTTGTTTGTCTGCATCGTTGGGAAGAGTGCGCACTACCAGCGCATCTCCCGTAAAATTCTTCAAGCATTCGGCTATATCTGAAGCAGAAATTACTCTATCCCCATTTTTGAAGGGGTGCTTGTGAGTGAGGGATTGTATGCGAGCATGTGCCAATGTACATGCAAGTGTATCCTTGATAAACAGACGATCCGCACTGATATGGCCCACACATTCCGTGTGTGTTCCGTTACCATGCGGCGCAAGAGTGAGTATATCACAATTACAAGAACCACCGGCAGAAACGTCACCAATAAATCCACCGGCAGATACATGTGTTACCAGGGCCGTTGGTAAGTGATATGCATTAGGATTAGCGCCATATCGCGACAATGGCATAGAGATACGAATCGGTCGAGAAAAGTCAACGGTTTTTTCTCCCGTACTAAGTGATATCCGAGCTTTCATACATTCAGTTGGAAACTTTGAAGCAAAAATACAGTATACCAATTGCGAACCGGAAGACACCAAGAAACTCGCGTTCAAGCCATATCTGCGCGCAGTACATGGAAACCTTAGATTTCGCACAAATTTATCGCAACCCGTTTTTCACAATATCTATGTGACTAGAATAGAAATGTCGTTAAAGATTGCGAGTATGATACTACGTATCTATCAGTAATGTATGCAAAACAGCACATATCTTTCCAGAAACCGTCATTATGTAACCTAAAGTGCAAGACATTCTTTTTTTTCATGGCATATGTTTGCAGTGACTATTGGATTGCATCACAGAACTGACACTTGTGAACCGCTCTACCCACCTATTTTAGTTTCGTGGTCGTTTTCTCTTTACTCCTCATGACCGAATTCACTTTTCAGCCTATCGGTGTTGTTCGTTCGCCTTTTCGCGAGCGCTACACTGCGCCTATACAGGCAGAAACAGATTCGCAGCTTGAGTGTGTAATCGAGTTGCTGCCGCATATGAATTTCGAAACCGCTCTCCGCGATCTTAGCGGCTTCTCTCACATCTGGGTGTTGTGGGTGTTTCACGAAGCGGCCTCGTGGAAACCGGTTATTCAAACTCCTCGCGACGGTTCCAAGCATGGCGTGTTTGCCACACGTTCTCCGCATCGGCCCAACCCTATTGGCCTAAGTGCGGTGCCCTTGGTACGCGTGGAGGGTCGCACACTAGTGATTCGCGGCGGCGACATGCTGGATGGTACACCCGTGCTGGACATCAAGCCATACATTGCCGATTACGACTCCTTCCCCAACGCTCAGGGCGGATGGACAGACTCTTTAGCCGGACGCCGCCAAACTGTGATCACGTGGGCTCCCGGTGCATTTGCACAAGCTGAGTTTATTACAGCACACGGCAACATCGACGTTCGTGATTTAGTGGAACGACGCCTGCGCTTAAACCCCTTACCTACAGACTCTAACCGAGTGGAGCATATCGAAGGCGATTCGTTTGTACTTGCAAGCCGCGCTTGGCGCGTGTTCTACGACCTTCGCGGACACGAGGCGCATATCATGCGCATCGCTTCGGCATATCACTCCGATTCGCCCACAAAACTCGACGACGACTTGGCTCTGGACGATGCCGCACTGCATCGTGCGTTCATCGCCTGGGACAGAACCACTGTAGCTTCGTAATTCTACTGCACATGGATCCGCATGCGCTGCCGTTGCTTCCGTAGTTTTGCAGCCGTTGGTGGATCGGCAAAGCAAGCGGCACAGCAATTCGCCACTGCGCGTGAGCGCACGCAACCATTATCATATTTTTCGCCACCTCATTCTTCCCGTTTCATCATGTCTACAGCTCAGAATCTTATTGCGATCGAACACGATGTTATTCTGCAAACCTATAAGCGCATACCCGTGGTGGCAGACCGCGCAGAGGGTTGCCACATCACGGATGTGCAGGGAGTAACGTATTTGGATATGTTGAG
>JBJOLU010000147.1:0-9120 GCA_046052705.1 Bacteroidota bacterium | reverse complement strand
AGAATAACTGCCGGCAAATAGCGTTTGATTCTGTAGGCAAACCATGCAAGAGCACTGAAAGCTACAGGCAAAGCAGGATACACCACATACAGCGATCCGGCCACTTCCAGCGAGTTATCTGCTCGCAGCAACACGGTGGCTATGGCGGCCCACGCCAATACCGACATCAGCGAGATCATCTGCGTGATCACAAGAACCGCTACAACAAACGACGGCGATGATAATCTTGAAGGCATAGAGTTCTGTGGAATACTTGGGGCTGAAGGTGTGGATGATACACCACTCCACTACGAAGGTGATGAACCACCATACCGGAGTGGCGGCTCTGCTTGCTTGACCTTTACAACTATTCTACTATTCTACTATTCTACTATTCTACCTTGACCTTCGCCCTTCTTACAAAGGCAAAAGGGACGACAAACGCCATCCCTTTCACCTGCAAGTAGAATAAGTAATAAGAACGCACGACTTATTGTCGCGCTGACGTTCGTCGCATCGATTGCGCGAGCGGCGCCGTCAGTTTACTGACCGATAGTGGCCTTGTATGCTGTTACATCCATCAATGCATCAACATCAGCCATGTCGGAAATTTCAATCTTTACAATCCATCCGTCGCCGTAGGGATCCTGATTCACTTTTTCGGGGTTGTCGTTCAAACCGCGGTTTACTTCCAGAACTTTTCCGGAGCAAGGAGCGTACAAATCGGCAACCGTCTTTACCGCTTCAATTGTTCCAAAGGCCTCGCCCTTGGTGATGCTGTCCAAACTATCGGAAATGTCGATATACACAACATCGCCAAGCTCACTTTGAGCATGAGCCGTAACTCCTATCCAACCTGTATTTCCCTCCACACGAATCCACTCGTGGTCGTGCGTGTATCGAAGCGTTTCCGGAAAGTTCATATCTGCTATTCGTTAAGTGAAGTAAATGTCTGCGTGAATGAGCGTGGTGTTTTTTGAAATCGTTCGAGACAACCACGTCGCGAAAATCGCAAAGAGACAGCATTGCTGCCAAAAAATCTGCACACGATGTTACGTGGCCCTATCTGTTCCGCCGGAACTCTCCTTCAGCCCGGCCAAAAACTGCAAGGCCTGCATGGGCGTAAGGCTGTTTACATCCACCGCGTCCAGCTTTGCCCGAAGGACATCATCGCGTATTTCGAACAGAGAAATTTGCTCACGTGTTGATCCTGCAGAAGGCGCTCCGGCGCTGATGCGCGGCTTTGCTGCTACGGGTATCGTTGAGGGCGCCGTGGATCGTGCAGGTGCAGATGCAGACGAAAGTGCATGAGAATGTTCATGAGAAGATTCAACAGAAAGAGCACTCCCTCCCGCGTGCTTCAGTAGTTCCAGATTGTTGGACTCTAAGGTTTGCAGGATTTGCTCGGCACGTTCGGTAACGCTTCGCGGCAATCCCGCCATACGCGCCACATGAATTCCAAACGAGTGATCCGACGATCCCGGTAATACCTTGCGCGTGAAAATTATTCCCGTTCCCACTTCTTGCACATCCACCTTGAAGGGATGAATGCGATCATACAACTGCGAGAGGTCGTTGAGCTCGTGATAGTGCGTAGCAAAGAGGGTTTTGGAGCGGGCATGATCGTGCATGTATTCGGCCAACGCCCACGCTATACTCATGCCGTCGAAGGTAGCAGTGCCGCGCCCTACTTCGTCCAGCAATACCAGGCTGGATGCTGTTGCGTGGTGCAGAATGTTTGCGGCTTCCTGCATCTCCACCAGAAACGTGCTCTCGCCGGTTGCGATGTTGTCCTGTGCCCCAACACGAGTAAAGATGCGGTCGCACAGCGAGATATGTGCCGATGCAGCCGGCACAAAACAACCCACATGCGCCATCAACACAATAAGCCCTACTTGACGCAAATAGCACGACTTCCCTGCCATGTTCGGGCCGGTAAGAATATGTATCTGCGATTCGTTCGTGTTCAGGCGTGTAGAATTAGGCACATAGGGTGTGCCTATGGGCAAGAGCTTTTCTACCACCGGATGCCTGCCATCACGGATATCCAGAAGGTCGTCGTCTGCCACGTACGGCCGGCAGTAATCGTTTGCCACGGATACCCGCGCGAACGAGCAAAGGCAATCGATAGCGGCAATACAGCGTGCTGCATGCTGAATAGCTGCGGCATGATCGGCAACACGCAGGCGAAGTTCGTTGAAGAGCGTTTGCTCCAGCGTGCTCAATCCGGACTCCGCCTTCATGATAAGTTCTTCGCGTTCTTTGAGCTCGGGCGTGATGTATCGCTCCGCGTTTGTCAGCGTTTGCCTGCGCTGAAAGCTTGTAGGGACACGGTCTTTGTGGGCATTAGAGATTTCCACGTAGTAACCGAACACACCGTTCATTCCAACTTTCAGCGATGGAATTCCCGTCTCTGTGCGCAATCGTTCCTGGTAGGCGTTTATCCATGTTTTACCGGACGACAAGGCATCGCGCATTTCGTCCAGCTCGCCATGATATCCCGGACGAAAAATACCACCCGAACCAAAGTGCAGTGCGGGCTCATCAACAATGGCGTATTCTATGTCGCGAACTACGTCGGGCAGCGCTTGCGGCGATCCCAACAACGTGCGCAGATACTCCGGCAAATCGTCTGTGCACAACGCGTGCAGCACCGGTATCACTGCCAACGACATTCTCATGGCAACCAAATCCCGAGGAGTGGCGCGTTGCACACACACCTTGCCTATAAGGCGCTCCAGGTCTCCGATGCGCTTGAGTGCATCGCATACCGAGCGTTGCATGTCGGTGTTGCGCACCAATGCTTCTACCGAGTCCAGCCTTTCGTTGATACTTTGGCGCGAACTCAAGGGGCGCAGCAACCACGAGCGCAACAAGCGGCCGCCCATGGGTGTGAGCGTGTGGTCCAGTACGGTAACCAGCGAGGCATCTTTGTCCTGAGACGACGAGACGATCTCCAGGTTTCGCCGGGTGGATGTGTCCAGCGTCATGTACTCGCCCGTGCTGAAGGTACGCAGCGAGGAAAAGTGCGTTACGTTCCCCTGCTGGGTTTCGCTGATGTATTGCATCACCATGCCTGCCGCTGTGATCGCTTCGGGCAAGCGGTCCACACCAAAACCTTTGAGCGTATGAGTGCGCAAATACTTCAGCAGATTCTCTCGGGCAAACTGCTCGGTAGCGATCCAGTCTTCTTGTCTGGTCACAGCCGGCATCGACGGCAATAGACGTAAGTATTTCATGGCGCGTTCCATTTGCGAGCGCGGCACAAGAATTTCGGCAGGCGCAATGCTCTCTAAGGTAGACTGTATGCGGTCTTCGGGGCATTCGCAGGTGGCAAACTCCGCGGTGGATGCATCGGCATACGCAATTCCCGCACGAAGCACTCCGGGAGCGGTCTCGCTAAAAACAAGAGCAGCCACATAGGTGTTTCGGCGCGCATCCAGAAGCTTGTCGTACATGGCCACTCCGGGCGTTACTACTTCCACCACGTCGCGCTTTACGATGCCCTTTGCTGTTTTAGGATCTTCCAATTGTTCGCACACGGCGGCGCGATACCCTGCGCGCACAAGCTTGGGCAAATAGCTGTCTAATTGATGATGCGGGAATCCGGCCAAAGGGATCTCTCCCGCTGCGCCGTTGTTACGCTTTGTCAGGGTGATTCCGCACACCTTCGCGGTGATGACGGCGTCGTCCCCGAAGGTTTCAAAAAAATCTCCCAAGCGAAACAGCAGCACGGTGTCCGGGTGCTTTGCTTTGATACTGTTGTACTGCCGCATCAGCGGCGTTTCTTTGTCACCGGCCATACTTGATTAAAGCAACGAATGCCAAGCACAAACTCAGCGCTCGAGTGAAGAACAAACATGTTTAGAGCAAATGCTCACGAAGAACGGGCAGCACGGCTTCCACGCTTGGCACGATGAAGTCTGCCTGAGGAACCTGCGTAAACTCACCCACCAAAATCGTTCGTACACCGGCGGCTCTGCCGGCCTGAACATCGCTCACCGAATCGCCGATCATCCACGAAGCAGACAATTCTATACCGCGCTCTGCAGCAGCCTCCAGCAACATTCCCGGAGCCGGCTTGCGGCGCGGGCTGCCGGCACTTTCGGCATCGGTGCAATAACGAATATCATGGAAGGCCACACCGCAGCGGCGCACCAGCTCGTTCTGAAAATACTCGGTGATGTGTTGCAAGTCTTCGCGAGTCATCAGGCCTTTGGCCACGCCTTGCTGATTAGACACCAAGATGCTCTCGTACCCGCGTTCCTGAACATAAAGCAACAGCTCGGTAATGGCATCGATAAACTCGAACTCCTCTACCGAACGAACATAGGCGCCTACCAGGCGTTTATTCACAATTCCATCGCGATCAAAAAACACAGCGCGTTTCACCTGGGTATCTCCTTCACATCCGGATAACATCACATTCTCGTTTGCATGCTTCAAGCCGATACCGGCCACCATTCGCCGGTGTTCAAGAAAACAAACTATCCGGACGCGTGGCACTTGGCGGCGTGTACCCGAAATGCCTGTATGCGCGCTCGGTGGCCTCGCGGCCTCGGGCGGTGCGCTGCAAAAATCCTTGTTGTATCAGGTACGGCTCGTACACTTCTTCTATTGTGCCCGTTTCCTCCCCCACGGCCACAGCCAAAGAACTAAGCCCCACCGGACCTCCCTGAAACTTCTCGATCACACTTCGCAGTATGCGCTTATCCATTTCGTCGAATCCGCATTCGTCCACTTCCAACGCGGCAAGGGCAAGCACGGCGATGTCCTTGGTAATCACACCGCGGCCTTTGATGTCGGCGAAGTCTCGTGTGCGGCGAAGCAGACGATTCGCGATGCGCGGCGTGCCGCGCGAGCGTCGTGAAATCTCCATTGCTCCATCGGTTTCAATCTGCACACCCAGAATATCTGCCGAGCGCTTCACAATGTGAAACAAATCGCCCGGCATGTAGTAATCCAATCTGCTTACCACGCCAAAGCGCGACCGCAACGGCGCCGTGAGCGAGCCCGCACGCGTGGTGGCACCGATAAGCGTAAAGCGCGGAATAGACAACTGCACCGAGCGAGCCGCAGGGCCGGTGTCGATCATAATATCCAGCCTGAAGTCTTCCATGGCCGAATACAAATACTCTTCCACAACCGAGCTAAGGCGATGAATCTCGTCGATAAAAAGAATGTCGCCTTCTTCAAGGTTTGTAAGCAGGCCGGCCAGATCGCCGGGCTTTTCCAGCACAGGGCCGGAGGTGGTTTTGATATCTGATTCCAGCTCGCGCGCGATGATATTGCTCAAGGTGGTCTTGCCCAGTCCGGGAGGCCCCGTGAGCAGAACATGATCCAGCGGCTCTTTACGCTTACGCGCAGCGGCTATGTATATCTTCAGGTTCTCTACAATCTTTGCTTGGCCGGTAAAGTCGTCGAAACGAGACGGGCGCAGCGATACGTCGCCATCGTCCTCGCGGCGGTCTGATTGCAGTATGGTGGATGCTCGTTCCATTGTGTTCGTCTATTGATGCAATAATACGCACAGTTGCGTCAGCGATACGGGGCGTGGTTTCTGAGCTTGCTACGCGGCGCATGAAACCTACATCTGCTGCTCGCGATGCAGCTTTACCGGGCAGTAGCTTTTGCCGTCGCGTATGCAGTCCCGCGGGCAGGGTACAGCATAGATGCGGGTGATGGCATTGCCGATTTTTTGCGTGATTGCCACATTCATTTCCCGCTCCACCGGATAGGCGTCCTCGAAGGTGTAATCGTAGGGCATCACTACATCGATCTCTATAAACATATCCTTGCCGGACTGACGGGTATGCACGCTATTGAACTGACAAAAGCGGTGTGCGTTTTCCGACACCACACCAAGAATGCCGTACTGCACTTCGTCCGGGAGCGTTCTGTCCAGAAGTTGATCCAAGGCGCGCCGGCCGTGGCGCAAGGGCATGCGAAGAGCAATCCCCACTACTGCAAGAGCAGACACGGCGTCGGCCAAACGAGCGAACAACGTGGCATGAAACTCGGAGGCAAGCCAGCCAATGGTAAGCCCTACAAACACGCACAGCTCGGTAAGAGTATCAATGCGCCAGAGGTCGGCGTCGTAATCTACCATGGGCATAGCCACGCGGCGTGCGCGCCGCGTTTGGATACGGGCAATGGCCGATACAATGGCAAGCGAAAACGCAGAATACACCACGAGCACGGGATAGTGGCGCGTGGTAACATGATTCGCGTAATCAATTACCGATTGGTACACCGTGAAGCCTAGAGTGACAAATAGCAACGTTGCGCTGAGTAACAAGGCCAGGGCCTCGTACTTTCCGTAGCCGTAATTATACACGTAATCGGGCGTTCGTATACTACGCTGCACCGCGGCAACCAATACAAGGGCATTTACGATATCGATAGCCGCCACAATACCATTGGTGCGCACGGCAAGAGAGTCTTGAGTTAAACCAAGCAGAATACCACCCACGGCAAGCACCGCCGAGGCAGCAAGGGATAAATACACCGCGCTTTGCGGCGAATTGGAACGAAGTAACGATTTCAGCAATCGAGTCATGCGGCAAAAATACGGCGCAGTTCGCGCACCGGCCGGCCACCGGCCCTGCCGGGCCTCCTGCCGGGTATGATATGGAGCGGAAAAGGGGCTTAGGTATTCGTTACAAGCGCAAAAAAAAGGCTCGTCGAAGAATACTTCAACGAGCCCTTATACCTGCAAACAAAAGATTACTTGCCTTCTGTTTCGCTACTTTTCATGGTCTGCACTTCTGTGCGGATATCTGCACAAAGTTTACGCAGTTCCTGCATGTGTTTGCGAACACGCGTACCGGCAGCTTTGTTACCCTTATCGTAGAACTTCGCGAAATCACCCTCGAAACTTTGAACGAGGCTGACGAGGCTCTCATAACGTGACATACGCTCTCCCGATTAATTATGGTAAAACAATAAAAGGCTCAACGAACATTCCGTAATGTGTGTGTACACGAATGAAGTATGATCCCCTGGACAAATCCTCGGAACCGGTTCGTGCGGGCGAGGAGTTCAGTGCAAATATATACTCTCCGGGGGTTACATGTTGATTTTTTACAAGATTTCCAACATGACGACCCAGTGCGTCTACGATATCACAGTCCAGGATTGTTTCCTTGGCTATGCGAATGCGTACAGAGCTGCCGCCCGATGATACAGGATTGGGCATCACGGTTACCGGTTGCTCGCGCTCGTCCCGGCTCTCTACGCTCACAATACTATTGAATGCATCGCGCGCTGCTTTGGCGGCTGCGCTCAACTCCTGAAGATTCATTCCGCAGAAGATACTGAAGGCAACCTGCTCTGTTTTCAGTGAACCGATAGAGAACGGACCGGCACTAATCACACTGGAAACATCCGTGATGTTCGTTTCGGTGCGGCCAAGCCCACTAGACAAAGTCTGGAACTTCTCCTCGGCAGTGAAATTGTCGTACACACCGGGATTATCCTGCGTAACACCATCGTTGTCCATCAAGAAGACGTTCTCTTTCTGCTTGGTCACAACTTGCATACCAACCCATGGTAGCTCAGGATCGGCGGTGCTGCGCGTGTAGAAGAATCCAAGACTATCCACGTACACTGCCTGATCGCGCTGGCCCGAAGCACTGATGTCCCAGTCTGAGTAGATGCCGCAGTACACGTTGCTAAGATCTGTGTTCGTGGGGTTTTTGATATCGTACACCGAGATCACAAAATCCTCACGGCCTTTCTCTGAGTATTGACGTACGGTTTGAGCTACATCCACACCCACTGCGCCCAGACTGCTTTTGTCGCTAAAGGCAGTTGTGCATTCAGTGGCGGCCAATGTTCCCGGCATGAGCAATGCTGCCGGTGTGACCAAACGAAACGAGCTGTCTTGCTTCGAGGCAGGGTTACCACGCACCACGTTAGATAGCGCTGCGGCGGAATTACCAATCATGAGTCCGGATTCGAACACAATGCTGTTGCTGTTTTTGTAACGTAAACCCTCGCCCTGGAAATTACCCGAGTAATCATTGTAGGCGAAGTTTCCGCGGCTGTTCACGGTGATGGTGATGTTGTTGTTGCGAAGCGTTCTGTAGGTGGGGCGCAGGTTCATGCTGATAGATCCGCGACCCACAATCAACGTGTCCTCCAAAATGGTTATCGAGAAACTCACATTGGAATTCTCTTTGATGGTGGAGGGAACCACAAAGCTGAACGACTGCGACGGGACCTTTATGTCCGACGATCCCATCACGCCCAGGGCTGTAACCGCCTGGTTCAGTGTGATACTGGCGCCCGGCGTTGTTACTGCCATTTTCACCGTAACATTTTTGAGTTCGCTCAGCACGTTCTGTATGCGCGGCTTCATGATAATGGTGTTGCCTAAGTCGTAGGCACCATCGCCGTCTTCATCCTTTATGTCCACTTCCAACACTTGAGCAAAGCGTGCAGTGGTGGTGGTAATTGCCTTCAACGCATTTACCCGTCCGGTGCCCATCAGATACATCCATGCGGTGTTACGATTTCCGGTTTTGGTTTCCACCGGATCGGCCGACGCACGGAGCAAGGCGCTGATTTGTGCCGGTGTATAGTTGGGATACTTGAGTTTTACCAGACCTGCAGCTCCGGCCACGCAGGGTGTTGCCATGGAAGTTCCATCGGAGTTGTCGTAGCCATTGCCCGGCACGGTGGACAAAATGAATACGCCAGGCGCCGAGATGCCCACGTGAGCACCATAGTTCGAGAAGTTCGCTTTAGCATCGTTGCGCCCTACCGCGGCCACGGCCAGTACATTTTGATACGCCGCAGGATAGAACAAGTCACTCACGCCATCGTTGCCTGCAGCCACTACAACCAAGCTTCCCAGTTTGGTGGCAGCATTCACTACCTCCTGCTCGGCTTGCGATGTGGCTCCACCGCCCCAGCTACAGCTGATGATGGGAGCGCCCATACCGGCAGCGTATGCAATACCCTCGTAGGTACGAATAAGCGCCGCGTTGTTCGTTCCAACTTTCACGGCAAGTATTGAAGCGCGATGGCACATCCCGGCAATGCCCTTACGGTTGTTCACAGCCGCACCCACAATGCCGGCGCAGTGTGTGCCGTGCATGTAACCCGGAATAGGGTCGTTGTCTTGCGGCGAACCCG
>JBJOLU010000146.1:0-8272 GCA_046052705.1 Bacteroidota bacterium | reverse complement strand
GTTGCGTTTCGGCCGTCATGTTCGAGCCGGTGCGCCCCGGCACATTGTAGATGATCATGGGAATATCGGTGGCATCGGCAATGGCAGCGTAGTGGCGAAAATGCCCTTCTTGTGTGGGCTTGTTGTAATACGGTGCTACAAGTAGCACGGCATCGGCTCCCAGGGCGGTGGCTTCGCGAGTGAGTGCGATGGTAGCACGCGTATCGTTGGACCCCGTGCCTGCGATCACCAGGGCTCTGCCAGCCACGCGTTGCACAGTAAACTCTATCACACGGAGCTTTTCGTCGTGACTCATGGTGGCAGACTCGCCCGTGGAGCCACATGGTACCACACCCTCGATACCACCGGTAATCTGTGTGTCGATTAACGCGCCCAATGATTCAAAGTCGATACTGCCATCGTTATGAAACGGCGTTACAAGTGCCGTGGCGGTGCCGGTGAAAGTCATGATTTTGTTCCAGTAATTGATTGTGTGTTTTGCGTTCGTTGTGATCCTCGCTGCGTATCTATCTCTTCAAATTCTCACTCTTCCTGTTCCGGATTGTGAATATCCACTTGGCGCATTTCGTTTTCCAACTCTTGTCGCTGCTTATTGAGTTCGGTAAAGCGAAGCAGCAGCTCCTCGCTCTCGGAGGCACGTATTGCTTCTTTCACTTCCTGTAGCTCTGCGGTGATTCGGCGAAGGTGAATGCGCAGTACCGCATCGGCTATCACTCTGCGGAAGTCTGTTTGCTTCACTTCTACATTGAAATCCATCCAACGCTCGCTGGGATGACGATCGTTGAACAGCAGATCCGTAATGAACGCACGTTCTTCATCGTCAAGTGCATCAGAATTCGTGACAATGGATCGTTGATCCAACCCATTGTGTATTGCATGACGCAGCGCCGAAAAAATCTTTCTGCCGGATTCACTGATAAAAAGGTCTTCGTCGATGCCGAACTCCGATTCCATTGCTCGCAGTGCTTCCGGTGAACGCAACGCGCATAGCAACAATACTCTCTCTTCTGCGCCGATGCCGGACTCTGCCCTCCTTGAGAGAGGGGATGCATTAGACTGCTCGGTTCGTGGCAACGACTCTGGACCGCGGCTTGGTTTGCCTACAACGCGCTGCGATGTACCCTTGATGTGCGCCATCTCCGCATGGAGCATTTCTTCACGCATGGCAAACTTTGAAGCAAGAGATCTAAGTAGAAACTCGCGTTGTAAAACATCATCCACACCGGAGATCAATTTGACAAGTTCGCGAACGGCTTCTGCAATTCCTTTGGGTGAAGAGAGTCGCCCGAGTTCTTTGAATCTCTCCGCCATGTAGTCCAGAAAATGCTTAGCCTCGCGAAGCCGCCGCGCAAAGGCATCTGCTCCATGGTTGCGCACATAGGTATCGGGATCCTCTTTGTTCGGCAAGCTGATCACCGACACATCAAAGCCCAAAGGAACGGCTATCTCTATTGCCCGCATGGTTGCGTTGATGCCGGCGTCGTCGCCGTCGTAGGCAATAGTAATATTCTTTGAATACCGCGCGATAAGCTTTAGCTGCTCCGATGTAAGCGCTGTACCGGACGATGCCACAGCGTTGCCAAAACCAAACTGATGCAAGGAAATAGTATCGGCATAGCCTTCGGTGAGCAGTGCTTTGTCTTGCTTACGGATTTCGTTCTTGGCTTGATACAAGCCGTAAACGATTCGACTCTTGTCGTACACTTTGGACTGCGGCGAGTTCACATACTTGGCTGCTGAACTCTCGGCTTGAAGCACGCGCGCACCGAAGCCGGCTACGCGTCCCATGGCATCGTGAATGGGGAACATCAACCTGCCGCGAAAGCGGTCGTACATACCTCCATCATCGCGCCGAATAATCAAGCCCGCATCTTCAAGCGCTTGCTCGGTAAATCCTTGGCGCAGCAGTTCCACACTCGTAGCCTGCCAATCATCGGGTGAGTATCCGCAATGAAAAGCGTGAATGATATGTTCGTCAAAACCGCGACCGTTCAGGTATCGCAGTGCCACTTTTCCTTCGGCTTTGTGCAGCTGCGCCTCGTAAAACTCCACTGCTGCTCCCAATGCTCTATGAGCTGCATCGGATCGGGAGAATTCCTCTTTCTCGGCATCGGAGCGTTGATCGTCGTCGATTACAATCCCTGCGCGGCGTGCCAGTATACGCACGGCTTCGGGAAAGGAAAGACTGTTGTGGTCCATCACGAAGTTGATCACGCTTCCGCTCTTTCCGCATCCAAAGCACTTATAAATCCCCAGCTCCGGATTTACATTGAACGATGGAGTTTTCTCCGTGTGAAAAGGGCAGAGACCAAGAAAGTTCTTGCCACGTTTTTGTAAACGAACATGCTCGCCTACCACCTCGACGATATCGCTGCGGTGGCGTACTTCCTCCACTATGTGTTCCGGAATATGCATGTGTTGTGTGTGTAGCTCTATTTACTCAAAGGTACGCTCTTGATGTTACAGCCCAATTCTATTCTTCCTGCCACACATGAACCTGAGCTGCGTCGGTGCATTGATCAAGCATCGAGCTAATGGTTAGACCATTCTCAGGGTGTACAAGGCCCGGGGCGATGTCTGCTGCGGGTACCAGAACGAACCTGCGATTGCTCATCCTGGGATGGGGAATCTGCAACTCGTCACTGTTGATAATCTCGGTCCCGTACAAAAGTATATCGATATCGATTTCACGCTCGTGCCACCGTGGCCGCTCAACTCTACCGCATGTTCGTTCTATTGAGCGAAGCTCCGCGCGTATCTGCGGGGCAGTCAAGGTGCTCATTCCATACACGCACATGTTGAGAAACTCAGGCTGCTCGGTAAAACCTACCGGCTCGGTTTGATACATGCGAGATATACGCGCATCTCCTTGGAGCACGCGCGCCACAAGCAATTCAACAGCCTTCTGTAAGGTCTCTTTTCTGTTTCCCAGATTCGCGCCTAGAGAGAATAATACCGGAACAGGTGCCATTATGCGTGCGGAGTTACGCGTTGCATGGTCTGCTCACATTCCACGGCATCAACAAGGGAGCGTACCGGTGCATTTACCTTGCGCACACGCACGGTGGCCTCCTCTATTGCACTGAACTTGTCCATGATAGAGGTGAGAATCTCGTATACCAAGGTCTCGATCAAGTTCACCGACTCGGCGCTCATAACTTCATTTACGCAAAAAAGAATCTCTTCGTAATTCACGGCGCTGTTGACGTCGTCGGACATCACAGCCGACGTGGAGTCGTAGGCAACGTCTACATCTACCTGATACTGGCCACCCAGTTCTTTCTCTTGAGCATTCACGCCGTGATAGGCATAGAAGGTGGCATTAACAACTGATATACGCGCGAGTGAAGCGATCTTGCTCATAGGGTTATGTATTAGCGTGAAAAATTACCTTGAATAACATCCACGGTTTTACGCACATCGCTGGGACGCGCGCACCGTGAAGCGGTCTCAAAAATCCGCAATGATTCCGAATGTGAGGAACTAAGAATTCTATTCTTCAATTCGGGTATAAGCTGCGCGGATACGCTGATGCCGTCTACTCCCATTCCAACCAGCAGGTCGGTGGCTGCCGAATGGCTTCCGAACTCGCCGCATAGCGTGATAGGGATGCCGGCAGTATGTGCAGCATCCACAGCAGTCTTCATGATACGAAGCACCGCCGGGTGAAACGAATCGTAGGTGCCGCTTACCAAGTCGCTGCCTCGATCGGCAGCAAGCACATATTGGGTGAGGTCGTTGGAGCCAATACTGAAGAACTGTAAGCGGGCAGCAAAGTGATCTGCTAATAATGCCGACGATGGTGTTTCTATCATCATGCCAACATTCAGCGAGGGATCGAAGGAAAGGCCTTGTGCATGCAGTTCTTCTTTGGAATACGCGATGAGTAGCAACGTGTCCTCAATCTCGCTGATGCCGCTGATCATGGGAAGCATGAACTGCACATTGCGCAGATGTGATGCTCGAAGTATGGCCCGCACCTGCGTGCGAAACACATCCGATCGTTGTAGAAGGTAGCGAATGCCGCGAATGCCCAGCGCAGGATTTCGTTCCTGCGGAAGTCCGCTTACATATTTATCGGTGCCGATATCAAAGGCCCTAAAGGTAACTGTTTTAGGATATGCTCGCTCAGCTATGGCAGAGTACCATTCCACCTGTTCGTCTTCGGTAGGTAAGCGGTCTAAACGTATCATGAGCATTTCCGTACGCACCAGGCCTATACCCTCGGCGCCCATTCGCATGGCATCGGATACTTCGTCCGGAGAATCAACATTAGCAAGCACGCGCACGCGATGACCATCGTTTGTGGTGGCCTCTACGTGTACGGTGCCGGCGTATTCCTCGCGTATGCGCTGCTGTTCAGAAACCTTGGCTCTGTATCGTTCTAAGGTTTCATTGCTGGGATGAACAATGAGTACTCCTTCGTTGCCATCCACGATCACCGTGCTGCCGCCATTCACATGCGCGGTAACATTTTTTACTCCGATCACCGCCGGCAAACTCAACGAGCGGGCGAGTATACATGCATGGGAGGTTAAACCACCCATCTCCGTGACCACGCCTCGCACACCTTGATCGCTGAACAGCACTACATCGTGCGGTATCACCGATGGTGCTACTACAATCACGTCATTGGCGAAAGAGTGCTTGATAAGACGGCGCCGAAGTGCAAGCAGGATTCGTTCTTTTACATTATCAATATCCACCGCACGTTCGCGAAGCATTTCGTCCTTCATGCCTACGAACAACATTCGCTTTTCATCGTACTCGGCACTGACTGCCTGCTCGGCGGAGTAGCCCTCGTTGATTCTGCTTCGAATGCCTTCGTTGATGGTTATGTCGTTAAGAATGAGCTCGTAGGTTTCCAGAATGGAAGCCACATTGCCAATTTCTTTTTCGGCCAGCAGGTAGGTGGAGTGCAGGTTGTCAATACACGCGGCTATGGCGTCGGAGTACTTGGTATGCTCTTGTTCGCGCTCATCACCGGGAATGGTTCCCAGTGCACTTAGGTCGGAAGTCTCTGCGCTAATGACGTAACACGTGGCAATAGCTATGCCCGGTGATCCGGGAATACCTCTAAAACTTATCTCCGTATCAGCAGACTCCGAATGAGATTCGGCCGCGTGTGCGGATGATTCCGGATTGGACTGATTCATGGAGGGAAGCGCTCGGTGGTTTTGGGTCTAAAATAGTCTAAATGACCTTCGAAAGCAACCCCGAGTTCTATAGTTCATATTCGGTGATTCGAACGATCACACCTGTTCGCCAAAACCGGATTCAAAGAGATCGCGAATCTTCACCAGGGCGTCGTGTTCATCGGGGCCATCGGTGGTGAGCGTGAGTGCGGAACCTTGGCCTGCGGCTAGTGTCATTACGCCAATGATACTCTTGGCGTTGATGCGAAGGTTGTTGTCTCCTGTTAGGAAGATATCACACTTAAATTGAGCCGCGAGCTTGACGATCATGGCAGCCGGCCGGGTATGAACACCCGCTCTGTTTCTGATCGTTAACGTTGCTTCTTGCATAGAGTAAATTCCGGTCCTTGTGCTATGAGCGGGTCGAAAATACTGAATGTTGTCTCTTCAGCGACCACACCGTAAAAAATCCCATCTGTTACCATCCATCGAACTGACACCAGTTATCGACATAACTATTCAATTCTGAGGCTTTGAGCTGTAGCTGCGGGTAATTTTCTTTGCGATAAAATTACCGGTTCATGGCAAGTGTTACGGCGAATTGTGATCGCGGTTCGATGATTTGCGGATTCTCTCCATCAGTGCCGGGTTTTGTTCCACCTGCGGTGTACACACCACTACCACACGATGGTATCCTAGTCGCTCGGCCTCACGCAGATGATGGTAATAGCCCGGAGCATCCAATGAATACGATGGCACAGGCAGAATTAGGTCTATTCCACACAGAACATAGGAGTTCTCGCTAATGGCGTCACGCCACTCACTTGGCCCCACCACAATTACCGGTATGTTTGGAGCGTAATGTTTGTATTTCATGCCGGGGGACTCAGGCCTACGGCTCTGCAAACGATCCGCAAGAAGGATATCCTCTCCCAGAATGTCTGTTAGTGTTTCCGCTCTCACAACTCCCGGCCGCAACAGCACCGGCTTTGGATGCATAAAGCTCACTACCGTAGATTCCAAGCCCTCTCTGCACGGTCCGCCGTCCAGTACGGCTGCTATGCGGCCATGCAAGTCGTGCAGTACATGTGCTGCTTGAGTCGGGCTGGGCCTACCGGAAGAATTGGCTGATGGGGCAACAAGCGGCACACCCACGGCCGTAATCAACGCGCGGGCAATTTCGTGATCGGGCATTCGTACGGCCACGCCCGGCAAGCCGGCTGTGACGATATCCGGCACCGCCGCAGATTTAGGAAGCACAAGCGTAAGTGGTCCCGGAAAAAAGGCATCCATGAGCTTGGTCGCAGCGCCGGGAATGTACTCAACAAGTGCATCAATCTGGGATCGATGCGCCACATGGACGATAAGCGGGTTGTCCTGTGGTCGGCCTTTTGCGGTATATATCTGCCGAATCATCTCCGGGTCGTTTACTCTTGCGCCCAACCCATACACGGTTTCGGTGGGAAAGGCCACGAGCTCGCCTTCTAGAAGAAGCTCTGCGGCTGCGTTCAGCGCACCTTGCTCGTTGTGCAGAGCATCCAGTAGCAGTGTGGATTTGTGTCCGGAATTCTCTACCATGAGAACCACACACGCTTAAGGTACATCCGGTTCATGGCGTCCAACGGATAATTACGAACATGCGGCTGCAAAAGCCGGTAGTGCATCTCGTAAAAAAGTAATAGACAGGGTGCATCGGCTGTAACAATCTTCTCTGCTTCCGTATAGAGTTTCAGGCGCGTGGAGTCATCCACCGTTGCAACTGCCTTCGCAAGCAGGGTATTCATAGAGTTGTTGTTGTAGCGCGTGCTGTTCGGATAACTGGGTTGAGTTGAATCCGTTGGTACCAAGCTGCCATCAAGAAGAGAAAGATAATTCTCCACGTCGGGGTAATCGCCGTACCATCTGGTACCCCACATACTGAGTTTACCGGCTTCGGCCATGTCCAGAAGCTGAGCAAATTGAATTACTTGCAGCTTTATCTTAACATTCAAAGTTTGAGTAAGCATTGCTTGAACAGCCTCTGCTGTTTGCAGTAACCTGGGCTCGGGATACACCGACAATGTCACCTCGGGAAAACCTTTGCCGTCAGGATATCCGGCTTTTCGAAGGTACTCGCGGGCCGTTTCTTCTTTGAAGCTAATACCCTGAATAGCCGTGGTGTTGTAACCGGCCATAACAGGTGGCGTGATACCATAATTGGCCGCTGAATAGGGCGCATTTCGTAGAACGTATCGCACAAGTTTTTCGCGGTCTACGGCATAGGAAAAAGCTCTACGCACATCGGCATTATCAAAGGGCGGACGAGTGCAAAGAAAATCGATAAACCACGTGAGCATGGCCGGCCGTTGTTGAATCAAAAAGGGGAATGCCTTGCGCGGTTGCTTCGTTTCGTTATTGAAGTGTACAGGTAATATCTCGTTGGGTTTTTAAAACGACTCTTCCAGGTTGCCCGCCACAAATTCCTGAAACTGAACTTTGTCGTCGGTGATAAAAGAGAAACGAATGGTATCAAGGTAGGGAAGTCTATTGCCCGATGCATCAACTTCCCAATACTCCGGGTTGCGCTCCAGAACCAACTCGTGATCATCTTTCCACGACACAAAGCGGAAGGGTCCGCTTCCTACCGGATGACGGAAGAAATCCTTTCCGTAATAGTTCACAGCCTCGGCAGGAACCACGCATCCAAGTGCGTTGGAGAGTTGCAAAAGAAAGGGCGAATAGGGACGAGTCAAAGTTATGATCACGGTGGAATCGTTGGGGGCTTGGATGCCTCGAACAGTAAGAGCAACGCCGGCATCCAGACTTCGTGAACGTTCAAATGCCTCGTTAGCACCAAGCACCTTGTCCTTGAACACCCAGAAGGCAGCACTGCGGGCCCTGGTGTCGCAGCAGCGAGACAGTGAGTAACTAACGTCGGATGCCACGAGTTTTCGGCCAATGCCTGAAGGGAAGCAAACATTATTGTGGAACTTTACGTCGCTTCGAAGGTGAAAGGTGTAGCGCAAGCCATCGCCGGAGATATCCCACGAGGTGGCCAGCTCGGGCTGTACAACAAGATTGGAATCGAAGGTAATCAGACGATCGAATATCTGCATGGCGATGTCGTCGGCCAGCTTCGAGGTAATAATCACCGGATC
>JBJOLU010000145.1:0-3197 GCA_046052705.1 Bacteroidota bacterium | reverse complement strand
CGGCACAGGTGCTCGGTAATATTCATAGAGATGCGGTAGTATGCGGAAGATTGGTGACTTGCAAGATAGGCAAGGCAGAGAGAGTCCCGTGCAAAAAGTACTCGCTCGTGCAGTGCTCGTCGGCAAAGCTCTCTGCGCCTTGGTGCTGCAGCGCATGCAGCCGCAATCAGATGCAAGCGGCTTGATATTGCCGATTTTTATGGACAAGGTTCCTAGCTTTTTTGGTAGTTTTCGCGGCGTAAAAAATCATCTAGGCGGCGGTGTTGGGTTCTCCGGCTGTGCTGTAGCGAGCACTGTTTCGGGGCAGCATTACCTTACCTGGCTTTATGCTACTTATCAGTGACTCATCAGTGACTCATCAGTGAATTGTATCAAACGTTTTTTGGAGATGTTATGTTCTTGCGTTCAGTATTGCTCCTGTGTTGCGCCGCGTTGGTAATCAGCACGGGTTGCGGAGAGAAAAAAGCAGAGCCGGTGAAGATCGACGGCTTGGACACCTATACCGATGCTACCACGTCGTTCTCGCTTCGGTATCCAAAGAATTGGACCATCAAGAAAACACCGGGCGAGCGCTTCCTGGCGTTGTCGAGCGCAGAAGTGGAATCGCGCTTTGTAGAGTTTCGCGAAGGCCCTTCGGGCGCGAAGATTGATGTGCACGTGATTCATCTCAAAGATCAACCGTTGGATCAGTATATCAACGAAGACAAGATTTTTGACAACTCCGCGTACGCTCCTCAGGAGAACATCACTCTGGGCGGCGCGCCTGCTATAAAGCTGAGCTATTCTGCCGATGCGGAAGACGGCAAGCTGAAGGGCATCAAATTATATTCACTCAAAGACACCGTTCTCACCACCTTGGAGATTGCTGCATTCGGAAGCACCTACGATGCGTACAAGCCGCAAATCGACGAGATACTCTCTACCTTCGTATGTGCCGGCCCTGCAAAGCTTCCGGACACAAAGCCCGATACCGTGCAAGCTGCTCCCGAGCCACCGTCGTCGAACTTTATCACGGCTCCCGGCTCCGGCTACAGCATCAGCATTCCCGACAACTTCCGTGCTAAGGGTGTGAAGGCGGCAGGTGCAATTGGAGGCAGCGAGTACTTAGGAAGCCGTTTAGACTGTACCATTCGCGTGGACATTCTTGATGCATCAAAGCAAACCAACCTGGACAAGATTGCTGCAGAGAACAAAGCGCAGTTTGCCGGTGCTTCGCAAAGCTCAACCACTCTGGGCTCGGTAAAGGCATATATGTTCACCTATAGCCCGGCTCCCGGAATTGGTCGCTATGCATACTTGTGCGTGAAAGACGGAAAGCTCTATCGCGTGTTTGTAACATGGAACAAAACAGAAGAAGCAGTGTATTTGCCCATCTTCAAGAAGTGTATTTCTACCTTCCAGTTCAAATAGGAAGGTAGCGCTGCAGCTGTAGTTTGTGAGGAGACAGGCCGCGCTTGTCTCCTCATTTTTTTTGAGATGCCTACTCACCAATGTTCTTAACGTATGAGCTCCGCGCCTACTCCGCTCTTCAGCGAATCGCAGACCTTTAGCCCTGTTCTCGTTCGCCTTGTTTTTTTCTCCTTCGCTCTGCTGTTCGCGTACGGAGTGGTACAGCAAGAGTTCTATCACGCTCCATTCGGCGACAAACCGGCACCCACCGGCGTGCTCATCATGCTATGCCTGATGCTGATAGGCTTAGGATCGTTTTTTTCGGCAACGCGCCTGCAAACGGAGATCACGGAGGAAGGAATACGCTATAAGTTCTCGCCCATTCAGCGGAACTTCACCTTCATTGCTTTTCACGAGATGCGCACTCTGTGCGTACGCACCTATCGCCCAATTGCGGAGTACGGCGGATGGGGCTATCGCACCGGATTTTGGAGGCGAGGAAATGCCTTGAGCATTTGGGGAACTTCCGGAATTCAAATAGTACGAACATCAGGCGCAGCCTTGCTTATAGGCACGCGAAAGGAAAAAGAAGTGATTGAGATGCTTGAAAAACTCGGGCACATAAAAGTATCGCCCAAGGATTCGTACGTACCAATGGCTATACCTCAATAATGGAAGGTATCGCGCACCTGCCGCTCTAATTCCTCGCGGTGATCGGGATGCGCCACACTCGTGAGCAAATGCGCGCGCTCACGAAGATTTTTTCCATAAAGATTTACCGCTCCATACTCGGTCACCACCCAATGCACATGCGCGCGCGTTGTGACCACACCCGCACCGGGCTTTAAGTGACACACAATTCTGGACTCTCCTCGCGAAGTAACCGAGGGCAACGCAATGATTGGTTTGCCATCGTCGCACAGTGCAGCAGCTCTCATAAAATCCATTTGCCCGCCCACTCCGGAGTAAATACGGGAGCCAATAGAATCGGCACATACCTGACCGGTAATATCCACCTCGATAGCACTGTTGATGGCTGTGACTCGCGGATTCTGTTCTATCACCCGAGGATTGTTCACGTAGGCGATGTCCAGTAGGAGCACGCCGGGATTGTCGTGGATGTAATCATACAAGCGGCGCGATCCCATCACAAATCCCGCGACGGTTTTGAAGGGATGTTTCTTTTTCAGACTATTGGTAATAACGCCGCGCTCCACCAGATCGAGCACGCCATCGGAGAACATCTCCGAGTGAATTCCCAGGTTCTTGTGATGCATCAGCTCCGCAAGCACGGCATTAGGAATACTGCCTATTCCAAGCTGCAAGGTGGCACCATCTTGGACCAGCGCAGCCACATTGCGCCCCACCTGAACTTCTACCTCCGAGGGCTGTGAGTACGCTGCCGTGATGATCGGCGTTGCAGATTCACACACCGCATGAAATCGGGACATATGAATATTCCCATCGCCTAAAGACCTGGGCATATTGGGATTGATCTGCGCCACCACAAACCGCGCGGTTTGCACTGCCGCAATAGTGGCATCCACAGAAACGCCCAGAGAGCAGTATCCATGCGCGTCCGGAGGCGTCACCTGTACCAGCGCCACATCGATGGGTAGCACGCCGCGGCGAAACAGCAGTGGCACCTCAGAGAGAAACACCGGGATGTAATCGGCCCGGCCGGAGCTCACCGCGTCGCGCATGTTCGGCCCCGTAAACAACACATGAACGTTGAAGCTGTCGGCAAACTCGGCACGTGCGTACGGCGCTTGGCCCTCTGTGTGCAAATGCACAATGTCTACGTTCTT
>JBJOLU010000144.1:0-7762 GCA_046052705.1 Bacteroidota bacterium | reverse complement strand
ACCAAGCTGCCGAACACCACCCACGCAGCCGTGAATATCTTCAAAGCACCGGAGAAGATATTGTCGATGATTCCCGTCATGAGAGACAAACTTTTACCCGGCATACTCACGAAGTAATACTTACGAAGCAATATTCACAAAGTAGTACTTACGAAGCAATACTCTTACCCAGCTATATCCATGAGCCCTAAAAAGACAACGACAACAGCAAAGACAACAAGCAAAGTGACAACAAAGGCGTCAACGAAGGCTTCAACGAAGGCAGCTACCGTGAAGAAAGCATCCACCGCGAAGCCTTCAACAAAGTCGGCCAAACGAACTGCGAACAGTGCACCTAAAGTTCTGCCAACTTCATCGAATTTCCTGGCATTGAATGCAGCGCATTCCGCGTATTCCTCCTCCAATATCGTGGTGCTCTCGGCGCCGTTGGAGCAAACTGTGAGTTATGGAGGCGGCACAAAGTATGGCCCCAAAGAGATCCTCAAGGCCAGCGCCTATGTGGAATTTTACGACGATGAATTCCGCCGCGAGTTGTGCTTCGACAAAGGCATAGCCACACTTCCCGAACTTTCGTTGGGTACAAAAAAAGGTAAAGCTGCCGTTGAGCTCATTGCCGACTCGGTGCGAACGGTACTTCGCGATGATAAGTTCTGCGTCACACTGGGTGGCGAGCACACCTTGTCTACCGGTCCTATACAAGCTCACTTCGAAAAATACCCCGACATGAGTATTCTTCATTTCGATGCTCATTCGGATTTGCGCGAGAGTTATCAAGGCACGCCGTGGTCTCATGCCTGCTTTATGTCTCGTGTGGCCGAGTTCTTCCCTACCGATCGCATTACTCAAGTGGGCATTCGCGCTCAGTGCGTCGAAGAAGCCGAGTTTATCACGAGCAAGGGCATCAACACGTTTTACGCATCGGCCATTCGACGCGGTCTTCATGGCAAGAACTGGCAGAAGTCGGTAGCGCAGACATTAACGAAAGATGTGTACGTAACCTTCGATGTAGACTATTTCGATCCCTCGGTAATGCCGGCCACCGGTACTCCCGAACCGGACGGTTTCTTCTACGCGGAAACACTGGACCTGTTCCGAACACTTATCAAGCGTGGTCATCGAATAGTGGGTTTGGATGTTGTGGAGCTGGCTCCTATGAAAGGGCTCTCGCATCCCAACCTTACTACTGCCCGCCTTGTGTACAAGATTCTCAACTTTGCGTTTTCGCATTCATCCTGATACGCCTCTCTATGTCTTCTCTTCGGTCTTCTCTTCGCGAACGAATACTCGGGGCCTGTGATTCGGCTTCGCAATTTTCACCGGCTGTCATGGAATCTCTGGTGGAGGAGTTCATTACTGCTCTTAATAGCGGTACCATTCGCGCTGCCTCGCCCCAAGATGACGGCACGTGGGCGGTAAACTCTTGGGTAAAGCAAGGGATACTCTTGTGCTTTAAACGTGGTGAGCTTCGCGATGTATCCATGCAGGGATGGCCGTTCTTCGACAAACACACACTGCCACTACATCCGTTCACACTCGAGAACAACGTGCGTATAGTGCCCGGCGGATCGGCCGTGCGTACCGGTTGCTATCTAGCCTCGGGAGTGATTTGTATGCCGCCCATGTATGTGAACATTGGCGCGTATGTAGACGAAGGCACCATGATTGATTCTCATGCACTCGTTGGCACTTGCGCGCAAATTGGTAAGCGTGTGCACATCAGCGCAGCCGCTCAGATTGGCGGCGTTCTTGAGCCGGCCGGCGCAAATCCCGTGATTGTTGAAGACGATGTAATGATAGGCGGTAATTGCGGTGTGTACGAAGGTGTGATGATTCGCAGCAGAGCTGTACTTGGCAGCGGTGTGATCCTCAATGCCTCCACACCGGTATACGATCTTGTGAATAAGACCGTGTATCGCAGCAGCCCCGATGCTCCACTTACCATTCCTGCATCGGCAGTGGTTGTGGCAGGCACGCGCACTATTTCCGGCGACTTTGCTGCCGAACATGGCCTGAGCGTTTCCACACCCATCATCGTGAAATACCGCGACGAAAAAACCGATGCCAGAACTGCTTTAGAAAGCGCTTTACGATAGGAGAATTTATGTCTGCCCGTGCAAATCTCAACAAAGCAAAGAAGTTCATTGTTGGAGCGAATTTTCTCTCCGCGTTGATCATGCTCATCACCTTCTTTGTGCTACAACAGCTTAACCCCACAGCTCCGAACTACTGGCTGCTTCTAGCCGGTATTGTATTCGCGGCAGCCGGAATTGCGTTCATAGCTTTTGCGAAGCGCATAGAACGCCGTTTCGATGAAGCAAATATCCAATAACTCATGCCTCTGAATTTCCGCGATCCCTTGCCGGCTTTACGCTCCAATCTGGAGATAGTCCTTGGCACCTACAATGGCGAGGACGTTATCATTATCAGCGACAGCGAGGGAATTGCCGAAGAGAACATTATGCTCGAAGCGCCCATGCTTCGCATTCTGGAAAAGCTCCATGGCGAGCATACAATTCACTCTCTATATTCAGAGTTGAACGCAGAGAATGAAGAACTGAGTGTATCTGCCGGGCTGCAAGAGTTAGCGGCGTTTATACAGGCATTGGACGAAGCCTGTCTACTGGAGAGTGAGCAGTATTTCGATACCAAGAGTTTTTTGGATTCCGACATACGCCCCGCAGTATGCGCGGGAGTGTGCTACCCGGATCAGGCCGACGATTTGCGAACCTTCCTTGATGAGATTCTCGCGATGTCGCCGCAGCGAAGCTATCCGGCAAATGCTAAGGCCATTCTAGCGCCCCACATAGACTTCCGTGTAGACAAAGAAATCTATGCCGCGCCCTTCAACGCTATTCGCGAAAGCGATTTCGATCTAGTGGTACACATTGGTACCTCGCACTATGGTTGGCAGGATCAGTTTATCCTTACCACCAAGAGTTTCGAAACACCGCTGGGATTGCTGCGAACCGATGTAGAGTTGGTAGAGAAGCTCCACGAGCAATGCTCTGTGCCGCTTACCCGCAACGATATTGCTCACGCTCCGGAACATTCGTTAGAATTTCACCACCTCTTTCTACAGCATCTGTTTCCCCGGAGAAGCTTCACCATACTACCTGTTCTGGTAACATCCTTCGGCGACCATGTGCGCCGCCAAAAGGAGCCGCATCAACATGCCAAGGTTCAAGCTTTCATGGAAGCGCTCAAGGCTGTGGTGCACGAAAGCGGGCGCAAGGCCCTGTGGGTGGTAAGCGGTGACTTAGCGCATGTGGGGCGGCGTTTCGGCGATGATTGGGATGCCGAAGCAATGCTGGATACTCTGCGTTCTGAAGATTTCGAAATCATGAACTCCATAGTAAAAGGTTCCGCTCGCGATGTTTTTTCCGGTATTGCCCTCAACGGCGATCGCCGCCGTATCTGCGGACTGCCTCCGGTTTGGACAATGCTCCATGCATTGCAGTCTACCGCGGGGATGAGCTCCGGAGTGGCTCTGGGGTATAACCAATGGAACGATGCGCCCACTGGCTCGGCTGTTACCTTTGGCAGTGCTGCCTGGTGGTAAGAAATGCCACCGGCGTCAACTACACCTCCTCATCTTCCTGCGCATACTTCTTGGTAATGTCCGTTACCTTCTGCTGCGCATTCTCCAAATAACTCTGCATGTCGGCCACAAGCTTCATTCCCTCTTCATAGGCCTCGAGCATCACCTCGATCGGTAAATCGCCTTGTTCCAGCGAAGCTTGAATTTCTTGCAACCGAGCAAGGTTATCCTCGAAGTTTTTAACTTTTTTCGCCATTATCTTTTCCTTTTATCGTTTTTACGATTGCATTCCTGATTTTTTACGCTTTTGCATTCTTGTCAGAATTCTTGTCTGTATTCTTGTCTGTATTCGACTCGCTACTCTGCACTATTGCGGTGCTAGTGCTCTCAGCGCGCCGTATCTGCACAACCTGGCCCGGTTCCAACGAATCGACGCTTCGCACCACCTTGTTATCACTATATACAAGAGCGAAACCTCTGTCCAGTGGCGCAAGAGGACGCAATGATTGCAGCAGCTGCCCGGCATGTAAAGTGCGTTGCCTCATGGACTGCATGGCGTAGTTCAAGGCCCGTCCGCTGCTTCGCACATACGTATCCAACGTCGCACTATGAGAACGCATGGTGGTGCGCACAAGGGTCTCGATAGTGCCGTCGTACCACTCTTCCGCCTGCTGAGCTATGGTGGCAATTGTGCCCCGCACCATGTCGCCTAGGTCCACGGCGATTTGATCGATGTGCATCAGGTAATCACCGTAGGTAACCGGTGTACAAGCCACGGCTGCCAGCGAAGGCGTAGGGGCGCGCAAGTCGGCCACCATATCGGCAATGGATGTATCCGTCTCGTGGCCAACAGCGGAAATGATTGGTATGCGAGCGTTGTATATTGCATCGGCAACGGGACGAGTATTGAAGGACCACAAGTCCTCCAACGATCCTCCTCCGCGACCAACGATGATCACATCGCAGGGATATTCGTGGAGATCTTTGATTGCTCGCACAATGTCTTCCACACTACCCTGTCCCTGCACAAGGGTGGGCCGGAAAAACACATGCGCCGACGGCATGCGATCGTTCAGTGTGGTGAGAATATCGTGGAGCACAGCCCCCGATGCAGAGGTAGCAATGCCAATGTTTTGCGGAAAGCCGGGTATAGACTTTTTGCGCTCGCGTTCGAAGTATCCCAGCGTGAGTAATTCTTGCTTGAGTTTTTCGAAGGCGATATAGAGTTCTCCTATGCCTGCCGGTGCCACGGATGAGCAGTCTATCTGATAGTTTCCGCGCTGGGCGTATACGGTGATTCTTCCCGTAACAATCACCCGCATGCCATCGGACAGCGGCGACTGCACGGGACGCGAATTCCACATCACGCACTGGATCTGCGCAAGCTCGTCCTTTAGCGTGAAATAATGGTGCCCGGATGCAGCTCGCTTGTAGTTGGTTATCTCGCCAACCACTCGCACGTGTCGGAATGGTTCCTCTATTACTTCTTGCAGAAGTCTGGTAAGCAGAGTAACCGTTAGTTCGTTCGTGATCATGACGCAAAATACATGCTTCCTTCAGTGCTTTTTTCAATAGGTTATTCACAACTACTCCACTCTTTTTCATGACAGGTTTTGGCTACGATGTTCATAGGCTCGCGCCCGGCGAAACACTGGTGTTGGGTGGCGTTTCCATTGAATCTCCCATAGGTACTGTTGCCCACAGCGACGGAGATGTGGTACTTCATGCCTTGTGCGATGCCCTGCTCGGTGCAGCGGGACTCGGTGATATCGGCGAGCATTTCCCGGATACCGACCCGCAATGGAAAGACGCTCCCAGCTCGAAGTTTGTTCTGCACGTATGTTCCCTGCTCCAAAGCCACAACCTGCACATTGTGAATGCCGACATTGCTCTTACTCTTGAGGCGCCGAAGATTCTTCCGTACAAACAGCGTATGCGATCCACCATCGCGAGCCTGCTTTCGCTCCCGGAAAACCGTGTGAACATCAAAGCCACAACTGCCGAGAAGCTGGGCTTTATTGGCAGAGGTGAGGGCGTGGCCTGCTATTGCGTGTGCCAGCTAACGGAGGAGCATTGAAAAGTACTGTTTCCATGCTGGTGATTCTTGCGTGCACACTCTGTGTAACGAGTACGTTGCATGCCGAGCAGGATCCAATGCCCTTTACACTCTCTGTTCAAGAACGTATCTCGTTAGGGCAGGCCACAACTGTGTGCATAGATAGTGCCACCGGGCGTAGCGTTGCATTGAAGCATAGCGCCGAGCCGGGTAGTATACATTTGAGTTCAACATTTTCGGGCAAGGTGGTACAAGCCACTATTCAAGCAGACTCTCTGCTCTTTGCTTCGTGGCGTAACGCCTCGTGGTATCTGCTCTTTGTGCGAAGCGACACATTGTATTCCGCTGTTCTTGGCTTCAGCCGTCCTATAGAAACTCGCAGCGTGCGAAGCATGCTCGATGTAACACGCATTCTTCGCGGATCCGGGTATGCAGCTTTGTGCACGGCAGACAGCGTGGTGTATCTGGAGCCGGCCTCTTCTTCGCAACAGTTTCGGCGGCTACATGTGTATTCATATCCGCGAGTAATCATTGCAATCAAACGCGCAGGGGCCGATTTGCTTACGTTGTGCAGCTTAAGCGACAACATGGCAAGTATTGAACGCTACGCGAATAGCGCGTGGACCTCTCTGGCAGCGTCGTCTGTGGTGAATGGCATAGCATGCTTTTCCGACTCTACTTTTTATAGCCTGCAGCGTTCATCAATGATTGCAACCAACAGCACCACAACGTGGAGCATTGAAGTGCGCGATGTTCGGGGATTCATGCCTACGCGTTTGATCCCCTTGCCGCCGGATCTTGCCGATCCCCTTGCCGCAGAAGCATATGCAGACACGGCGTTTTTCGTTTTTGCCAATGGCATTGTGGCTGTTGGTTCGGAGGGATTGCTTAGCGTTCTTCACGACGCATCCTTTAGCACTAAAGACATTCGCATTGAACCGCAGGCCGGTGTCCTGAGCATTGCAGACAGTCATGAAGCGGTGATCTATGCGATGACTAAGGATGCGTGGTATCGCCTGCGATCGTTGTTTGCGTTTGCCACATCGGTACTGCCGTGGTTACTGCTTACTCTGGCCTTCGGATTTCTGTTCTTTCGTGTGCTCTCGTACCGGCAATTGCTTCGCGACGTGCTTGAGCATACCTCGCGCGGAGTTTCGTTTGTTGTGGACCGCAACATGAAGGTTCGGCGGATGAATAACAAAGCCCGTGAGTTATTCGCCATGGACTCCCACACTCCGCTTCGGCGAGTGCTGAGCTATTACTGCCACAGCGATGTTCAGCAGGAAGTGGAACGCTTCGTGGCCTCTGCTCTTGTGGCTCGTGAAGTTCGTAGTAGTAGCATTGCACTGCATCGTAGCGATTCCGAACGCGAGCTGTTGTTCAACGCCCAGCCGTGGTTTGGCATTGCCGGTGGCTTCAGGGGGATGGTGATAAGCGGAATCGATATCACCGAGGAGTTAGAACGTAAGCGACTCGTGAACTGGGCACAGCTAGCCCACGACATGCAAACTAATTTGAGCGTGATACGATTGAACGCCGAACAAATGGATACGTCGTCATCCACGCCCTTGTTCCTGGATCAGCGTCGCCGTATTATTCATCAATCAAAACTCTTGCTGCAGCGAGTGCGCGATATCGTCAGCATAGGCCGCGACGAAGTGCTGCATGCAGGTGAAACTGATTTGGCCCAATTTTACTCGTCGGTGGTACAGGAGTTCGACGACAGCTCGTTCGGAGAAATCTCGTTTGTGGTTCGTGTGCCCAAAACTCCCGTGATGATTAGAATTGATGCGCCGAAGTTATCCAGAGCAGTTCGCAATGCAGTGGAGAATGCCATACGGGCATTGCCGGACAAAACAGGAACCATAGAACTTGGGTATCAGGTGCAGCCCAAAGAGTTCAGTTTGTTTGTGCGTGATACCGGCGTGGGAATGGACGAGCAAACGCAGGCGAATTTTTTCAGACCCTATTTTTCTACCTACCGTCAGTTTGGCGGTACCGGAATTGGTACGATGATCATGCAGAGAGCCGTGGCCCTTCATGGAGGTCATATCACTCTTAGCTCCGAAGTGGGAGCCGGCACCACGGTATTTTTCCATTTGCCTAAATCTGTCTATGCAGGATAAATCGGTCATTGAACTCTGCAAGGGCAAGCGCATAGCCGCTTT